>NZ_PCQC01000005.1:0-442076 GCF_002979955.1 Pseudomonas sp. MYb2
GGGGGGAATGGTGGGGTTCGAAGCGACCCTCCTCTTCCTCAAAAAGCCGCCACGCTTCGCCGATATCAAGAGTGATGAGATAGCGTTCCTGATCGGGATGCCGGGAGTCTCTGAATCGCGCCAATATCAACATCACCTGGTACTTGTCACCGGCCTGCCAATAAGCATGTCCTTGGAGTACGCCGGGGCTGAGATAGGCTCGCCATTCGGGCGTATCAGCAATGGTGGGATAGCGCCGGGTTCCCACCGGCCTCCAGCCTTTTGCACACCATTGAGCTTGCAGGTCGAGAACCACTTTCATGGCATCGTCGATCAGCAACGGCTCGATTTGCGGGGACATGCGGATGTCATCGACCAGATTGCGGACGAACGTCACCGTAAAAAAACGGGCCAGTGGCGTCTCGAATCCATACTGCGGATCGACAAAACGTAGACGGGCGTCGACTTTCGGAATACCACCCGAAACGCTTTTACTGCCTCGCCCCCATGCACTGAAAGGCGCCGTTGAATGCGCCTCCATATATTCATACGGTCCGCCCATCTGAATAGCAATCACGGGATCGCCCCACAACGGCTGCATGAGTTGATGTCCAGCGACCATTGCCAAAATTACGCAAAGCGCCAGCCGTGCCCAGCGACGGCAGTTCAACGGAGAAATGCGCGAGGTCATCAAGCGCCCTCCATGGCAGCGATTTCACCTATGGATTGCGCCATTGAATTTCTATTTTCGTCATTGAGCATCTGGTCAAAACGAGATGCGGCCCGAAGTACAAATTCCATTCGCTGCTTGATATCGGAGAGGTCTGCTAGCGGATTGCGAGCAAAATCGATGGTACGACCATCATCGACACGCTGACATTGGCTGGTCAGGGTCAACTCGATGGCCTGAGCGACACCAGAAGGGAAGCCAGTAACGTAGGAAAAATGATTACCGCGAAGCAATGAGACCAAGTGGCCGTTTTCATAAATGGTTGGCTGAAGAATATTTCGCTGCTCGTGCCAGGCTAGATGCTCCACGCTTTCGGCAATACTTCCTGCGTCTATGGCTTCGAATGCTTTCCGAATCTCTTCGTAATCCTTACCGAAACCAAGTACTGCCTGCCCCACCGGCCAAAGCACTGGAAACTTAGCGTGCCCATGAATCTGTTTTCTCGTTTCCAAACACCTCTTCAACTCCCCCAACCCACGCACCGCATAAAACTGATGCAACGGATAAACATCCAGAAACAGCGTGGTATTACCCATCGCCATCATCTCGTACACATGCTGGAACTGTTGCTGCACCAGTGACAGCTGTTCGCCGCTGGCGCGAAAATCCACGGACGGCACAGGATTACGCGCCTGCGCCTTTTCGTATTCCCGCAGGTCTTCGGTCTGCTCCGGCATTTTTCCCGGCGTCAGCAATCCGGACTGACGCCGCCCTTCCCGCACTCGCTGGCGCGCTTCGTGTTCTTCGCGGATACGTTCGATACTTTCAGCGGCGTGCAGCAAGCCACAGCCCACCTGCTTCGACGCGAACGCTGCCAAACCGGCCCACTGGAATCGCTTGTCGTGTTGCCAGAGTCGGGCGTACGCCGCGTTGATCGCGCGGTTGCGCTTGACCGGGTCAGCGATAAAGACGCCCTCGGGCGCAACGATGTCCTCGGCCTGGCGCTGATACTCGCGCCACAGGCAGTGGCACGTGAGCACCGGCACCTCGGTCACGCGCACCTTTTCGCCATACAGCCATTCTTCACTGCATTCACAATCGGCCACGGGCACGGTGTTGTGGTTCAGGCGTTGTTCATCGCTGGCATGTTCGTTGAAACACTGGCTCATGTCGGGCGGACAGCTTCTAGGGGAATCCCTGAACCCTACCAAGCAAAAAACGCTGTGAAATCACTTCGACGTAAAATCAGAAAGCCCTGTCAGACGATGACCATCCGAGGCCACGAAGCTTCCTCGCACACGATAGGAAACGTCCCTTGGCACCTGTAAATCCGGCGCATCGCCGACGACAAGGTCAAAATCAAAACCAATCGGTCAGAAACTGAATGGTGACGCATTGCAGATTATTGACGTACGACACTCGTCTAAGGGAAAAGAGGTGCTAGCATAGAGCCACCAGTCGATCTCAGCATGCAGCCTAACTAGTAGTCAGGATATGACCGAGCCAGAAGACCCCAGCCGTGAGCGTCTCAAGCACCACTTTGCCCAGCGGGTAATTCATCAGGCACGTCAGATTCTTGAGATATGGCAGCGCCTGCAACGCAGTGAGTGGTCCACCGTCGACCTCGCCGAACTGAGCGAGGCCAACCTGCGCCTGCTGCGTTTTGCCGAGCGCTTCGAACAGCCGGAACACACTCAACTCGCGCGCCACATCAGTCAGTCGCTGGAAGCGGTGGACGCCAATCGCGGCCGTCTCAGCAGCGGGCTGATCACCGACCTCAATCGTTTGATGCAGCGTCTGTCGCGCACCGGCCTGCGGCATGGCGATCAACTCGATCAGACCTTCCTGCCGCCGCTGCGCAAACCGATCTACGTGATGCTGCAGGATCACGACCGCGCCGAACGACTGGCCAAGCAACTGGAATTCTTCGGCCTCACCGCGCAGGCGCTGGACAGCGTGTCGGCGTTTCGCTCCTCGATGGTCGAGCGCCTGCCAGCGGCGATCGTCATGGACGTGGATTTCAGCGGTGCCGGCGTCGGCCTGAAACTCGCCGCTGAAGCCCAGGTCGGTCTGGACGAACCGCTGCCACTGCTGTTTTTCAGCCTGCACGAAACCGATACCCCGACCCGTCTCGCCGCCGTGCGCGCCGGTGGCCAGGAGTTCCTCACCGGCACCCTCGAAGCGTCGAGCCTGCTGGAGAAGATCGAAGTGCTCACCTGCGTCGCCCAGTACGAACCGTACAAAGTGCTGATCATCGACGATTCGCGCGCACAGGCCCTGCACACCGAGCGCCTGCTCAACAGCGCCGGGATCGTCACGCGCACCTTGATCGAACCGATTCAGGCAATGGCCGAGCTGGCGGATTTCCAGCCGGATCTGATCATTCTCGACATGTACATGCCGGCCTGCACCGGCACTGAGCTGGCCAAGGTGATTCGCCACAACGATCGCTATGTCAGCGTGCCGATCATCTACCTGTCGGCCGAAGACGATCTGGACAAGCAACTCGACGCCATGAGCGAGGGCGGCGATGACTTCCTGACCAAACCGATCAAGCCGCGCCACCTGATCACCACCGTGCGTAACCGCGCCGCCCGCGCACGCAATCTGAAAGCGCGAATGGTGCGCGACAGCCTCACCGGTTTGTACAACCACACGCACATTCTGCAATTGCTCGAAGACTGCTCGTTCCGCGCCCGCCGCGAGAACAAGCCGCTGAGCTTTGCCATGCTCGACATCGACCACTTCAAACGGGTCAACGACAGCCACGGCCACCCGATGGGCGACCGCGTGATCAAGAGCCTCGCGTTGTTTCTCAAACAGCGTTTGCGCAAAACCGACTTCATCGGCCGCTACGGCGGCGAAGAATTCGCCATCGTCATGCCCGACACCGATATAGACGCCGCGCACAAAGTGCTCGACGAAATTCGCCAGCGCTTCGCCGAAATTCATTATCCCGCGCAGCCGCAGGACTTGTGGTGCACCTTCAGTGCCGGCGTGGTGGAAATGCACGACGACTGCGACAGCCTGATGATGGCCAGTCAGGCCGACGAAGCGCTGTACCGCGCCAAGGGTGCCGGGCGCAATCGCGTGCAGACTGCGCGCGACTCAAAGCAAAGTGCCACTTTTTCATCGGAATCCACTGATTCGGTCATAACCCTGTAACAGAACCGCAATAAATTCAGGCGCTTACCATTTCTGCCGTTGGTAGCCGTCATGCGCCTGAAGTTGCTCACCAATCTCAATACGCTGCTGCTGGTCGCCGTGTGCCTCGCACTCGGCGCCACGCTGTGGTGGTCGCAAAAAGCCCTCGAACGTCCATATCTGTTGATGGAACGGTATTTGGGCTTGTCTCAGCAATTTCAAAATGAAGTGGCGCGCAACGTCGAGGATTACCTCGCCAGTGGCGATGCCCTGCGCCTGAGCAGCGCCAGCCAGGCCATCGCCGGCCTGCAGACAGAACTGAATGAATTACCGCCGCCGCTGGCCGACACCCTGCGCCCGAGCCTGACCGGCCTGGAAGAATTCAGCAAAACCGACCTGCTCGCTGCCGGCAAACTGGCCGGTGACCCGCAAGCCTTGTTGTTGCAGGCCGAGCGCGAATTGAGTGCCAGCCTCGATCAACTCAGCACCTATGCCAGTGGCAACGCGGCTTATATGACACCGCTGCTCGTCGCCTCTCAGCACGTGGGCAAACTGTCGCTGGCGCGAGACAAACTGGTCAGCAGCGGGCGCAGTGAACTGGCCGCTGACGTTGAGCGCGAGGTCAGCAACATCCGCGCACAGGCGCAGTTGATCGATGCCCTGCCCTTGCTCGGCGTGGTTGCCAGCAGCGAGTCGGGCAGTGATGATTTCGCCGCGATGATGGGTATCGAAAACACCGAAAAAACCGTTGCCGAAGATGCCGGTGTAGGCTTCAAACGCGAACTCAACAGCCTGCTCGGGCGCTACCCGGCTGAGCTGACGCGTACCCGTGATCAGATCCAGAAACGCACCGACCTCAGCAACGCTACTCACCAGAAAATCGCCGCCGTGCAGCAGGCCATCGCCGGTCTTGAGCCGGTGGTACGTGCCCAGCACGGGCAGATCCAGGGCGAAGTACGTCTGATCCAAGGCATGATGATCGGTCTGATTCTGCTCATCGCTTTACTGATCGACACCTTGCAACGGCGCCTGGCGCACACGCTGACCAGCCTCGCGCCGGCGTTGTCGACTTGGGCCGAGGGCGACTTCAGCCGCGACATTCATCTGGGCAAAACCAACCGTGAACTGCACGACATCGAAGCGTCGCTGAACCGCCTGCGCGCCTATCTGGTCGACCTGGTCGGGACCATTCGCGGCAATGCCGAACAAGTGGCGGGCAGCAGTCGCACCCTCGCCGAACTGAGCAACGACTTACACAGCGGCGCCGAACATCAGGCCGGCGACACCGCGCTGATCCGCGATTCCCTCGGCGAACTGGAAGCGACCATTCAGCAAGTTGCCGGCGATGCACAGCAGGCGGCGGATGCCAGCCGTCACGCCGGACTGGCGGTCGAACATGGCCAGACTGTGATCGGCCAGAGCCTGACCGGCCTGCACGCACTGGTCGGTGAAGTGCAAGGCAACGCGCAGATGATCGAACATCTGGCCGAAGAGTCGGCCACCATCGGCGGCGTGTTGACGGTGATTCGCTCGATTGCTGACCAGACTAATCTGCTGGCGCTGAACGCGGCGATTGAAGCGGCGCGTGCCGGTGAAATGGGCCGCGGCTTTGCTGTGGTAGCGGAAGAGGTGCGTTCGCTGGCACAACGCACGGCTGGCGCAACCGCTGAGATTCAAACGCTGATCGCCGGCCTGCAAACCGCCGCCCGCCAATCGGTCGAAGGCATGCGCGCACAAGTCGAACACGCTGAAGCCACGGCCAATCAGGCACAAGCGGCGGACGGTGCGCTGGATAAAATCGTCGGTGCGATCCAGACCATTTCCGACACGGCGATCCGCATTGCCGATATCACCGCGCAGCAAAGCGGTGCAGTCAGCGAGATTCGCGATCACAGCGAGCGGATTCATCAATTGGGTGGGGATAATCTGGTGCGTATCGGCCGGGGGCGCGAACAAGGCGAGAACTTGCTGGTACTTGGCGGGCAACTACATACAGCCGTTCAGGCCTTTCGTGTCTGATAGACCGCTATCGCGAGCAGGCTCACTCCTACAAGGGAACGCATTCCAACTGTAGGAGTGAGCCTGCTCGCGATAGCGTCATTTGTATCACCGCCTATCTTGCAGAAATGACCGGATCAAATCACTTGGTCACATATTTCGCGCAAACATCGGCCATCGTGCTGGCTATTGCATAGAACTGGACAGTCACAAAGTCTTTGCGGCATAGTCGCCGGGTTCTGACGAATGCTCATTGATAACAAGGACTACGCAGATGGCAACCCTCCTGGTGCTGCACGGCCCCAACCTGAACCTGCTCGGCACCCGCGAACCCGGCACTTACGGTTCAACGACCCTGGCGCAGATCAATCAGGATCTGGAGCGCCGCGCCCGTGAAGCCGGCCATCATCTGCTGTATCTGCAAAGCAATGCCGAGTACGAATTGATCGACCGCATCCACGCCGCACGCGGCGAAGGTGTCGATTTCATTCTGATCAATCCAGCAGCTTTTACGCATACAAGTGTCGCATTACGTGACGCGTTGCTGGGAGTGAGCATCCCATTCATCGAAGTGCATTTGTCCAACGTGCACAAACGCGAACCTTTCCGCCATCACTCTTACTTCTCCGACGTAGCGGTGGGAGTGATCTGCGGCCTTGGCGCCAGCGGTTACCGACTGGCCCTGGAGGCTGCACTAGAACAGCTTGAAACACCGGCAACGACTTGAACTACAAGCGTTAAGCGCCCCTGACCGACCCTTGGGAGTTGATGATTCATGGATATCCGTAAAGTTAAGAAATTGATCGAATTGCTGGAAGAGTCCGGCATCGACGAGCTCGAGATCAAGGAAGGCGAAGAGTCCGTACGCATCAGCCGTCACAGCAAGACCCCGGCTCAGCAGTACTACGCGCCGGCTCCGATGCAAGCACCGGCCGCCGCGCCTGTTGCTGCTGCTCCGGTGGCTGCTGCAGCCCCGGCTGCCGCTGCTGCTCCAGCGCTGAACGGCACTGTTGCCCGTTCGCCGATGGTCGGCACTTTCTACCGTAAATCTTCGCCAGCCTCGCCAGCCTTCGTTGAAGTCGGCCAGACCGTGAAGAAAGGCGACACTCTGTGCATCGTCGAAGCCATGAAGATGATGAACCACATCGAAGCTGAAACCAGCGGTGTGATCGAGTCCATCCTCGTCGAAGACGGCCAGCCGGTTGAGTACGACCAACCGCTGTTCACCATCGTTTGAACTGCGGAGAGCCTTTGATGACTGCGAAGTTGGAAAAAGTTCTGATCGCTAACCGCGGTGAGATCGCCCTGCGGATTCTGCGTGCCTGCAAAGAGATGGGCATCAAGACCGTCGCCGTTTACTCCAAGGCCGACAAAGAGCTGATGCACCTGGGTCTGGCAGACGAATCCGTCTGCATCGGCCCGGCATCTGCCGCTCAGTCCTACCTGCACATTCCGGCCATCATCGCTGCCGCTGAAGTGACTGGCGCTACCGCCATTCACCCAGGCTACGGCTTCCTCGCGGAAAACGCCGATTTTGCCGAGCAGGTCGAGAACTCCGGCTTCGCTTTCATCGGCCCGAAAGCTGACACCATTCGCCTGATGGGCGACAAGGTTTCGGCCAAGCACGCGATGATCGAAGCGGGCGTACCGACCGTTCCAGGTTCCGACGGCCCATTGCCGGAAGACGAAGAAACGGCGTTGCGCATCGGTCGTGAAGTCGGCTATCCGGTGATCATCAAAGCCGCTGGTGGCGGTGGTGGTCGCGGTATGCGCGTGGTACACAAGGAAGAAGACCTGATCGCCTTCGCCAAACTGACCCGTACCGAAGCAGGCGCGGCGTTCGGCAATCCGATGGTGTATCTGGAAAAATTCCTCACCAACCCGCGTCACGTCGAAGTGCAGGTTCTGTCCGACGGCCAGGGCCACGCCATCCATCTGGGCGACCGCGATTGCTCGCTGCAACGTCGTCACCAGAAGGTTCTCGAAGAAGCGCCGGCACCGGGCATCGACGAGAAAGCGCGTCAGGAAGTTCTGGCTCGCTGCGTCAAGGCGTGCATCGACATCGGTTACCGCGGCGCCGGCACTTTCGAGTTCCTGTACGAGAACGGTCGTTTCTACTTCATCGAAATGAACACCCGTGTTCAGGTGGAGCACCCGGTTTCGGAAATGGTCACCGGTATCGACATCGTCAAGGAGATGCTCAGCATCGCCGCTGGCAACAAGCTGTCGTTCACTCAGGATGACGTGGTGATCCGCGGTCACTCGCTGGAATGCCGGATCAACGCTGAAGACCCGAAAACCTTCATGCCGAGCCCGGGTACGGTCAAGCATTTCCACGCGCCAGGCGGCAACGGCGTTCGCGTCGATTCGCACCTGTACAGCGGTTATGCGGTCCCACCGAACTACGACTCGCTGATCGGCAAGCTGATCACTTACGGCGCGACCCGCGACGAAGCCATGGCACGCATGCGCAATGCCCTGGACGAAATCGTGGTTGACGGGATCAAGACCAACATCCCGCTGCACCGTGATCTGGTTCGTGACGAAGGCTTCTGCAAGGGCGGTGTGAACATTCACTACCTCGAGCACAAGCTGGCTGGCGAGAAGCACTAAGCTTCAGCCCGCACCAGACAAAGCCGCCTTCGGGCGGCTTTGTTGTTTCTGCAGCAAAGTCAAAAGATCGCAGCCTGCGGCAGCTCCTACAGGGGGTCGCATTTCAGCGTAGGAGCTGCCGCAGGCTGCGATCTTTTGATCTTCAACCATGTTCGTGTTCTGCGCCGCGCTCGCGTAAACTTGCGCGCTTCTCGCAGGCCGCTAGGCTGCAATCAATATTTTTTCAAAGGTGCCCGCCATGCCTTGGCTGCAAGTACGTCTCGCCATCAGCCCGGAACAAGCCGAAACCTACGAAGACGCTTTCCTTGAAGTCGGCGCCGTGTCGGTGACCTTCATGGACGCCGAAGATCAGCCGATCTTTGAACCGGAACTCAACACCACCCCGCTGTGGGCGCACACGCATCTGCTGGCGCTGTTCGAAGGCGGCACCGAACCTGCACCGGTTCTGGCCCATCTGGAACTGCTGACCGGCAGCCCGCTGCCCGAGCATCACAGCGAAGTCATCGAAGATCAGGATTGGGAACGCAGCTGGATGGACGGTTTTGAGCCGATGCGTTTCGGCCAGCGCCTGTGGATCGTGCCGAGCTGGCACGCCGCGCCCGAGCCTGATGCAGTCAATTTGCTGCTGGATCCGGGCCTGGCCTTCGGCACCGGTACGCACCCGACTACCGCGCTGTGCCTGGAATGGCTCGACGGCCAAGACCTGAAAGACTGCAACGTGCTGGATTTCGGCTGCGGCTCGGGGATTCTGGCGATCGCCGCCCTGTTGCTCGGCGCCAAACAAGCCGTCGGCACCGACATTGACGTGCAGGCGCTGGAAGCCTCGCGCGACAACGCCGGTCGCAATAACATTGCCGACGAACTGTTCCCGCTGTACCTGCCGGAAGATCTGCCGCAGGTTCAAGCCGATGTGCTGGTCGCCAACATCCTGGCCGGCCCGCTGGTTTCGCTGGCGCCGCAGCTGTCCGGACTGGTCAAGCCCGGTGGTCGTCTGGCGCTATCGGGCATTCTTGCCGAACAAGGTGACGAAGTCGCCGCCGCTTACGCGCAGGACTTCGATCTCGATCCGATCGCCAATCGCGATGGCTGGGTGCGCATCACCGGCCGTCGGCGCTAGAATGACCGCCTGCATAATCCGGATCGCCGCATGACCGACAGCTTCGTCACCCAGTGCCCGCATTGCCAAACCAGTTTCCGTGTCAGCCATGCTCAATTGAGCGTGGCCCGCGGGGTGGTTCGCTGCGGCTCCTGCCTGCAAGTGTTCAACGCGGCCAAACAGCTGCTGGAACAACACGCCGGCAAGGACGCGGTGACGCCGGTTGCGCCATCGATTGTCGAGCCACTCCCGATCATCGAGGCAGCTCCCGTTATCGAGCCGCCGCCCGTCGTCGAACCACCAGTGCCGCGCGCCATCAGTCAAAAGCAGTGGAGCGCCTCGGAACTGGACCTCGACAGCCTCGATCTGGACGAAGAACTCGCTCGCCTCGAACAACGGGAAATCCAGCCAACCACCGAATTCGGTCGTCAACGCGAAGACTCCCTGAGCGCACGCCGCGACAGCCCGGAGCCGGACGAAACCGTCTGGCGCGACAGCCTGTTCAGCGAGCGCGCCGATGAGCACACGGCCGAGCCCGAGGCAGACGAGCCAGAAGTCGCCGACATCGAACCGGTCAGATCCGAGCGCACCGAACCCTCGCTGTCGCTGGAACCGGTGGATCTGGATGACGAGCCGGCGATTCCGCAACTGCGTCTGCACGACCCGATTGACCCGAACGCGCGCCGCGAACGCTTTTCGGCCAGCGACGAAAGTGATGACGACGTTCTCCCGGTGATCGCGCCGGCGCGCAAAAAACGCGAACGCGCAGAAACCAGCGTAAGGGCCGAAGCGCTTCAGGATCTGACTGACGATCCACTGCAGCTTGATTGGCAAAAGCGCCGTTCGCCGTGGGGCCGACGCCTGCTTTGGCTGTTGTTGGTGCTCCTCGCCGCAGGTGGTCTGGGTGGCCAATACGTTGCCTATCATTTCGAGGAACTGGCGCGCCAGGACCAATACCGGCCGTGGTTCCAGCAAATCTGCCCGCAGATCGGCTGCACCGTGCCGTCGAAAGTCGACATCGCGCGGATCAAGAGCAGCAATCTGGTGGTGCGCAGCCATCCGGAATTCAGCGGTGCGCTGGTAGTCGACGCGATCATCTATAACCGCGCGACCTTCTCCCAGCCGTTTCCGCTGCTCGAGCTGCGTTTCGCCGACCTCAATGGCCACTTGATCGCCAGTCGTCGGTTCAAACCTGGCGAATACCTGAGCGGTGATCTCGAAGGCCTGGCGGAAATGCCGCCGCAGACGCCAATCCATATCGCGCTGGACATTCTCGATCCGGGCCCGAAAGCGGTGAATTACAGCCTGAACTTTCACTCCCCCGAGTGAAACGCTTCATCGTTTGCGAATTGACAACGTTTTTCTGACTTTGCCCTGCACAACCAAACCGCTGGCAATAACAGAATAACTGTTCAGATTTTGTTCAATTCAGCCTTTATCCAGTCATCGAGAGCGGGTATCATGCCAACCCTTTTTCGAACTCTCATGATCCGGCCCCACTTCAGGGAAGTCCTATGTCGGCGGTACGCATCGGCCCATACACATTGCAGAACGGCTTGATTCTCGCCCCGATGGCGGGAGTTACCGATCAGCCCTTTCGTCAGCTGTGCAAGCGTTTGGGCGCAGGGCTTGTTGTCTCGGAAATGGTCACCAGCGACATGAGCTTGTGGAACACCCGCAAGTCGCGCCTGCGCATGATCCACGAAGGCGATCCCGAGCCGCGCTCGGTACAGATTGCCGGTGGCGATGCGCAGATGCTCGCGGATGCGGCCCGGGCCAACGTTGAGTTCGGCGCACAGATTATTGATATCAACATGGGTTGCCCGGCGAAGAAGGTCTGTAACAAGGCTGCCGGCTCCGCGTTGTTGAAGGACGAAGCACTGGTCACCGAGATCCTGCACGCTGTCGTGGCGGCAGTTGATGTGCCGGTGACCCTGAAGATCCGCACCGGTTGGGATCGCGACAACAAGAACGGCCTGACCGTGGCGAAGATCGCCGAGCAGGCCGGGATCACCGCGCTGGCAGTGCATGGCCGCACGCGCGCCGATCTGTACAAGGGTGAAGCCGAATACGACACGATTGCCGCGATCAAGCAAGCGGTGTCGATTCCGGTGTTTGCCAATGGCGACATCGATTCGCCAGAGAAGGCCCGTTACGTGCTCGACGCGACCGGTGCCGATGGCCTGTTGGTAGGCCGCGCCGCCCAAGGGCGGCCATGGATTTTTCGCGAGATCGATCATTACCTGCGCACGGGCGAGAAATTGCCGGCACCGGAGCTGATCGAAGTGGAACACATACTGCTGGAGCATCTGGCCGCACTTCACGCTTTCTATGGGGATGTGATGGGCGTGCGCATTGCACGCAAGCATGTGGGCTGGTATCTCGCAACCTTGCCGGGCGCCAGGGAGTTTCGCGCCCACTTCAATCGTTTGGATGGTACGGAAACACAATGCGCCAATGTTCGGGAGTTCTTCGCCGAGCATTACAAGAGCCTGACAGGGGACGAAGAAGGGGTGGCCGCATGACGATGATGACCGAGACTTTAGTGAGTGGAACAACACCCGTGAGCGACAACGTGAATTTGAAACAGCACCTCAATACCCCGAGCGAAGAAGGTCAGACCCTTCGCGGGAGTGTCGAGAAGGCGCTGCACAATTATTTCGCCCACCTTGAGGGCGCGTCCGTCACGGATGTGTACAACCTGGTGCTCTCCGAAGTCGAGGCTCCCCTGCTCGAAAGCGTGATGAACTACGTCAAGGGCAACCAGACCAAGGCCAGTGAGCTGCTGGGACTTAACCGCGGCACGCTGCGCAAGAAACTCAAGCAGTACGATCTGCTGTAAGCATTCAATCAAACCAGAAAGGCGCCCGCGTAAAAAACGGTCGCCTTTTTTGCTGACTTCCTTTGCTTTTGATGGAAATTGAGATGACCGACCAGACTACCCGCCTGCCGATCCGCCGCGCCTTGATCAGCGTTTCCGACAAGACCGGGATCCTCGAATTCGCCAAGGAGCTCGAAGCTCTGGGCGTCGAGATCCTCTCCACCGGCGGGACGTTCAAGCTGCTGCGCGACAACGGTGTTGCCGCAGTGGAAGTCGCGGATTACACCGGTTTCGCCGAAATGATGGACGGTCGGGTGAAAACCCTGCACCCGAAAATCCACGGCGGCATCCTCGGTCGTCGCGGTATTGACGACGCGATCATGAGCGAGCACGGCATCAAGCCAATCGATCTGGTTGCAGTCAACCTCTACCCGTTCGAAGCCACCATCAACAAGCCAGGCTGCGACCTGCCGACCGCCATCGAAAACATCGATATTGGCGGCCCGACCATGGTTCGTTCGGCAGCGAAAAACCATAAAGACGTAGCGATCGTGGTGAATGCCAGCGATTACGCCAGCGTGCTCGAAGGCCTGAAGGCCGGCGGCCTGACCTACGCTCAGCGTTTCGACCTGATGCTCAAGGCGTTCGAACACACTGCGGCCTACGACGGCATGATCGCCAACTACATGGGCACCGTGAATCAAGCGGCTGAAACCCTGAGCACTGAAGGCCGCAGCGAATTCCCGCGCACCTTCAACAGCCAGTTCATCAAGGCCCAGGAAATGCGCTACGGCGAGAACCCGCACCAGAGCGCGGCGTTCTACGTGGAAGCCAAGCCTGCCGAAGTCGGCATCGCCACCGCGACCCAACTGCAAGGCAAAGAGCTGTCGTACAACAACGTGGCCGATACCGACGCCGCGCTGGAATGCGTGAAGAGCTTCGTCAAGCCAGCCTGCGTCATCGTCAAGCACGCCAACCCGTGCGGCGTGGCAGTGAGCCCGGACGCCGAAGGCGGCATTCGTCAGGCCTACGAACTGGCTTACGCCACCGACACCGAGTCGGCATTCGGCGGCATCATCGCCTTCAACCGTGAACTGGATGCCGAGACCGCCAAAGCGATCGTCGAGCGTCAGTTCGTTGAAGTGATCATCGCTCCAAGCGTCAGCGAAGAAGCCCGCGCCATCGTCGCGGCCAAAGCCAACGTGCGCCTGCTGGCCTGCGGCGAGTGGTCAGCTGACCGCGCTGCGGCGTGGGATTACAAGCGCGTCAACGGTGGTCTGCTGGTACAGAGCCGCGACATTGGCATGATCAGCGCCGATGACCTGAAAGTCGTGACCAAGCGCGCGCCGACCGAACAGGAAATCCACGACCTGATCTTCGCCTGGAAAGTTGCCAAGTACGTTAAGTCCAACGCCATCGTCTACGCCAAAAACCGTCAGACCATCGGTGTCGGCGCTGGCCAGATGAGCCGCGTAAACTCGGCGCGTATTGCCGCGATCAAGGCTGAGCACGCAGGCCTGCAAGTTGCTGGTTCGGTGATGGCCTCCGACGCGTTCTTCCCGTTCCGCGACGGCCTGGACAACGCGGCCAAGGTCGGTATCACTGCGGTGATCCAGCCGGGTGGTTCGATGCGTGATGCTGAAGTGATTGCCGCCGCTGACGAAGCCGGCATCGCGATGGTATTCACCGGCATGCGCCACTTCCGTCACTGATTATTGCTTGATCGTACCCACGCTCTGCGTGGGCACGCAGCCCGGGACGCTCCGCGTCCCTTGGACGCAGAGCGTCCGTAGAGGCATTCCCACGCAGAGCGTGGGAACGATCAGCCCCCACAGAATTAGCGTCATCCGAGGTTTTTGAAATGAATGTTTTGATCATTGGCAGCGGTGGCCGTGAACACGCCCTGGCCTGGAAAGTGGCTCAGGATCCACGCGTGCAGAAGGTGTTCGTTGCACCGGGCAACGCTGGCACCGCCATCGAAGCCAAGTGCGAGAACGTCGCCATCGACGTGCTGGCCCTTGAGCAACTGGCCGACTTCGCCGAGAAAAACGTTTCCCTGACCATCGTCGGCCCGGAAGTGCCTTTGGTGGCTGGCGTCGTTGACCTGTTCCGCTCGCGTGGCCTGGACTGCTTTGGTCCGACCGCCGGCGCTGCACAGCTGGAAGGCTCGAAAGCCTTCACCAAGGACTTCCTCGCACGCCACAAGATCCCGACCGCCGACTACCAGAACTTCACCGAGATCGAGCCAGCGCTGGCTTATCTGCGTGAAAAAGGCGCACCGATCGTGATCAAGGCCGATGGCCTGGCCGCCGGTAAAGGCGTGATCGTCGCCATGACCCTGGCCGAAGCCGAAGACGCTGTGCGCGACATGCTCGCCGGCAACGCTTTCGGTGACGCTGGTTCGCGCGTGGTGATCGAAGAGTTCCTCGACGGCGAAGAAGCTTCGTTCATCGTCATGGTCGATGGCAAGAATGTGCTGCCGATGGCTACCAGCCAGGACCACAAACGTGTTGGCGACGGCGACAGCGGCCCGAACACTGGCGGCATGGGTGCCTACTCCCCTGCCCCGGTGGTCACCGCCGACGTGCACAAGCGCGTGATGGATCTGGTCATCTGGCCGACCGTGCGCGGCATGGCCGAAGAAGGCAACGTCTACACCGGTTTCCTCTATGCCGGTCTGATGATCGACAAGGCCGGTAACCCGAAAGTCATCGAGTTCAACTGCCGCTTCGGCGATCCGGAAACCCAACCGGTGATGCTGCGCCTGCAATCGAGCCTGGTGCTGCTGGTCGAAGCCGCGCTGGCGCAAGCGCTGGACAAGGTCGAAGCACAGTGGGATCCACGTCCGAGCGTGGGCATCGTGCTAGCCGCTGGCGGCTACCCTGGCGATTACGCCAAGGGTGCAGCGATCAATGGTCTGGACGCGGCAGCGAAGCTGGAAGGCAAAGTCTTCCACGCTGGTACTGCGCTGCAAGATGGCCAGGTCGTCACTGCCGGTGGTCGCGTACTCTGCGCCACGGCAATGGGCGCAAGCGTGAGTGAAGCTCAGCAGCAAGCCTACAAGCTGGCAGCGGCCATCGACTGGGAAGGCTGCTTCTACCGCAAGGACATTGGCTACCGCGCCATTGCCCGTGAACGTGGCGAAACCCAGGAATAAGCTGTCGATCAAGCCCGGCGAGGGATACCGCTCCTCGCCGGGCTGTTCCGCCGCCGCGCATCGTTATATTCTGGCATCAACCTACGAAGGGATTTCGCCGTGCGCTGGCTCAGGATTGCCATAAGCTTCACCGTCACGATGCTGACCTTGCTCTGCATGCTCCCGGCCCAGGCCGCGCAAGGCAGTGGCTGGTCGGTATTGCTCGACGATCAGGGCAATCTGCAACTGAGCGACATCCGCTCCGCTCGCTACACCAATCAATTCAGCCCCATCGACCTTGACCGCCTCACCGCGTCCGAGCCCGACGGCGCCCTGTGGCTGCGCTTCAAACTGGCGCCGGGCAAGCACGAACAAGTGCTGCGCATCTTTGCTCCCGATCTGTCACAGCTCAATCTTTACGTGCTGGACGGCGACAAGCTGATCGAGCAACTCAACACCGGTACCGATCAGCCACAGGCCGAACGACCGTTGCCGAGCAGCGACTTCATGCTGCCACTGCCGCAGAGCGACAAACCCCTCGATGTCTATCTGCGTCTGGTGTCTGACCATCAATTGCGCCCGCACGTCACCTTGCAATCGGCGGTGATGAGCGCAGCCAACCACAATCAGACGCTGGTCTTCGGTTTGCTGTTCGGCTGTCTCGCCATGCTGCTGTTGCACAATCTTGTGCGCTACGCCTACTCGCGGTCGCGCAGTAGCCTGTGGCTGGCGGTCTGCGAAGGCCTGTTGGGCCTCAGTCTGTTGCTGCTGCTCAACCTCGCCGGCCCCTGGCTGCCGAACTGGCACGCGGTGCAGACGCCGGGCGCCTATCTGGCACTGTTGCTGACCGCCCCAGCCGGGTTGATGTTCGCCTATCGCTTTTTCGCCCCGCTCGGCCCGCACCCGCTGAACAAACTGTTGCTGGGTGACATTCTGTTTATCGTGACCTGCAGCCTGTTGTTGCTGTTCGTCAACACCCTGCCGCTGAACATCATCACTTATGCACTGGTGGCACTGGCCGGCCTGAGCATGCTGGTTGTCGCGTTCTATCACTGGCAGAAGGGTTATCGTCCGGCGCGTCTGTTCGTCGCGGCGATGGTGGTGTTCAACATCGGCACGTTGATCATTCTTCCTGCCTTGCTGGGGCTGACACTGGTCTCTCCGCAAGGCTTGATCATGACCCTGATGGCATTCATCTGCATCAGCGGCCTGCTGATGAGCATCGCCCTCGGCGAGCGTCAGCGCAGCATCACCGAAAGCCGTTTCAGCGTCAGCCGCGATCTCGCCGCAAGCAATGCCGAGATCAACGCCAAAGCCGAGTTCCTCGCCAAGATCAGCCACGAAATCCGCACGCCGATGAACGGCGTACTGGGCATGACCGAACTGCTGCTGGGTACGCCGCTGTCGGTCAAGCAACGCGACTACGTGCAGACCATCCACAGCGCCGGCAACGAACTGCTGACGCTGATCAACGAGATCCTCGACATCTCCAAGCTCGAATCCGGGCAGATCGAACTGGACGACGTGCAGTTCGACCTCAATGCCTTGATCGATGACTGCCTGAGCATCTACCGCGCCAAGGCCGAACAACAGAACGTCGAGCTGATCAGCTTTATCCAGCCGCAAGTGCCGCGCGTAATCAGTGGCGACCCGACACGCCTGCGCCAGACCCTGCTGAGTCTGCTGGAAAATGCCCTGAAGAAAACCGCTGAAGGCGAAGTGCTGATTGTTGTCGCGCTTGACGAACGCAGCAGCAAACCGCGCCTGCGCATCGCCGTGCAGGACAGTGGTGCGCCGATGGAGCAGGAAGAACGCGACGCGCTGATGCACGCCGAACTGCACAGCAAACACTTTCTCTCGGCGAATCGCCTGGGCGGCAATCTCGGGCTGGTCATCGCGCGACAACTGATTCGTTTGATGCAGGGCGAATTCGGCATCAAGAGTGGTGCCAGTCAGGGCAGCACGCTGTGGCTGACCCTGCCGCTGGATCCGGATCGCCTCGAACACCCGACCTCCGATCTCGACAGTCCGCTGCAAGGTGCGCGCGTGCTGGTAGTCGATGACAACGACACCTGCCGCAAAGTCCTGGTCCAGCAATGCAGTGCGTGGGGCCTGAACGTCAGCGCCGTGCCATCCGGCAAGGAAGCGCTGGCACTGCTGCGTACCAAGGCACACCTGCGCGATTACTTCGATGTGGTGTTGCTGGACCAGAACATGCCGGGCATGACCGGCATGCAACTGGCGGCCAAGATCAAGGAAGATCCAAGCCTGAACCACGACATTCTGCTGATCATGCTCACCGGTATCAGCAACGCGCCGAGCAAGATCATCGCGCGCAACTCGGGCATCAAGCGCATCCTCGCCAAACCGGTCGCCGGCTACACGCTCAAGACCACGCTGGCGGATGAACTGAACCAGCGCAACAAAGGCCAGGTGGTGTTCCAGCCGCAAGTGGTCACCCCGGCCACGGCAGCCAAAGTACCGAGCGACTTCCGCATCCTCGTCGCCGAAGACAACACAATTTCGACCAAAGTGATTCGCGGCATGCTCGGCAAGCTCAACCTGCAACCCGACACCGCCAGCAACGGCGAAGAGGCCCTGCAGGCGATGAAGGCGCAGCGTTACGATCTGGTGCTGATGGACTGCGAAATGCCGATCCTCGACGGTTTCTCGGCGACCCAGCAATTGCGCGCGTGGGAAGTCAGCAATCAGCGCATCCGCACACCGATCGTAGCGTTGACCGCGCACATCCTCGCCGAGCATAAAGAGCGTGCACGTCAGGCGGGCATGGACGGCCACATGGCGAAACCGGTGGAGCTGTCGCAACTGCGCGAGCTGATCGAACACTGGGTGGCCCAGCGCGATCAGCAGAACCGGACGGCATCGACCTTCTGAACAAGGTCGTATTGTTATTCGATCAGATTTCCAGGCCATCAATGTATTTGAGCGAGCCGGTGATGACGGTTTTTTTCACTTTCTCGCGAAACTGGGCGTAATGCAGCGTGTTGAAGGTGATGGCAGCAATCTGTTCAACACTGTTGTGGATAAGTGTTTCATCCTTGCTGAACAGAAACCCGCTGGCCTGTCTCTCGATCTGGAACTGACGATGATAGATGCCCATTTCCACTTTGTTCGGGCCGCTCATCACGCAGGGGATCATTTGAAAAGAACCGACATTGGCGCGCAGGCAAGTGGACTCGAACAGCTTGAGCGCCAATGCATTATGTTCCATCACCCGCAGCGCACGCCGCATAGGTTCGCTGAACTGCTCACCCCATGCCGTCGCGATACGCTGCGTTGCCTGACCAGCCATCAGACTGTTGCGCGACTGTGTCAAGGTTTGCGGTTTCGGCACGTCCCATCCAACAAATTTCAGGACATTCCTGTAGTACTCGAACCAGTCCCCCGATAGCCCGTCATCGAACGCCGCGCGCGTCGCTTTTTGCGCATAGGCTGTGCTCATATAGATATCGTCTCGATGGGTCGCTGGCAAGCCACTGGCAAAAGCCACGACGCTGCCGCCCACTACCGCAGCCTGCGGTGCAATCAAGTCCTTCATAGCGCAATTTCCCTGGGCAGATTCAGCACTGCCACGCTGTCCGCAAGCTTGTCCCTGACTTTCCTGGCAATGGCTTCGCGCGCGCCGCTGTAGCGAATTTCGGACAGACTTGCCCAGGCGTGGTGCGCTTGGACCAAGCCTCGAACATCTGCGGATTGATACACCTGTTGAAATGGATTCGGGTTTAACTCAAGTGACGTCTTGAACTCAACAAACGCGCTTGCGAACGAATCGACAGCATTCGCGACAGTCACCATTAACTGCACCTTTGCCAACGACGCCGGCACGCTGTCCGCCCCGGCCGCAGACGATATGTTCATGAAACTGCGCAATCGCTGGATGGCGGGTTCGTCGCCGGGCATTCTTGCAATTCGCTGCAGAACCGCACCCATTATCCGCGTTTCAGGCATTGCATCACTGCTCAACGCTGCATTAAAAAACTCCAGCGCGGATCTGTTTTCCGGGTTGCTGACCTGCCATTCCTGCTTCGACTTCTGATGGCGCAACCAGAAATCATCGAGGACACTCACGTACGTATCGTACCAATCCAGGGACAGCGATTTTTCACTTTTTTTATTGGCAACCAGTTGCGCCAATAGAATTGAATTGACTAGATCGTTATAAGTTTCCCGCTGTTTACCATCGGGAATAATCAGTACGCAAACCCCGACAACCAAAACCAAATAATCATCATCCATATTATCCCCCCTAACAAAAAGGGCAGTCGCGACGACTGCCCTTCTTTGTCAATCAGATCTCATACTCTTCGATTTTCGATACAACATTCAGGCCCAGTTTGGTCCTGATCGACTGACGAGACGCATTAGCAAGTTCGGTATTCTTGGCAAATATCGTTTCACCTTTGTACAACTTGACATTGCGAACGTCTACATCGATAAACATAACTTTAGTGGACGTATTGCGACGCAGAAAACGTACAGCACCGACGGCCATGATGGCTTCGCCGTTCACTTCGGTACAGACGCCAGCGGTGATGCCACCAACGCCGTGGTTCAGCAGATTGCGCTCATACAGAGTCAATGCGGTGTCACGTTTTTCCAGAGCGGCGATGGCGTCGCCCGCTGCCTTCAGCATCAACGCAGTTGCAGGGCCAGGCACCGCAAGACCCGCTACCACCGAGCTGAGAATTTCCAGGACCAGCTTATCCATCCGCACGCTGGTGCCCGCAACCTCCAGATCGGTGAAGTACTTGGAAACAGGCGTCCAGCCCGAGTTGGTCATGACCTCGCGGAACAACAGATACCACTCCAGGCCCTGGCTTTCGAGCGGGAATTTCTTGTTGGCTACCAGTGTTGCGAAAAGAAAGGCATTTTGTGCGTCGGTCCGATTGTCATCCGTCAGATGAGCAGAAAAAGCCAAAAGTCCTTCGCCGACAACCGCCGCCTTTGTCGGTGCTTCCACGGCGTCACTCGAATTAAAGCTCAAGGCAGCAGCGCGACGTTGAATAGTTGGAGCCTCATCAATTTCATATTGATGCAGAGCATTAATGCAATTGGCGACATAGAGTTTCTGCATTACGGGATCTTTCACTTTGAATTCCTTAACATCATTTAAGCAAGCCTTCATTAACTTGCGAAAACAACCATAACCAAAGACACCAGCACTCCACAAATCAAAACATGTAACATCAATTACCAAACCAACAAACCCCACATCTAACAAACAACTAAACCAACAACAACCGGCCTTTAAAAGTCGATACCCCAACCCGTAAAGCGCTGATAGACTCCATCCCCATTCTCCTTCCCGGCGAGACATGACCATGCTCCACGTGTTGTTCAGCGTTTACCTGAAGATGCTGGTGCTCTACAGCCCGTTCTTCGTGTTGTCCTGCTTTATCAGCCTGACCCGTGGCTACTCGCGCAAGGAACAGCGGCGCCTGGCCTGGAAAGTGGCCATCGCCACACTGGTCTCCAGCGTTCTGCTGTATCTGTTTGGCCGGGTGATTTTCGACGTGTTCGGGATTACCGCAGACGCATTCCGCATCGGTGCCGGCAGCGTGCTGTTCATCTCGGCGCTGGGCATGGCCCAAGGCAAGCCTGTGGTGCAAAGTGACAACGTGCAGCAGGATGTGACAATCGTGCCGCTGACCATCCCCTTGACCGTTGGCCCGGGGACTATCGGTGCACTGCTGGTGATGGGTATCAGCCAACCGCATTGGGATGACAAACTGACCGCGATCATGAGTATCGCCCTGGCCAGTTTCACCGTTGGGGTGGTGCTGTACCTGTCCAATCACATCGAACGGATTCTCGGCGACCAGGGCTTGCAGATCGTCAGTCGGTTGATGGGGTTGTTTGTCTGCGCCTTGGCGGCGCAGATCATCTTTACCGGGGTGAAGGGCTACCTGGTTTCCTGAAAGCGATAAAGGGCTGCGGATGATCTGATCCGCAGCCCTTACAACTAATCCCGCCGACGCTGAACTACCGCTTTACACATTGATGGACCCAGAGAACAGCTCACCGAGCTCACTCGGCGTTTCCTCCTGTAATGCTGTCATCAACTGATCCAGATCGATCGTCAGCGCGAGCTCTCCGGCCAAGGGGATACTGAATGCCACCTTCTTTCGAGACTCTGCGCCGATAGCCGCGACATTGCGCAAGACGATACTGCGCCCTGTGTCTGCGTCCGTCAGCAGCAAGTGCCCATCCTGCTGCGTGACCAGCCAATGCTCCATCGACCCCAACTTGAACGACAGATAACTTCTTAACGCGTTCGGAAAATCGAAATCGACAATAAGGCAATCAAGTCGTGCCCAGGTCCTCTGGTCGATAAAAAAGTCGGCTCCATCCACCGCATATCTCAGGATCAACGTATCAACGCCGTCCGGAATCGGCGCAATTCGACCCAATGACTGACCGCTTTCGATGACTAGCGTATTGGCTATCCGGCTGACTGTTTGCGCAGTCATCCATACGTCACTGAGCTTGCCATCTTCACTGCGATTGCTGAACAGCTGCCGGCTCTGCGGGTCATGCAACACCAGGGTTTGACCGTTGGCGACGCCCACATAGCCAGGCAAGTCTTCACCTGGCGCCGTTGCACTGAGCAAGCGGCCGGCGTCGACGTCATACCAACTGCAAAGATCATCGACCCTGCCTGCCGTCAGATACGGGGCACAATGCTGACCCGCCACCAGTTGCGCCAGCTTGCGCTCCCGCGCCTGTAGCGAATCCACGCCGTCAAAGAACTCCTTTTCCACACCGACAATGCGCGCAGGCTCACCTTCGAACAGGTCGAACAATACGTGGTCATGTGCCCTGGCGCGCAGACCGGATGCATGGGGCACAGCCCAGGCAAACGTGCGCTGCGGCAGCACCCTCTGCATTGGCGGGATCAAGTCAGCCCGTAACAGACGTGTTCCCGCACCAAATGCTGCGAACAAGCTTTCGGGAGTCATGAACGCTTGTCGGTAGATCCGCCCAGTCGTCCAATCGATCATTAACACGGCTTTCTTGTCCACGGTCTGCCGCAAAAGCCCAAAGCTTTTCCCCGCTGTGTCGGCGATAAGCAGTTGCTGATCGAGACACACGACATAGAGCGGCGAGTGATTCGAAGCAGCGCTGATGCCACCGACCTCCACAGCCCCGGCGGACCACATTGCGGCAGTGCCAAGGACCGAATCCCACCAACGAAAATTGCTGCCTGAGCGCTCTTGGCGGGCGAATAGCCAATCATTACCGAGGCCTGCCAAATGTCGTTCACCCGCGCCATTCAGGCGAAACACCATGCCCTCGTCAGTCAATGCAATGTATCGCCGGCCTCGGCGATGAATTTGCTGCACCTCGAGCGACAAGATGGATTGGGCAAAAATTACCGAGGACTGATCTTGTGCACTGATGCGCTGTCGATAAAGGAGGCGATGACGCAAGTGATGGAACAGAACCGTATCGCGTTCTGGCTGCTGTGGATCCAGAAGAGCCCAATCGAAGGCGTCGGCGTTGCTGTTCCCCTCTTTGAGCATCGGCCTAAAAACCCGTCCGTCGTCGCTACGCACCCAGACCCGGCTGAACGCATTCGAGCTGTAGTCCATGTAATCAACGGTAATGAACCTGGACCAACCGGCACTTGTCACGTGTTCGTCGTTAACGCCTGACGCTGCCGGAATCAACCGGTACCACGAGAGGAAATCGTCCAGGAAGACCGTCCCACTTCGAATCTCCCGACCTTCGTGATAGCTGAGATGACCGGACACACCAGTAATCGAGAGTTCATCTTCTTCGATCAGGTAAGTCATTTTCACGAACTCGTCTTCGTCGAGTTCGATGCGCCGGACCACCTGCAACAAACCGCCCGGCATCTCCTGGATCGAGGTAATCCAGGCTTTCAATTCCGTACGCACCAGCTGGAAAACACTTCTGATGTTCCCGGTGACTACATCAACGCGCCAGATCAATGCATCAGCGGGGCAGTAGTAGTAAATGTTCTGGCCAATCCTGGGGCCCATGCAAATATCCGCGGCATGTTTCGGGTCCAGCCCGCGAACCAACAGGAAAGAATCTTCACCTCGGTCATACCAGGCGCTGGTGCGCACGCCGGTCAGAGCATCCAGGTAATTGCGAATGACCGTGGGGCCATCCGCCAGATGGCTGGAACGTGCAAGTTCGCGCACCCGCTGGCGTGTCATCGGGCCGTCTTCATCCGGGCCGGCCTCCAGCTCAGTGAGCAACAGGGTTCCAGTTGCCCAGTCCACCTGGTACGAATGTCCGTCGAGTTGCACAAACACAACGCTTTTGTCTGGCACCTGCACATTTATCGTGCCCAGTTGCAGGACGTCGCCCTCGATTTTCACGCCACTTTTATTCAACCAGGCTGCGCGTAATGACCAGGTCATCGCTTCACCAGTCGAGACTCGCAAACGCAAAGACTTGACGCCCTCGGCCAACGTGACCGAACAGTGCCCGCCCAATGCATCGATGTCGTAAGAAAGGTAACCGTGCACTTCTCCCGGCAAGGTGGGTACATGCAGAAAACGGTGTTGCGTGCCCAGTACTACGCTGACCGTAGTTGCCACGTAGTTCGGCACCATTTTTTCAATGATGTATTCGGTGGGCACTTTGTAAAAGGAGAACCAGAATTGCCGCTTGCCGTAACGGTCATGCTCAAGAGCCAGTGCCGTCTCCAGGTCCTCGCGCAGGGTTGTCGAGAAAGGCAACCCGCCAAACTCATAGGCCAGGAAGCAATCCGGGAGGCTCGGCAACACAACGCTTTCAACGTTTATTTTGTCACTGATGGCAAACTTTTCCGGCAGATCGAGCGCTTCTCGAATGCTGAATGCATGCTCGCGGTCCGGGTCGATTTTGGGTGGATGCAAATCGGAGTAGTCGTCTGCCGCGAAGATTTTCTGGCTGCCAAAGGTAATCGTTCCTTTGCGCAGATTCAGTTGTGAATAAACGGCGTGAGGGTTGGCAAAAAGGGTATCTCCCCTTACCGAGTAGCCCTTGGCACGATAGGCCTCGTTGACCCGATTCAAATACCTGCCGATCTGCTTCCCACGCTCTGTTCTGGCGCTGAAACCTTCGACCAATGCACCGATACCGATAGCCAGTCCACCCAGAATGACACTGGCCCCGCCAAGAAATGCAGCCGCCGTGGCCGCTCCGGCAGCACTTGCGCCAAACGCTCCGGCGCCCAGCGCCAGACCGGCGGTATCGAAAGCCAGTTGGGTGGCGAACACCGCGCGCTGGATATCATTTTCAGCGTTGATCAACAAATAGATGTCGAAACCGATACTCGCCAGTTGCAGTGCATTCCCCACACCTTCGTTCAATACGTTGCCCAGCGCATTGCCCACAATTGCAGAGGTGGTGTTGGCCACACGCACACTGTCGGTGAATGCATGACGAACCAGTCCCAGCAATTGCACCGCATCCGCCACAAGTCCGTGAGCGAGTTGCGCGTAGGAGAGATAACCATGAATGCGCACCGCAGACGTCAACGCCGTCGAACCCTCGGCGCTTTCCGCCTCCTTGAGCCCTAGCAACAACGCCTGAATGGCAAAACCGGCATTGAGTGTGTGCACCGCACCAACATCGGTCGGATCGACTACGGATGAACCCGCACCTCTACCGGACAACTCTTCAAAGGAATCGCTCAGATAGGATTTGATCCCGGACAAGCGCTTGTCATCGGTCAACACCGTGCGCGTCTGCTGCGGGTCTTTCGCGTTGACCAGGGTGATTTCACTGCGCCCTTGCGCGGCGGGTTTCAGAGATTCGAACACCGGAACGAAGTCACGGCTCAGTTGATGTTTCTCATGCAACTGATCGGTGGCACCTTTGATGATCCGTGTCCACTTGCCGGCGTCCGCAATGGCGAACGCCTGACCAAGACGCGCGTTCTCCGACAGCGATCGCAGTCGCAACTGCGCATGATGGCGCCAGGGTTCGACAGGCGTCACGCCGGCAACGGGGTCGTTGCTCAGCAGGTTTCCGACGCTGACTTTGGACGGCAATGCCGTATCGGCAATGTTCACACCGTTGAGGTCCACCACATCGAAAGTGGCACCGGAGCCATCTGCGACTCCATAGAGACTGGATACCACCTCATCCTGCAGAAAGCCCTGGATAGCCTTGTGCAGTTCATCTATTCGACTGAACGCATACAGGCCGAAGTTGGGATCGTAGAACCGATAAGATGTTTCATCGGCCCCCGCGACTTTGCTCACCAGCATCGAATGATTTTCGGTATTGAGCAGCAAGCTGCCGCCGCTGGTTTTTGCATCCAGCGCCTGTATCACTGCGTCTAGATTCACCGCCGGCCTTTTCTCGCCGAACTGCGCCATCGGGATGCCACGCAACTCATCCAGCACATGCAGCAGCGCATGGGTTTCAGCGGAATCAGGGGCGATGTTGGCAAGCGCCAGTTTACCGATCAGGGCGCGCTCTGCAGCGGTGCCTTTTTCCAATGCCGCTGCCATGGCTAACGCCAACGGATAACAGCGCCGCCCCGGGTCCCCCGCGCCCTGCACCAGTAACCCTTGCGGAAACTGTTTGGCCGAGCTGGCCCCGGCCTGGAAAAACAGCTCGCGTACTGCATTGCCTCGCGTGAGAATCGATGCCCGTTGTTCTTTTTTAGCCACGGCTTCTACCTGGCTCAAATGTTCGCGCCATTGCCGTACGCTCATTGGCTTGGCAAATGCCTGCGCCTTGAGAACCCGAGAGTTACTCTCACCCGTGCCGACTCTCGAAGTGCTGAACTCCGTTGGCGCGGTATAACGTTTGAGCAGCGTTTGTTCGATGACGTCATAGCGTGCGAACAGCCCACGATCACGGGTTTTTTCGGCAAAATCCACGGTGGTTTTCCAGGTGTCGGCGAACCCGTTCTGATCCAGTGTCGTAGCGCCAAACAGGCCGCCGAACATCACACGGTGCAACGGACTCAACTGATCCACAGGTAATTTGCCTGCCGCGATCCGCGCCAACGCTTCGTTCAAATTGCCCAGCGACTCGGCGCCTGTCGATGGCGGCAGTTCGACGGTGGGTTGCTGCAGAATCTGCTGACGTGTTTCGAAATCGACAGAGAACGGAGCATTGAACGCAATATCGCCAGTCAATCGGTCATTCATCGCACGAACGAACGGTTCACCCAGGCTATCCAGCAGTTGCTGCAGCACTGACGTCAGCAACACGGGCTTGCCTTCCATGACCGGCCAGCCTTGCTTGAAAGTCAGAGTCTGACCTTTGAGCAGCTCATCCACATTGCCCAGGTAACGGTTTTTGTAGGCACCATCGGCAATTCTGCTTGTTTCCAATTCGAACCAGGCGGACTCGGTCTTGGCGTTGTCCTTCCAGCTATGGTGGGTCTCCTCTTCGGTGGCCAGATTGAAACCGTCACGCAGATCGACTCGGTCACTGATTTGTTGACGAGCTTCAGCAAGCGCTTTTTCGTTGACGTAATCACTCAAACCTTGCGAAACGGCCGTCGGGCCACTCATGGTAATAGCCGATTGGGCACCAAATTTGATGCCGTCGGCATCGTACTCAGCGACAGCCTGCAAAAACCTGTTTCGAACAATTAACTCGTCACCCCAGGTTGATAGCGAGCCATATATTTTCTCCATCTCGCTAATGATCAGATTGGAGAATGCTGCGGAATCTGTCAGTGAGATGTTGCCCTGACGAGCCAGCACCTCCACTCGATCCAGAAATGTGTAATTACTGCGGATTTTATCGATGATTCCGACAATTGCCGCAGACCCGGCATGACCACTCACCATTGCATTGGAAAGACCATTGAAAGGGCTACTTTTTAAATCGGCGCTATTTTTATTGCCTACACGCACTCCGTGTTGTGAAACAACGACATCATTGAACGGTGCAAAAATATCCTTGAGTGAAGGTGCGGTCCCGGCAAACTCTATCAATGCGTTCTTTACGTGTTCCGGCACCTTAAAGCGTAAATCCGCATACGGCGCGCTTCGATTCGGAAGTATCTGCGGGTTAGAGTCGAGCAGAATCTGCGTTATTCCCATCCGGGTTTCGATGTCAAAACCGGAAAGATCCATGCCAGCGATATTTTTATGTAACGACGGCAACAAATCCGCATCCAGATAAGTGCCGCTTTCGAAATGCACCGCCTGCAGTCGAGTGATATCCGACGCTGCCGCCAGATTGCCGCGACAAGACAGCTCTCGTTCGTAAATTTCGAACAATGGTTGATTGGACAATTCGCTACGGATATCCCGAAGTGCAATGCCATTCGCTGCAACAGTTTCAAGCGACTGTAGATTGCGCGCCTTCAGCGTATTGAGCCTGGCCTCATCCTGACCATACGCACTGACCAACAGATTGATTCTTGCCTGGTCGGCACTGCCACCTGTCGCGGTGGCTTTCTGGATATGTTCGAACATCTGCTGACGAAGCACGCGGGCGCGCTCAACGTATAGCTTGCCAAGCCTCGCTGACTTCATCGCTGCATCTTCAGAAACCAGCTTCGCGACTTGAGCCTTGGCCGATTCGACGATGATCTTGTTGGTTTCATGCGCAAGCAGTCCATCGCTGTCGTACCAGAGATTCAGACGATATCCATCAGTGTCGGTCATCTGTTTCCAGACATTGATGTAATCCCCCTGTATAGCTCCGATGCCTCCGCCTACCCAGACAAAGTGTAACTTTCGCGCAACCGGTTTGCCTGAAGACAGAAGGTGCACGGTAGTGGCTAACCGGGCGTGGTAATCCGTAAGGTTTCCACTGAGCTTTTTGAGATGAGCATCGGAAATATCAAAAAGATTCGACTCGACGAATTCCTTGAGCAATCTGATTGCTGTCAGTTGTTCTGACCAATCCGCAGCCGCAACCGCGCCATTGTAATAACGCAGCAGCTGTTCTCTCGCCAAGTCATCGCGCAGATTCCCCGCAATGGACTCCAGATCAGCCCGTTTAAAAGCGGCTGAAAACTCACTGCCAGGTAACAACCCATAATCCTTGCTATTCAACTGAGTATCCTTTTCTCACGCGAATATATATCGAGACGGTCTTTATCATCACGACATTCAGAAAAAATTACATATCTAAAAAATCACAATTAATCGCGCTACTTTCAAGCGCCATTCAATTGCAACAGTTTAAAAACGAACAGAAACCATCAACAAACTTACACTTGCGCCTCAGGCTGTAACTACAGGCAGTAACTGCTCGAGCGTCGCCCCGGTTTGGGCATTTGGAACACCCCGCAACCACTGCACCAGTCTGAAAACCGGATAGGAATTTTGCCCTTCGAACCCGAGGAAGACGTTGCCACGCAACGCTGGATCGATCGAACACACATCGCGCAGGATGAGGCTGTGCTGGCGATCCGGATCAACGATGAGCAAATGCTCGCCGACCTCCGACAGTTGCAGTTTCCCCGGCGCATCCACGGCCCAGATCAACTTGCCGGGAATCGCCGGACTTTCGCCGGGGCCTGGCCGACAATCGACAATTACAGAGTCCAGTCGCAACCAGCTGGCTTTTGACAGGTGATAGCTCACACCGCCCTGTCCCATGCGCAAAACCAGACGCCTTACGTCATCGGCGATCAGCGGCAGCAGGTCGTTGACCTTGTTCTGCCCCTCAACCACGAGCACTTCGGCGTTGCGCTGCACATAGTCAAAAGGACCGATGCTGTCGCGACCGGGATAGACAGAAACGCGATGTGCCCGGGGTTCATGCAACAGCACGTTGCCATAGCAGGTGCCGAGCAGTTCGCAGTCGCCGGGCAGGTCATGACTGGCCACTCGAATCATCCGTGCGTTGGCCACGTCATACCATTGCAGAACGTCCGCCCCTGATTCCACAGCGATGAACTCACCATGCTCGGCGATCTCCAGCAATGCTTGCAGCGACTCGAGCAAATGCTCCGCGTGTGCCCTTGCCCAGCGCTGGTCGACGCCAATGACCCGCTCCGTCTCCTGATAGCGCAATTGGAGTGATACACCTTCCACCGACATGCCGCGCAAGCCGGAGCCTTCATTGGTCACACCACCGAACCGCCAGTCGTCCCACTCGGCCTGCGGTGCCGGCAACCAGTCGCCCGCCAATAATTGTTGACCCTTGCCAAATGCTTGCTCGAGTTGTCGGCTATCGAAGAACGTCTGGTTCCAGATTTCACCGCTGGTAACGTCCAGCAGCCACGCTGCCTTGTTGTCCGGCGTAACGCCGAGCAAACGCACTTCTTTGTCGTGGCCCAGATCGCACAGCAACAAGCGATTGTCCAGGTACCAGGCGCACAGGTTGCGCTCACCGCTTGTGTTGCGCACGCCGAGAATGGCGAAGCTGTTGACCGGATACTTCTGCGCCAGCTCCTCCAGCGCCGACCACCACTGTGTCCGTCCTTTGAGCCAGCCCTCACTCAGCCCACCCAGCTGCACTTCACCTTCTGCGGTCAGATTGAAGAACAGCCCTTCGTCGGTCAGCGCCAGATAGCCGCCCTCGACTGCCACCACGTCTTTGAGTCCGGCCGGCTCTACCCACTGATGACTCCACTGCGACGGCCAGCGCTGATCGGCGCCGGACAAACTTCGCTGTACCCGACAAAGCTTCTGCGCCGCCCTGTCGTAAATGAAATACAGGTTCTGTTGATCATTTGCCGGTAACAACAGCAGATCGGCCAATTTGCTGATCGAGTCTTTCCAGCCACGAACGTACCCGGCCGCAATAAACGGATGAATGCACAGGCGATCACGGCTGCGGATCCAGACCAGATCGCGTTTGTCCGGGTCGAACGCCCAGCAGACTGAAACGTAAGTAGCCGGTTGCCAGTCAAGCGTGGCGACCCCATCGCGCTCGGGCACCGTCGACAACGGCACATAGTTACCGAGCACCTGCGACCAGTCCTTTAGCGCCTGCTGGGCGAAGACCCTTTTACCCAAATCGCGGTCCATGTCACGGGTGACCGAAGTGAGCTGCAGTTGACCGTCATGCAACAGGTAGTTGAATTGCGTGGTGCTCTGATCAGGGCCCGTCCACTGTTGCTCGATATGAATCACACCTTGGTCGTCGACGTCGATTCGGCGGATGCTGCACTGTCCGTGCATCACCAGCATCCGATAACAGAATTGCAGCAGGCCGCTGACGGCATCGACCTGCCAGATCACATAGTTCTGAGGTTCGTAAAAGAACGCCGAACCGTCGACAACAGCTGCCAGTAATGCTTCATCGGCCTGCAACACTTGCTCATTGCGGATATACAGAAACCGCTCCCCGGCCGCGTCGTACCAGGCGGTGGTGTGACGCGGTTGGTGTGCGGACTCGAACGGGATCAGGTAGTTGTGCAGCGGTGTGTAAGGCAGGACCAGCCGATGTTCGCTTACCAGTGATTGATAGTGTTTGAGCAAGCTCTGTTCGTCCTCACCGGCTGGTGCGGTCTGTTCGAGAATCAGCAACTGGCCACGAGCGCGATCGACCCTGAACAGCTGCCGGTCGGTCAGCCGGATCAGCACTTCATGCCGCCCCTTGCCGGACAACATTACCTTGACGCCGCCAATAATGATTTCCCCGCCGACCAATACCTGGACATCACGCTCGGTGGCCCAGGTCGCCACCAGCGTCCAGCTACATAACTGCAAGCTGGGCGACTCGAGCTCAACATTGATTCCGCGATTGAGGATCAGTGAGCAGGATGCACCCCCACCTTTAATCCGGTAAGACAGGAACGCATGCCAGTCCGCAGGCGCCAACGGCACTGCCAGCGCACGCTCGTTTGCGTCCAGAAGAATCTCGATCACAGTTGGCCGATACGCCGGCGTCAGGCGATTAACGATGTAGTGAGTGGGAAACGAGTAGAAAGAAAACAGAAACTGCCACTGCCCCTCCCGATCCTTTTTTTCCAGACGCCGCGCTGTGTCGAAACCGGTGTCGTGGCGCAAGGTAGAGAAAGGCAACGCCTTGTATATATAGCCGTAACACGTTTGCGGCGTGCATGGCAGCACCACGAGTTGCCCCACAGGTAGCGCCAGCTTGATGGTGCCAGGTAATCCCAGTTCGCGTTGAAGATTGAGCGCTTTCTGGTAGTCCGGATTAAAATCCGGCACCCCGAAATGATCACGCAGTCGATACAGTTTCGGGCTATCCAGCGTCAGGGTTGCGCGGTTGAAATCCAAGGTTTTCACGATCATCGCCGGATTTGCAGTCCAGCCACCCAAAGCATCATCGTAGCGATAACCCACACCCCGATAGGCAGTCTCCAGATTGTCGAAAAACAGCCCAACCGCCTGAGCCTGTTGCGCGATGTTGGCGAACCCCTGGGCCAGTGCAGCGACACCGACAGCCAGACCGCCGAGAATCACACCGGCGCCACCGAGTACTGCCGCTGCAGTCGCGGCGCCCGCAGCTGCCGCACCGATGCCACCGGCAGTCAATGCCAGGCTGGTGTAGTCAAAGGCCAGTTGCGTGCCGTACTGCGCCCGCTCGATTTCGTTGTCCGCCATCGTCAATTGATAAATGTCGAAACCGACATTCGCCAGCCCGAGGATTATTCCCACACCTTCGTTGAGAACATGTCCCAGCGCCTCGCCAACCACCGGCGCACAAGTGCGGGCGATGACCTTCTCTTCATTCAGCGCTGTTTTCATCAGGCTGATCAGGCCGGCAACGTCCGTGATATTGCCGTGCGCCAGCTGTGCGTAATTGACGTAGGCATGCAGCCGCACGGCGGTGGTCAATGTGCGGTCGTCACCTTCCCGCCCGCGCAAGGCATTCATCAATGCCTGAATCGTGAACCCGGTATTGAGGGTGTGAACGGCGTCAGCCTCAACCAACCCCGGCGCGGGCTTGGTGCCAAGGGTCGAAAACAGCTCTGACAGATAGTTCTTGATTCTCAACAGACGATGATCCGTGCTGGTCACCTCGACTGCATGCTCTGTTTGCAAAGGATCGATCAGCCAGATCCGGTTCTTCCCGTCGGGGGTTATCGTGAGGGTTTCGAACAACGGCACCAGCGGTGTCACCGAGGTGTGCAATGCCTGCAACGCGTCAGTCGCGTGGGCGATCTGCTGCCCCCACCAGTGGCTGTCGAGGTCGCGCAGACTGCGTCCCAGATGTGGATTGCTGACCAGCGATTGACCGCGCGCACTGTTCAGGCGCTGGCGAATCGGGCGTCCCGCATACTCCGGCAGTACATTGTCGGACTCCAGCAACTGCCTGACACGAAACCCGTCGGACAGCTCTTGGGCCGATATCTTCTGCCCTTGCAGCTCAATCAGATCAAACGTCGGGCGCGCTGCATCACCATAGGCCACATAATATTTCGCCAGGCCCTGCGCCTGGAAAAAGTCGATCAACGCCTGCTGGAACAGGGCAGGGTGATTGAACTCGAACACGCCGAAATTGGGATCGTAGAAATGATAAGTCGCCTGATCGCCATCAAAGGTTTTCGCCACCAGCATGGCGTGGTTGTCGGAGTTGAGCATCAGCGTCCGAGTGCTCTCGTACGCTTCAAGCGTGGCGCCGAGCTGCTGTAGATCAACGCGCCCCAAGGGACTGCCGACTTCGTGCAACTGCACGCCACGCAACTCCTCAAGCGCTCGCAGAAACATCGCTGATTCATTTTGTTGCGGCTCGGCGGTCGCCAGGAAGAAGCGCTCGCGCAATCTTCGCGACGCCGCTACGCCCTGCTCAAGAGCCGCACTCATGATCAATGCCAGCGGATAACAGCGAGCACCGGGGTCACCCGGCCCAGCAAGCAACAGATCCTGAGGCACAAGCTTGACTTCACTGGCCTCGATCTGACCCAGCACCTGACCGAGCTGCAGGATCACCTGATCACGATGCTCTCGCGTCGCCACCTCTTGAATATGGGCGACATGACGCCCCCATTGAAACAGCGTGTGCGCCTGTGACAGCGCCGCTCGTTTCAACGTCAGCGCGCTGCCCGAGGATACTGGCGGCTGATCGGCATGACTGGCGAGGCCGGCCATGAACGCCGCTGCACGTTGCTGGTAAAGATGGCGCTCAATAGCCGCATAACGCACTGAAGCCCCAACTTCAGCGACGTTGTTGGCGAGGTTATCGAGGTCGGCAACGACCGACTTCAAGCTTTGATTATCCAGTGAACGCACATCCAACAGCTGGCCCAGCAGCGCCCGCTGCAAGGCACTGACCTGGAAAAACTCCAGTGTTCCCTCGGCAATAGCGCTCAGTACTTCATCCAGCGCCAGCCCCTGAGTCTGCGCATCACCGAGCGACGCAGGTGCTCGCAGGTCAATGGGCTGAGCCTTTATAGCCTCGCGATCATCGAAACCGAGCCCGGGACCTGACGGAAAAACCAGCGGGCCGTTATGGCCTCGCCGCATCGCAGCCACAAAAGGCTCTCCGAGCCTGTCCATCATCCGTTGCAGGACATCCACCAACAACACTGGCCGACCCTCGATAACCGGCCAGCCTTCCTCGAACATGACAGTCTGCTGCGTGAGCAACGCGTCAATATCACCATTGTAACGCGCGCTGAATTGCCCTTCCCGCCAGCGCTGCTGCTCGTCGAGCACCCATTGCTCAACATCGCTGGCATTGTCTTTCCAGGAATGGTCCTGCTCCTCCTCGGTCTTGTCGTTTATCATCCAGAGCGGCTCGATCGCCGCCTCCAGACGCAGTTGCTCTTCCTCTCGCGGGACGAAGTTGTGCCGGTGGTAATCGGCCATGCCATCGCGCATTGCGGCCGGACCGGTCAGATAGATGGTCCATTCGCTCTGCGCACGTATACCGTCGCTGTAGTAACCCGCCACTGCCAGAGCCAGATAGCTGGCCGCCACATCTTCGCTCATCGACAGCTCGGCGAAAGAGCCGTAGGCCTGCTCGAGCACCTCACGCGACAGCACTGACATGTTGTCGAAATCGCTCAAGGCAACGCCGCGTTTCTCTGCCAGGCGGGCCGTCTGGTCGATGAGTTGGTAATTAAAGCGAAACCGCTCAATCACACTTTTGAGCATCGGCGCTCCCGCATGAGCCGCCAGGAAGGAGTTGCTCAACGTGCTCTGCACGGCAACGGCACGCAATGCCTGTGGGCGTGCGAGCAGTTCGGCCGGAGCTTGAAATACCTCGCTCAGTACCGGGTTTTTCCGGGCAAAGGCATCCAGCGCGGAGCGGTGTTCCTCGGGAATTCGCCCCAGATAATCACTGTAACCATCACGCCGTGCCTGGCGTCCCGGCATCCAGTGCGGGTTGTGGTCGAGCAGCAGTTGCAGGACGCCAAGGCGCGCATCACCGCCGAACGTGCTTATGTCGACGCCACCCAGTTTTTTGACCAGCGGCGGCAGGTTATCGACATCGGCATATCCGCCCCCCTCGTTGTACAAAGCTTCGGCACGGACCACATCGGAGGCGGCAGCCAGATTCCCCCGAAGCCGGGTCTCGCGATCGTAGATATCCTGCAATTGCAGCGGCGTGTCGAGGTCATGCAGATCGCGCAACTGCAGATCGTTTCCCGCCAGATCCAGCAGGCTGCGCCGGTTTTGTTCGATCAGCCCTTCCAGATGCGCGGCATCCTGACCATAGGCGCGAGTCAACAGGTCGGCCCGCGCTTCATCAGCAGACATCCCCTGTTCCCGCGCCGCGTTGATGTGCATGAACATCTGCTGCTTCAGGGCGATGACCCGTTCCTCGTACAGCGTGCCCAGCTCGGCTTCGGAAACCTTTGCGCTGCCGCCGTGCTGCATCGCATCAGCCTTGGCAGCCTCGACGATCAGCTTATTGGTTTGCCAGGCCAGTAGTGCGTCACTGTCATACCAGAGATGGAGACTGTAGCCGTGTCCGCTCAACACCTGTCTCCACAGGTTGAGATAGTCATGCTGGATCGCGCCGAGACCGCCACCAAGCCAGACAAAGTGCATATTCTTCGCAATCGCCGTTGCAGCACTTGCCTCATAGGCAAGGGTGTTCTTCAGCCGGGTCTCGAAGGCCTGAATATTGTCGTAGATACGCGGCAATGAGCCCTTAGCGTGTGCTTCGGCCGGTTGTGCAATCTGACCCTCGATAGATCGACGTACGCGGGGCATTCCGATCAACTGGCCCAGCGACTGCTTGAGCAATGCCAGGGGTTCGAGCAAGCGCGGGGAATCGAGCAAGCCGACACAGGCAAAGTAATAACGCCACACAGACTGATAAGAGTCACTGTCTTTGTGCGACAGCATTGCCTGTTCCAGATCCGCCTGTTTGAACAAGTTGATAAAGTTGACATAGCCACTAGCATCTTGCGGTCGTTGATCCTGCATGAAAGTTCCTTCTTTACCCTGACCGATTTCATGAGTGCCCGCTGGCACTTGCATATCGGTCAAACTAACGACTGGAGAACAAACACTCAAACTCCAAGACTTTCAATACATGTCAAGACAGGTAACTTTAAAACAACCAATTACATTTGCAAAAGTAACCAGGCATTACCCAAAACCCAGATATAACCCAACACAATCAACCGAGACATAAAACCAACTAGCCTGACTCTTTGTGTCTATCTATCTGGATACAAGATAAGTCGGGCAAAATATAAGTAACAGGAAAGCTCCCACAACCAGGCGGAGCAAATCGTACAGGGACTGTCGATGAATACGACACGGGAAAAACCGGCAGCAATGCTCACGGGACGCGGGCGTGGCGAGGGAGCCAACTCCCTCGCCAACTGCTCAGGACAGCGGTTTTTCGCCGTACCAGCGCGGTGTGTACACCCACTCGCCACCTTCAGCCTTGGGGAAGGTACAAGTGGTCGAGGAGCCAATCAGCACCATGGTGCGCATGTCCACCTGGTCCGGGGTCAATTGCCCGAGCGTCGTAACCCGCAGGGTTTGCCCCGGTCGACCGATGTCGCGTCCTAGCACTACCGGTGTTGCGGCGACACGATGTCGCGCGACAATTTCCAGGGCGCGCCCCAGTTGCCATGGACGCGCTCGCGAAATCGGATTGTAGAAGGCCAGCGCCAGATCGGCCTCGGCGGCGAGGTCCAGGCGCTTTTCGATGATCGACCACGGTTTGAGGTTGTCCGACAGCGACATCACGCAGAAGTCATGCCCCAGCGGTGCACCCGCCTGCGCCGCCGTCGCGAGCGAGGCCGAGACACCCGGGAGGATTTCCAGATCGACGCGGTGCCACGCCGGGTCGTCCGACTCGTGCAGAGCCTCAAGCACTGCAGCGGCCATGGCGAACACGCCGGGATCACCCGAAGACACCACGATCACTGAACGGCCCTCGGCCGCCAGCCGGAAGGCATGTCGCGCGCGCTGCATCTCTTCGCGGTTGTCGGTGCAGTGTTGCACCTGATCGTCGCGGAACGGGCCAGCCATACGCACATAGGTTTCGTAGCCGAGCACATCGGTGGCTCGCGCCAGTTCGGCTTTTACCGCTGGCACCATCAATTCGGCAGCGCCCGGGCCGAGGCCGATGACGGCCAGACGACCGCGCGGGTGGCCGATGCTCGAAACATCCAAGGGCTGTTCGCCAATCACCATCGCCAGGTGGTTGGCGTTGACGACCCGGGCCTGAGGCAGCGCAGTCTGCGCCAGCGCAACAACGTCAGCTGGCGCCGCGACAAAGCGCAGCGGCACACCGAGTTCAAGCGCCGCTTCACGCAAATGCGCCGAAGCCATTTCGCTGTCGGCCGCCACCAGGCACGCCAACGATTGCACGGCGACTTTGGCCTGTTGCAACGCCGTACGAACGGCGTTTGGCAGATCCGCCACCTCGGCAACTACCGCTACCGCAACACTGCGCGGATAGATCAGCAACTCATCAGCACTCGCTGCACGCTCGGCACTGCCGACATGGATCGAGCGCTGCGCCTGCGGATCTTCCGCCAACTGCGCCTGATCCAGCCACGGCGCCGCGCCTTCAATGCGCACGCTATGCCCGGCCAGCAGATCCGAGACAAAGCGCTTGCCCAGTTCCAGATCGCCCAGCGCGTAACCTTCGGGAGGATTGAGCAGGCACGTGCCGAAGCGCAGTTCACCACTGGTGGTAATCGCCGCCGCCACATTCAGCCCGGCAGCGATCTTGCGGGCCATGGTGTTCACGCCACCGAGGCCACCGAGCAGCGGCACCACCGCGCTGCCGTCTTCAGCAACCGCGAGTACTGCAGGTTCGGCGCCCTTCTCCAGCAGCAACGGCGCCAGGGTTCGAATGATAATGCCTGCCGCGCACAGGGCGATGATCGGCGTGTCCTGTTGATACAACTCACGCAGGGTTGCGCCGAACTCCTGATACGTGCGGTCGGCACCTTCAACGCGCCCGGCGAGACCATGGATCAGCGCCGTCGGATACAGCTGTCGAATATTGCGCGCAGTGGCCAGCGCGCCCTGTCCGAGGATGACAATGGCCGGTGTCGATTGAGTCATCAGCCTTGCCACCGTTCGCCCGGGACGATAATCAGCGAGAAGTACGGCGAAGACATCGGCTCGACCTGATCCAGCGGCACAATCTTCTGATTGGCCATCGTCGCGCGCTCGACATACAGCGCGCGTTCAGCGAGGCCAAGTTCTTCCAGTACCGCACGGACCTTGGGAAAGTTGCGTCCAAGCTTCATGATCACCGCCGCGTCGGCATCGGCCAGACGCCGCTTCAGATCGTCATGCGGCAACACACCGGAGAGCACTGACAGGCTCTGATTGCGATACACCAGCGGCGCACCGAGCACCGATGCACCACCCAGCATCGAGCACACGCCCGGCACCACTTGCGCTTCGTAACGCGTGGCGAGGCGGTCATGCAAATACATGTAGGAGCCGTAGAAGAACGGATCGCCCTCGCAGATCACCGCGACATCGCGCCCGGCGTCCAGATGGGTCGCGACCTCTTCGGCCGCGTCGTCGTAGAAGTCACTGATCACCTGCTCGTAGGACAGCGGTGCCGGCAGCACTTCAGTGGTCACCGGGTACACCAGCGGCAGCAGATTCTGCGCATCCTGCAAGTGCGCCTCGATGATGCCGAAGGCGTTGCCCTTCTTGCCCTTGGCGACGAAGTACGCCACCACCGGCGATTCGCGCAGCAGGCGCAGGGCCTTCACGGTAATCAGCTCTGGATCACCAGGGCCGACACCAAGACCGATCAAACGTCCTTTTACCTGCATCATTCGATCTCCGTGGCGAGAGCATTCACTGCAGCGGCGGCCATGGCACTACCGCCAAGACGGCCTTGCATGATCACAAACGGCACGCCACGACTGTCCGCCGCCAGCGCCGCTTTCGACTCCGCAGCACCGACAAAGCCCACCGGAAAACCGAGGATCAGCGCTGGTTTCGGTGCGCCGGCATCGAGCATTTCCAGCAGATAGAACAGCGCGGTCGGCGCGTTGCCGATCACCACCACGCTGCCTTCCAGGTGTGGACGCCACAGTTCCAGCGCCGCCGCCGAGCGGGTATTGCCCAACTCCCGCGCCAGTTCCGGCACGCTGTCGTCGCGCAGGGTGCAGATCACCTCGTTGTTGGCCGGCAGACGCGCACGCGTCACGCCCTCGGAGACCATCCGCGCATCACAGAGAATCGGCGCACCGGCGGCCAGCGCATCGCGCCCGGCCTTGCCCGCGCCTGCGGAAAACTGCAGACCGTCGACCGCCTCGACCATGCCGCAGGCGTGGATTACCCGCACCGCGAGTTTTTCCAGGTCGGCCGGGATGCGCGCCAGATTGGCCTCGCTGCGAATGATCGCGAAGGAATTGCGATAGATCTCCTGACCGTCGCGAATGTAATCAAGCATCAAGGGGGCTCCGTGAGCGGGCGTCGAGCAGGGTCGCGGCCACTTCAATAGTAAGGTTGCGTGCGTGCAGCGCGCCGAAACCCGGCAGCGTGGCATCGCGAAAATAGAGGTCGTAATGACCGGGACTGACGGCCAGCAACGTCACCGGGGCACAGTGCGCGGCGGCGCACGAGCGCGGGCAGCCGCTGAGGTGGACGTTGAGGGTCGAGGGCAGCAAGGTCGCCAGATGGCGGGCGTCCTGCTTGGTGTCGGCCAGGCCTTTGCCACAGCCATTGGAGCCGGTGCAGGCGATCAGGCGTGCAAGGGGTTCGGCAGCGCGGGTCAACAGGTTCAGTTGCTCAAGACCTTCCAGCACCTTAGCCGCGTCGCTTGCTTTGACATCCGGCACCAGCAGGCTTTGCCAGGGTGTGAAACGCAGGCTGCCATTGCCGAACTGGCGGGCCAGTTGCGCGGCCCCGCGCAGCATTGCCGGATCTAGACGGCCCAGCGCCGGCACTGCACCGATGTACAGCCGGCCCGGTGTATTTTGCCGATGAACGCCGATGTGCAGATCGTCCGCCACGGCTGTGCGCTGCCAGTGGCTGAGCGCCTTGATCGGCAAACGCCTGCCCAGTTGTTCGATAAATGCCGACAGCGGCAACTCGTCGAGCAAATGGCGCATGCGCGTCTGTTCGGGACGTGCCGACTCAAGAAACAATTCCAGCACCGCAACCACCAGCGCATGTCCGTGTTCCGGCGACACCGCGCCCAGTGCCCGATCCGTCGGGCATCCGGCCAGACCGAACGCCAGCAAGGTTTCACCGTCACGCTCGAACGCCGACAACCACAGGTCGTGGGGATGTTCGAGCATCGCAAGCGCTTCACCGCCATCGAGCTGCACGGCGAACTTGGCGCTCAACTCATGAAAGCGTGGATGGCTTTGCAAGGTGTCGAGGATCTGCCCGGCGAGGACGCGCGTGTCGATCTGCATCTGCCGATCAATCCCGGCAGCGGGGCTGAGCATCAGGTTGCGTACATCGTCACCGGCAGCCGTGCGCGGGCCGAGGCCGGCAGCGAGCAAACGCTCGATCAGCGCTGCAGATTGCTCACCGATCCCGCGAATCTGCAGATTGGCCCGGTTGGTCGCTTCAATGGCCCCGCCAGCAAACTGTTCGGCGGCATCAGCCACCGCCTCGGCCTGATCGGCGCTGATCGAACCGCCATTGAGCTTGATCCGGCAGATGCCGCCGTCCAGTGCCTGGACGATACGCAGCAACCCCGGGCAGGCCGAGGGGCGTAAAGCGGTGGACATCGGGCGTTCGTTCAAGGGGCTGACCGGCTGCGTGGGAAAGGCGCTTCGCGGGCGAAGGCGCGGTATTATGCCTGCTTTGTCCGCTGGCATGAAAAGTCTGCCCGTCGGAACGGCGTGTTTAGAGGAATATAGATGTCACCCTGGCTGACGGTAGTGGGAATCGGTGAAGACGGCTTCAAGGGCCTGGGCAAAAACGCCCGGCGTGCCCTGCTGGGCGCCTCGCGGATCGTCGGTGGTCAGCGCCAACTGGATTTGCTGCCGGTGTGTATTTGCGGTGAACGGCAATTGTGGCCGAGCCCGTTTTCCCTCGCGCCCGTGCTCGAACAGCGGGGCGAAGCGGTCTGCGTATTGGCCAGTGGTGACCCGATGTTCTACGGCGTCGGTGCCAGCCTCGCCCGTCAGGTGCCGAGCGACGAGATGCTGATCCTGCCGGCGCCGTCGTCCTGTTCGCTGGCCGCTGCCCGCCTCGGCTGGCCGTTGCAGGAGGTGGTGACGCTATCGTTGGTAGCCCGACCACTGGCCGCGCTCAATGCGCAGTTGTTCAGCGGTGTACGCCTTTTGCTGTTGAGCAACGACGGCCAGAGTCCGGCGGCTGTTGCGCAATTGCTCCGTGAGCGCGGATTTGGCTCGAGTCGCATGAGCGTGCTTGAGCATCTTGGCGGTGACGCCGAACGGCGCATCGACAGCACCGCCAATGCCTGGAATGCGACGTCGGTGGCCGACCTCAATGTCATCGCTATCGAATGTCTGGCCGACGTCGACGCCCCGCGCCTGTCACGTTTGGCCGGACTGCCGGATTCGGCATTCCAGCACGACGGCCAGTTGACCAAACGCGATGTGCGCGCCATCACCCTCGCCCGCCTCGCCCCGACCCCCGGCGAACTGCTCTGGGACGTCGGCGCCGGCAGCGGCTCGATCGGCATCGAGTGGATGCGCGCGCACCCGAGCTGCCGCGCCTTGGCCATCGAGGCCGACGAAGGTCGCCAGCAACTGATCGAACACAACCGCGATGCGCTGGGTGTACCCGGTCTGCAATTGATTCGCGGCAAGGCTCCGCAGGCTCTCGCCGGACTGGAGCGCCCGGATGCGATTTTCATCGGTGGCGGCGTCACCCGTGAGGGCGTGATCGAAACCTGCTGGGAACAGCTCAAACCCGGTGGCCGACTGGTCGCCAACGCAGTGACCCTGCAAAGCGAAGTGGCCCTGATGAACTGGCGCGAACGTTACGGCGGCGAGCTGACGCGCATCCATGTCGCCCAGGCGCAGCCGCTCGGCGAGTTCGATACCTGGCGCCAAGCGTTGCCAATCACTCTGCTCGATCTGGTCAAACCCCTCGATGCGTGACGAAACCGCCGAACAACCTGCGCCCCTGCGCAGCGGCCTGACCACCGGCAGCTGCGCCACCGCCACCAGCCTCGCCGCTGCGCGCCTGTTGCTCGGCGGGATTTCAGCCGATGCGGTGCAGATCGTGTTACCCAAAGGCAAGCAGGTGCAGATGCGCCTGGAATTCTGTCGTTTAACCGATGACGGCGCCGAGGCCGGGACGATCAAGGATGCCGGTGACGATCCCGACGTCACCCACGGTGCCCTGCTCTACTCGAGGGTGCGACTACTAAGCGAGCCGGGGATTCGCTTCAATGCTGGTGCCGGCGTAGGCACCGTGACTCGGCCGGGCTTGGTGCTGGGTGTCGGGGAACCGGCGATCAACCCGGTGCCACGCAAAATGATCAGCGATCACCTGACGCTGCTCGCCGCCGAGACCGGTTACGGCGGCGGCTTCGACGTCACGGTCAACGTCGAGGGCGGCGAAGCACTGGCGCTGAAAACCATGAACCCACGGCTGGGCATTCTCGGTGGATTATCTATCCTCGGCACCAGCGGCATCGTCCGGCCGTTTTCCTGTGCGGCTTACATCGCTTCGATTCATCAAGGCATCGACGTGGCGAAAACCAACGGTTATCTGCACATCGCCGCGTGCACCGGCAACGCCAGCGAAGACACCATGCGCCGGGTCTACGATCTGCCGGAAATCGCCCTGATCGAAATGGGCGATTTTGTCGGTGCAGTGCTCAAGCATCTGCGCAAAGTGCCTGTGGATAAACTCAGCCTGTGCGGCGGCTTCGGCAAGATCAGCAAACTGGCCGCCGGGCACATGGATCTGCACTCGCGGCATTCGAGTATCGACTTGCCGCAACTGGCGGAGTGGGCCGCTGCGATTGGCGCCGATGAGGCGTTGCAGCAAAGCATTCGCGAGGCCAATACCAGTCAGCAGGCGTTGGCGATGGCCAGTGCGGCGGGGATCGCCCTCGGTGATGAGGTGTGTCGTCACGCCCTGAAGTTTGCTCGCAGCGTGGTGCCCGCGCAGGTGCAGGTCGAGGTGTTTGCGATCGATCGTCAGGGCGGGATTGTCGGGCATGCCGGAGGTTTTGCATGAAGCGGATTTTGCTGCTCGGCGGCGTCACGGAAGCGCTGGCGATTGCTCGCACGCTGGGGCCGCAACATGTCTACAGCCTCGCCGGCGTTGGCCGGGTGCCAACTGATCTGACTTGTCAGGTGCGCGTTGGTGGCTACGGGGGCGCTGAAGGTCTGGCGCAATTCATTCGTGACGAAGGCATCGATCTGCTGCTCGACGCCACGCATCCCTATGCCGCACAGATCAGCCAGAACGCCGCGACCTCCGCGCGACTGGCCGACATCCCCTGCTGGGCTTTGCGCCGTCCGGCATGGCAACCGCAGCCCGGTGATGACTGGCGCGAAGTCAGCGACTGGGCCGAGTTGATCGCTGCCCTCAAGCCGTTTCGCCGACCGCTGTTCACCCTCGGCCGCGAACCGCTGCAACACCTCGATGAAATCCCCGCCGACCAGTTCTGGACCCTGCGCGCCCTCGACGTCTACCCGGGCAATGAACGCTGCGAAGTGATCGGTGCGCGGGGGCCGTTTCTGCTTGAGGATGAGCGCGCACTGTTCGAGCGGCGGCAGATCGATGTGCTGATCAGCAAGAACAGTGGCAGCGCCGCGACCGAGCCGAAGCTGGAAGTGGCGCGTGAGCGTGGGGTGCCGGTGCTGGTGTTGAAGCGGCCGGGGTTGCCGGGGGTTGATCGGGAGTTTGCCTCGGTCGACGAAATTCTCGCTGCCCTCGCGACCTTTAACCGTATCTGAAAATAAGCACAGATATCACGGCCGCCTGCGCCGGCAAGTCGAATCGTCGCACCGCCGCTCCCACTGGGTTCGCGGGGTAAACAGGCTATGTGGTTACCACCGACCAGTGTGGGAGCGAGCCTGCTCGCGAAGACGTCGGCAAAGTCTGCACATCATTGCCTGACCCACCGCTTTCGCGAGCAGGCTCGCTCCCACAATGTCACGGGCTCGGCCGGATATCTGACGTTAATCCTACAAACGCGCCGGACACTGCCCACAACAACTTAACGAATCAATGACTATCGGCAGCCAGCGTCCACCTCTACGCTCAACGTCTTTGATTCCGAGGGCTTACACATCCAATGTCAGAAAAATTCTCCCGTTTCGACGTCAAGGATTACCTAAAAACACCTGTCGATCTTAGCGAATACATCAAGGGCTGTGAGATCGAAGACTCAGGCGATGGGCAGCTCAACCGAGTAGCACTTCGAGACGTCAAGCAGACCATTCGTGCACGAATAGAAAGCGACTCGAATTTCGCCCAGGCAATGCGAATCGAAGCCGCTACACTCATTTATAACGGCGAAATCGAGCTGGGGCGCAGGCTTCTCAAGCTCTTGCAGGAAGCGCTGCGACACCAAACCGCACGACGCTTTTTTACTTATCGGCCCTGATCAGGCTAAATAGCCGCGCCTGATCGCCAACCCAATGGATCTGTCCCATGAACCGACACCGGCTAGCAATTGCCTGGATCGCCTGCTTTGCAGTGCTGTTCAACATGCTCGCCATGCCGATGACCGGGGCGATGGCGCAGGCGGCCAATTCACCGGCAGAACAATTGCTCTGGAGCAGTTTCTGCACCGGCAGCGGAACCAAGATGGTGGCGATCAACATCGGCACCACCGATCAAAAGGCCCCGAGCAACGACAATCATTCGAACATGCAGCATTGCTGGTGCTGCTCAGGCTCGGCGCCACTGGTGGCGCTGCCGGGGCATTCGCCGCAGCTGTATTTCGCCCGCTACGAAAGCAATCGCAGCGTCGCACCCGCCTTGCTGCAAGCACCCACGCCGCGCCAGCAATGGCCGAGTCTCAATCCCCGCGCCTCCCCTCTGGTTTGATTTGTTCGCGCAATTGCCTGCGTTTCAAATCGTTCTGGAGAACTGCCATGTTGAACAAACTCATCGTCGTCGCTGCGCTGCTGTTGCCGGCGTGCTTTGCCCATGCTCACGAATACAAGACGGGCGAGCTTGAAATCGCCCATCCGTGGTCGCAAGAGCTGCCGCCGAATGCGCCGACGGTCGCCGCCTATTTCATCATTCACAACGCCGGCAAGACGGACGATCGCCTGCTCAGCGTCGACTCGCCCATTGCCCCCGAAGCGCAACTGCACGAGCACGTCATGCAGGGCGATCTGATGAAGATGCAGCAAGTGCCGAGTGTGGAAATCCCGGCCGGCGGCAACGTGACATTCGCGCCGATGGCCTGGCACGTGATGCTGCTCAACCCGACCGATCGCAGCCTGCTCAGCGATGGCAAACGCTTCCCGCTGACGCTGCATTTCGAGAAGGCCGGTGACGTCACCGTCGAAGTCTCGGTGCAGAAGAAACCACCGGAAACCACGCAGGCCCACACGCACGCCCAGTAAGCCTTCCGGCAGACTCCGCCCATGCGCCCGCTGAGCGCCAGGCCCTCCCGGCAACGCCGTCAGACTCAACACCTGACCCGCGGCAGCTGGATCGCCCTGTTCGCCATGTTGATGATCTTCATCGGCCCACTGATTTCTCAGTCGATGCCGATGGATCAACACGCCTCGACATCGATACCGATGCCGATGAGCATGGACATGTCGATGGACATGCCGGGCATGGATCACAGCGGCCACGACGCCAAGCCCTCAGCCGAACACTGCCCGCCACAATCCTCGCACCACGTGCTGTGGGAAAAGTGCGGCTATTGCAGCCTGCTGTTCAATTGCCCGGCACTGACCGGCGGCGGCGATTTCGTCGCCTTCAACATCCCGCCGCTGAACACCTTCACCTCACCCTCCCCGCGCCTGGGCCATGCCCGGCAGACCTTCTTCCCCGGCGCCCGCACCCGCGCCCCGCCCGTCGCAGCGTAAACACCGCACCTCTGATTGCACACGGTTGAGAAGACAGCTTCAGGCTGCCGGCCGTGTCGTTTACGACTGTTTGATGGAAATTGTCATGTCCAGGTTTACTGCTGTTCCACGCTTGGGTTCTGCCCCGGCGTCCTTCGCTCTGAACGAATCGCGGGTTCGTTTCAGGCACGCTACCGCCGTCCTTTGCGGCGTCCTGCTGTCACCGCTGGTACTGGCCGATGATCACGCCGGCCACAACGAAGAACTCAGTCCAACGGTGATCACCGCAATTGCGCCGAGCTCGCCACTGACCATCGTCACCAATCCAAAAGATCCGCGCCAACCGGTGCCGGCCAGTGACGGCGGTGATTATTTGAAGACCATTCCGGGCTTTGCGCTGGTTCGCAATGGCGGCACCAACGGCGATCCGGTACTGCGCGGCATGTTCGGCTCGCGTCTGAATATACTCACCAACGGCAGCATGATGCTTGGTGCCTGCCCGGGGCGGATGGACGCGCCGACCTCGTACATCTCGCCGGAAACCTACGACAAACTCACCGTGATCAAAGGCCCGCAAACCGTGCTTTACGGTCCGGGCGCATCAGCGGGCACGGTGCTGTTTGATCGCGAGCCGGAAAGCTTCGGCGAACTCGGTACCCGCGTGAACGCGAGCATTCTGGCCGGTTCCCACGGCCGCTTCGATAAGGTCGTCGACGCCGCTGCCGGTGGCCCGTTGGGTTACGTGCGCGTGATCGGCAACACCGCGCATTCCGACGATTACCGCGACGGCAACAACGACATCGTCGCCTCACGCTACGACAAGTGGAACGGCGACGTCGCGGTCGGCTGGACGCCGGATGCCGACACCCTGATCGAACTCACCGCCGGTAAGGGCGATGGTGAAGCACGCTACGCCGGGCGCGGCATGGATGGCTCGCAGTTCCTGCGTGAAAGCCTCGGCCTGCGTTTCGAGAAATCCAACATCACCGACGTGCTGGAGAAACTCGAAGCGCAGGTCTACTACAACTACGCCGACCACGTGATGGACAACTACACCCTGCGCACGCCGTCCGGCACCGGCATGATGGCGGGACCAATGGCGTCCAACGTCGACCGCCGCACCCTTGGCGCGAGAATCAAAGCCACCTGGCGCTGGGCCGATATTCAACTGATCACCGGCCTCGACGCGCAGACCAATGAACACCGCCAACGCAGCGGCATGGGCATCGACACCTACAAGAATCAGCCGTACAGCAAGGACGCCGACTTCCATAACTACGGCGTGTTTGGCGAAATGACCTGGTACGCCGCCGACCGTGATCGCCTGATCACTGGCGCCCGCGCCGACCGCGCTTCGGCCAAGGATTATCGGCAAACCACCGGTTCCGGAATGATGTCCCGCCCCAACCCGACCGCCGACGATAGCCGTGCCGACACCCTGCCCAGCGGTTTCATCCGCTACGAGCATGACCTGGCCGACAGCCCGACCACGCTTTATGCAGGCCTCGGCCATGCACAACGCTTCCCGGATTACTGGGAGCTGTTTTCGCCCAAGTCCGGCCCGGCCGGATCGCTCAATGCGTTCGATTCGATCAAACCGGAAAAGACCACCCAGTTCGATTTTGGCGTGAACTACAAGAGTGCTGAACTCGAAGCCTGGGCCTCGGGTTACATCGGCGTGGTACGCGATTACATCCTCTTCGACTACACGCCCGCAATGATGGGCATGAGCACCTCGCGCGCCGAGAACATCGACGCGCGAATCATGGGCGGTGAACTCGGTGCCGCGTACAGACTCACCGACCACTGGAAAGCCGATGCGACCCTGGCCTACGCCTGGGGCAAGAACAGCAGCGACGGCACGGCCCTGCCGCAAATGCCGCCACTGGATGCACGCTTCGGTCTGACCTATACCGAAGACAACTGGAGCGCTGGCGCACTGTGGAGGGTGGTTGCCGCGCAAAACCGCATCGACCAGAACAAGGGCAACGTGGTCGGCAAGGATTACGACAAGAGTTCGGGCTTCGGCGTGTTCTCACTCAACGGTGCCTATCGGATCAACAAACACTGGAAGGTCAGCAGCGGCGTCGACAACCTGTTCGGCAAGGCTTACGCCGAACACCTGAACCTGGCGGGCAACGCCGGATTCGGCTACCCGGCCAACGACCCGCAAGCGATCAATGAACCGGGGCGCACGCTCTGGACCAAGGTCGACATGAGTTTCTAACAAGAAAAGTCAAAAGATCGCAGCCCGCATGTACCCCTGTAGGAGCTGCCGAAGGCTGCGATCTCTTGATCTAAAAAATTCGCCCAGCGGAGCACACGTGATGAAACAGCCCAAACCGAATTTCTACAACCTGGCCTGGCGTTGGCATTTTTACGCCGGCCTGTTCGTCGCCCCGTTCATGGTGATGCTGGCCCTGACCGGCATCATTTACCTGTTCAAACCGCAACTCGATTCACTGATGTACAGCAGCCTGCTCAACGTCCCTGTCGGCCATCACAGCGTCCCGGCCGATGACTTGCTGCAACGGGTAAAAAGCGCTTATCCACAAGGCCAGGTCACCCAATACCTGCCGCCGGTCAACGCCGAACGCAGCGCACAGTTTGTGGTGAAGAATGCGGGGCAGGAACTCAACATCTTCGTCGACCCGTACCACGGTGACATCCTCGGCGAGCAGGATGCCAAGCAAAATCTGCAAGCCATCGCCCGGGCGATTCACGGTGAATTGATGATCGGCACTGTCGGTGACCGTCTCATCGAAATGGCCGCCGGCTGGGGCGTGGTGCTGGTGGTGTCCGGCCTGTTCCTGTGGTGGCCGCGCGGCCAGGCTGCGGGCATTTTGTGGCCCCGGCTGAACAGTCGCGGTCGCGTATTGTGGCGTGATCTGCACGCGGTCACCGGGTTCTGGGGCGCGACATTGCTGCTGGTGATGCTGCTCAGCGGCATGACCTGGACCGGTTTCTGGGGCAAGCAATATGCGCAAGTGTGGAACGTGTTCCCGGCGGCGATGTGGGACAACGTACCGACCTCCGACGTCGAAGCGCGCAGCCTCAACACCGCCACGCGGCAGACCGTGCCATGGGCGATGGAAAACACGCCGATGCCGATGTCCGGCGACCACGCCGAACACATGGCGCACGGTGCAGCCAACGCCGGCCCCGCAGCACCCACCATCAGCCTGCAAGACGTGCAGAACATTGCCACCCAGCGCAAAGTCGAACCGGGCTACAGCATCACCCTGCCGACCACCGCTACCGGTGTGTTCACCATCGCCGTGTTCGCCGATGACCCGCGCAACGATGCCACCCTGCATGTCGATCAGTACACCGGCAAAGTCCTCGCCGATGTGCGTTTCGAACAATACGGCACCGTCGCCCGCGCCACTGAGATCGGTGTGATGCTCCACGAGGGCAAGATGTTCGGCACCTTCAACCAGATCGTCGTGCTGCTGATCTGTCTGATGATTCTGCTCAGCGCCGTCAGCGGTGTGGTGATCTGGTGGAAGCGTCGGCCACAGGGCAAATTCGGCGTACCGCCGCTGCGCCATGACTTGCCGAAATGGAAAACCGGCGTGGTGATCATGTTGGCACTGGCGGTGGTGTTTCCGCTGGTGGGGGCTTCACTTGTAGTGGTGTGGTTGTTGGATCGACTGTTGCTGTCGCGACTGGGTGGGCAAACCGAGTCGGCCTCGACCTCTACCTGATAGCGCCCCGCTCTTCTTCAAAACCAATCCCGTGCGGGCTGTCCCACACGGGATTTTTTTTGCGCCCCAATCTGGCGCGGTGGCCTGCACCAATGCGCCATGAGCGTTCCTTCGTGGTGCATGCGCCAAGCAGCCAACCGCTCTAACACGACATTTTCTTGCCAAAACCCGACCGGGCACAGCCTTTGCAAAACACACCTTCAGTCGTCCGCATCTGCCAACCAAAAAAAACTTCAAATGTTCATGGAGATCGCACAATGAAGCGTCGCAGTTTGATCAAGGCTTTCACACTCACGGCATCCATTGCCGCGATGGGCATGACCTGGACTGTCCAGGCCGCCGAGACCATCAAGGTCGGGATTCTGCATTCGTTGTCCGGCACCATGGCGATCTCCGAAACGTCGCTCAAAGACATGGCGCTGATGACCATCGACGAGATCAACGCCAAGGGCGGCGTCAACGGCAAGATGCTTGAGCCGGTGGTGGTCGACCCGGCGTCGAACTGGCCGCTGTTCGCTGAAAAGGGCCGGCAGTTGCTGACTCAGGACAAGGTTGCCGTGGTGTTCGGCTGCTGGACGTCGGTGTCGCGTAAATCGGTGCTGCCGGTGTTCGAAGAGCTCAACGGTCTGCTGTTCTACCCGGTGCAATACGAAGGCGAAGAGATGTCGCCAAACGTTTTCTACACCGGTGCCGCGCCGAACCAGCAAGCGATCCCGGCGGTTGAATATTTGATGAGCGAAGAAGGCGGCAGCGCCAAGCGCTACTTCCTGCTCGGCACCGACTACGTCTACCCGCGCACCACCAACAAGATCCTGCGCTCGTTCCTGCACTCCAAAGGCGTGGCCGACAAGGACATCGAAGAGGTCTACACGCCGTTCGGTCACAGCGACTATCAAACCATCGTTGCCAACATCAAGAAGTTCTCTGCTGGCGGTAAAACAGCGGTGATCTCGACCGTTAACGGCGACTCCAACGTGCCGTTCTACAAAGAGCTGGCCAACCAGGGCCTGAAGGCGACCGACGTACCGGTCGTGGCGTTCTCGGTCGGCGAAGAAGAATTGCGCGGGATCGACACCAAACCGCTGGTGGGCAACCTCGCGGCGTGGAACTACTTCGAATCCGTCGAGAACCCGGTGAACAAGAAATTCGTCGCTGACTGGAAGGCCTACGCGAAGAAACACAACTTGCCGGGCGCCGACAAAGCGGTGACCAACGACCCGATGGAAGCCACTTACGTCGGCATCCACATGTGGGCGCAAGCGGCTGAGAAAGCCAAGTCCACCGATGTCGACAAAGTCCGCGAAGCGCTGGCCGGGCAGACCTTTGCTGCACCGTCGGGCTACACGCTGACCATGGACAAGACCAATCACCACCTGCACAAACCGGTGATGATCGGCGAGATTCAGGCGGACGGTCAGTTCAACGTCGTGTGGCAGACCGAAGGTCCGGTCCGTGCGCAACCGTGGAGCCCGTTCATTCAGGGCAACGACAAGAAGCCGGATTATGCGGTGAAGAGCAACTGAGTTATCCCGCTCAACCTGATCGTTCCCACGCTCTGCGTGGGAATGCCTCAACGGACGCTCTGCGTCCGCTTTGGGGACGCGGAGCGTCCCGGGCTGCATTCCCACGCGGAGCGTGGGAACGATCACTACGCAAGGCCACGCATATGCGCACTGCCCTCTACCGCTTGCTTCTAGCCATCACGCTGTTGCTGCCAATGCTGGCCCATGCCGGCGATGCCGAAGACTTCGTCGCGGCCAATCCGGTGCAACAGGCCAAATTCCTCGAAACCTGGGCCGCGCAGCCCGACCCGGCACGTATCGAATTGATCAACGCCCTGCAACAAGGCGAACTGACCATCGACGGCCAAGCGAAAACCCTGCGCCTGAACAATCGCCTGCGGGGTCTGATCGACACCGCCATGGCCAGCCACCAATTGCTCGCCGCCGACGCCAAAATCCGTCTGAGCGCCGCGCAGCAATTGCAGAAAAGCGCGAAACCCGCGCAGCTGAAATTCCTCGACCAGCAACTCGTTGGCGAAAAAGATGAAAGCGTTCACGCCGCCCTGAGCCTGGCGCTGGCCAATCTGCAACTGGTCGACACTGACCCGGCGGTGCGCCTCGCCGCGGTGCGACTGCTCGGCGAAACCGGCGATCCACTCGCCCGTACGCGTCTCGAAGGTTTGCTCCAACCCGGCGTCGAAGCCGATGCCAACGTGCGCACCGCCGCCGAAACCAGCCTGGCTCAAGTCAAACGCAAACTGCTGATCGGCGAGATCCTCGGTCAGGCCTTCAGCGGCATGTCCCTCGGTTCGATTCTGCTGTTGGCGGCCCTCGGTCTGGCGATCACATTCGGCCTGCTCGGCGTGATCAACATGGCCCACGGCGAGATGTTGATGCTCGGCGCCTACTCGACGTATGTGGTGCAGTTGATGTTCCAGCGCTATGCGCCACAAGCGATTGAGTTCTACCCGCTGATCGCGCTGCCGGTGGCGTTCTTTGTCACGGCCGCAATCGGCATGGCGCTGGAGCGCACGGTGATTCGTCACCTCTACGGCCGCCCGCTGGAAACCTTGCTCGCGACGTGGGGCATCAGCTTGATGTTGATCCAGCTGGTGCGTTTGTTGTTCGGCGCGCAGAACGTTGAAGTGGCCAACCCGGCGTGGCTGTCCGGCGGTATTCAAGTGCTGCCCAATCTTGTGCTGCCGTACAACCGCATCGTCATCATTGCTTTCGCCTTGTTCGTGGTGGTGCTGACGTGGCTGCTGCTGAATAAAACCCGCCTCGGCCTCAACGTTCGTGCCGTCACCCAGAACCGCAACATGGCCGCTTGCTGCGGCGTGCCGACCGGTCGTGTGGACATGCTCGCCTTCGGCCTCGGTTCGGGCATCGCCGGCCTCGGCGGTGTGGCGCTCAGCCAGATCGGCAACGTCGGCCCGGACCTCGGTCAGAGCTACATCATCGACTCGTTCCTGGTGGTGGTGCTCGGCGGCGTCGGGCAACTCGCCGGCAGCGTGCTCGCGGCATTCGGCCTGGGCATCGCCAACAAGATTCTCGAACCGCAGATCGGTGCGGTGCTCGGCAAGATCCTGATCCTCGCGCTGATCATTCTGTTTATTCAGAAACGTCCGCAAGGCCTCTTCGCACTGAAAGGACGGGTGATCGACTGATGAACCAGCCTCTGCTTGTTACCGCTACACAAAAGGCCGGGCCGAAAGTCACGATCGCCGTCGGCGCAGTGATCCTCGCCCTGCTGATCGCCCTGCCGCTGCTGTCACTGCTGCCAGCGGACAATGCCCTGTCGGTCTCGGCGTACACACTGACGCTGGTTGGCAAAATCCTCTGCTACGCCATCGTCGCCCTGGCGCTGGATCTGGTCTGGGGTTACGCCGGTCTGCTGTCGCTGGGCCACGGACTGTTCTTCGCCCTCGGCGGTTATGCGATGGGCATGTACCTGATGCGTCAGGCTGCCGGCGATGGTCTACCGGCGTTCATGACCTTCCTGTCGTGGAGCGAATTGCCGTGGTACTGGACCGGCACCAGCAGCTTTGTCTGGGCCATGTGTCTGGTGGTCTTGGCGCCGGGGTTGCTGGCGCTGGTGTTCGGTTTCTTCGCCTTCCGTTCGCGGATCAAAGGCGTGTATTTCTCGATCATGACCCAGGCTCTGACCTTCGCCGGCATGCTCTTGTTTTTCCGCAACGAGACCGGGTTTGGCGGCAATAACGGCTTCACCAATTTCCGTACGATTCTCGGTTTCGGCATCACTGAACCGGGCACCCGCGCGGTGCTGTTTCTGGCCACGGTGTTGTTGCTGGTGGCGAGCCTGTTTATCGGCTGGCGCTTGGCGCAGAGCAAGTTCGGTCGCGTGCTGACCGCGTTGCGTGATGCGGAAAACCGCTTGATGTTCTGCGGCTACGACCCGCGCGGTTTCAAGTTGTTCGTGTGGGTGTTGAGCGCTGTTCTGTGTGGATTGGCCGGCGCGTTGTATGTGCCGCAAGTCGGGATCATCAACCCGAGCGAAATGTCGCCGACCAATTCGATTGAAGCGGCGGTCTGGGTGGCCCTTGGCGGGCGCGGCACACTGATCGGCCCGTTGCTCGGCGCCGGTGTGGTCAACGGCATGAAGAGCTGGTTCACCGTGGCCTTCCCGGAATACTGGCTGTTCTTCCTCGGCGCGTTGTTCATCGTCGTGACGCTTTACTTGCCCAAAGGCGTGATCGGTCTGCTGAAGAAACGAGGTGAACAATGAGAGTCACGGCGAGCGCTGAATTCATGCTGGAACCGGCCTTCTTTCCCGTCGAACCGAACAAGGACGCCGGCACCAGCCGCGACTCGATCGGTCTCGGCCAACGCGTCGGCCCGGGTCTCGATACCCGTCACGGCACGATCCTCACACTGGAAGACATCAGCGTCAGCTTCGATGGCTTTCGCGCGCTGAACAATCTCAATCTGTACATCGGCGTCGGCGAGTTGCGCTGCATCATCGGCCCCAACGGTGCGGGCAAAACCACGTTGATGGACGTGATCACCGGCAAGACTCGCCCGAGTCACGGCAAGGCGTGGTTCGGCGAAACGCTGGACCTGACGCAGATGAGCGAAGTGCAAATCGCTCAGGCCGGCATCGGTCGCAAGTTCCAGAAACCGACGGTGTTCGAAGCGTTGAGCGTGTTTGAAAACCTCGAACTGGCGCAAAAGACCGACAAGTCGGTGTGGGCCAGTTTGCGCGCGCGGCTGAGTGGCGAGCAGAAGGATCGGATCAGCGAAGTACTCGAAACGATTCGCCTGACCACCTCGGTCAATCGTCAGGCCGGGTTGTTGTCCCACGGGCAAAAGCAGTTTCTCGAGATCGGCATGTTGCTCATGCAGGACCCGCAATTGCTGTTGCTCGATGAACCGGTGGCGGGCATGACCGATGCGGAAACCGAGTTCACCGCTGAACTGTTCAAGAGCCTGGCGGGCAAGCATTCGCTGATGGTAGTGGAGCATGACATGGGTTTTGTTGGCTCGATTGCCGACCATGTGACCGTGTTGCACCAGGGCAGCGTGCTGGCCGAAGGCTCGCTGGAGCAGGTGCAGGAAAACGAGCGCGTGATCGAGGTCTACCTCGGCCGCTAAGGTTTGCGAATAGATCGTTCCCACGCTCTGCGTGGGAATGCCGCCATGGACGCTCTGCGTCCGCCGTTATGTGACGCGGAGCGTCACGGGATGCGTTCCCACGCAGAGCGTGGGAACGATCACCGGGGGAGAATTTGGAAATGCTGCAAGTCGACAAGCTGCACCAGTACTACGGCGGTAGCCACATCCTGCGTGGCCTGTCTTTCGACGTGAAGGTCGGCGAAGTCACCTGCCTGCTCGGACGTAACGGTGTGGGAAAAACCACTCTGCTCAAATGCCTGATGGGCCTGTTGCCGGCCAAAGAAGGCACGGTGAACTGGGAAGGCAAACCGATCACCACGTTCAAGCCGCATCAGCGGGTTCACGCCGGGATCGCCTATGTGCCGCAGGGCCGCGAGATCTTCGGACGCCTGACCGTGGAAGAGAATCTGTTGATGGGCCTGTCGCGTTTTCCCGGCAGCGAAGCCAAAGAAGTCCCAGGTTTCATTTATGAATTGTTCCCGGTGCTGCTACAAATGAAGCAGCGTCGCGGCGGCGATCTGTCTGGCGGTCAGCAACAGCAGTTGGCGATTGGCCGCGCATTGGCCAGCCGCCCCCGTTTGCTGATCCTTGATGAACCCACCGAAGGCATTCAACCGTCGGTGATCAAAGAGATCGGCGCGGTGATCAAGAAACTCGCGGAACGCGGTGACATGGCGATTCTGCTGGTCGAGCAGTTCTACGATTTCGCCGCGGAACTGGCCGATCAATACCTGGTGATGTCGCGGGGCGAGATCGTGCAACAGGGGCGCGGTGAAAATATGGAGGCCGAGGGTGTACGCGGGCTGGTAACGATCTAGTACAACGAACTAATCTGTAGCTTCCTAACGATAATTACACACCATGAATTCGACTGTTGCACCTGCCCTGTTTACCCCCAGCTGGCACGCCGAGCTGGAACTCGCTTACGCCCGTTTCGGCGATTGCACGCGCCCGGTCATGCGCCGCCACCTCGGCCCGCTGCGGGTGCAAAAGCACCTGTACGCCGAAGGCCCCGAGGTCTGCCAGCACATCATCGTCCACCCACCGGGCGGGATTGCTGGCGGTGATCGGCTGGACATCAGCGCCCGCGTCGAACCCGGCGCTTGGGCGCAGATCACCAGCCCCGGCGCGGCCAAGTGGTATCGCGCCGGGGGGCCGGCTTATCAGAAGCTCGACTTGAAAGTGGCGGCCGGGGCGACGCTGGAATGGCTGCCGCAGGAAACCATTGTCTACAGCGCAGCGCAGGCCGAATTGACGACCTCGATCGAACTTGAAGGCGATGCGCGGCTTTTCTACTGGGACGTCGTGGCGCTGGGTCGCCCGGCCAGTGGCGAGCGTTTTGACCGTGGGCATTTTCAGGCGCACCTGGATATTCGTCGCGATGGTCGATTGCTCTGGCATGAGCGCCAGCGCATTGTCGGTGACGACGGTTTGCTTGATTCGCCGATCGGGCTGGATGGTCATCCGGTGTTTGCGACGTTGTTGGTCACCGGTGAGATTGATGCCGAGTTGCTTGAGCGTTGCCGCTCGCTGGGGCACGAAGTACGCGGGGATCTGACTCAATTGCCGGGGCTTCTGGTGGCTCGTTGTCTGGCCAGTGAGGCACTGCTCGCCCGCGCCTGGCTCATCGATTTATGGCGCTTGCTGCGGCCGGTGCTGCTGGGCCGCGAAGCTCAGCCGCCCCGAATCTGGAACACCTGAAATGCATTGCCCTGTAGGAGCTGCCGAAGGCTGCGATCTTTTGATTTTGTTTTTAAAGATCAAGATCAAAAGATCGCAGCCTTCGGCAGCTCCTACAGGTGTACGACATCATTTTTAACTGCCGATATTGGATTTCCACAATGGACCTGACCCCACGCGAAAAAGACAAGCTGCTGATCTTCACCGCCGGCCTCGTCGCCGAGCGGCGGTTGGCACGCGGTGTGAAACTCAATTACCCGGAAGCCATGGCCTACATCTCCGCAGCCCTGCTCGAAGGCGCCCGTGACGGCCAGACGGTGGCCGAGCTGATGCACTTCGGCACCACCCTGCTCAGCCGCGAACAAGTGATGGAAGGCATCGCGGAAATGATCCCGGAGATTCAGGTCGAAGCGACGTTCCCCGACGGCACCAAACTGGTCACCGTCCACCAACCGATCGTTTGAGGCTGCGCCATGACTTACTCCATTCGCGATGCCATTCACTCCGACCTGCCGGCGATCCGCGACATCTACAACGACGCCGTGCTCAACACCACGGCGATCTGGAATGAACAAGCCGTCGACCTCGGCAACCGTCAGGCGTGGTTCAGCGCGCGTCAGGCCCAGGCCTATCCGATTCTGGTGATCGTTGACGGCGACAACACTGTGCTCGGCTACGCTTCGTTTGGTGACTGGCGGCCGTTCGATGGCTTTCGCCACACCGTCGAGCACTCGGTGTATGTGCGCAGCGACCAACGCGGCAACGGCCTCGGCCCGAAACTGATGGCTGCGCTGATCGAACGGGCAAGGACCTGCGACAAACACGTGATGGTCGCCGCCATCGAAAGCGGCAATGCTGCTTCGATTCGTCTGCACGAACGCGCCGGTTTCATCACCACCGGGCAAATGCCGCAAGTCGGCACCAAGTTCGGCCGCTGGCTGGACCTGACCTTCATGCAACTGACCCTCAATCCTGGCGCGGAGCCGCCTGAAGCCATCAAGGAGTGACACCGATGAACGCCGCCCAACTGCGCCGCGTCAATGCTGAAAGTTTTGCCCACTACCGTCAGGGCCTGATCGATTTGCTGCTCGATGCCGTGGGTTACGGCGCCAGTGTCGGCTTCATGGCCGATCTCGATGCGGCGCAGGCTCACGCCTATTTCGATGACGTCCAGGACAATGTGAACAAGGGCAGCGTGCTGCTCTGGGTGGTGGTCAAGGACGAGCAGGTGTTGGCCAGTGTGCAATTGGGGTTGTGCCAGAAAGCCAACGGCCTGAATCGTGCCGAGGTGCAGAAACTGCTGGTGCGCGAACACGCGCGGCGGCGCGGTCTCGGTCAGCAATTGATGAGTGCGCTGGAACTCGAAGCGCCCAAGCACAAGCGCGGCATGCTTTACCTCGACACCGAGGCCGGTTCCCCCGCCGAAGATTTCTACAAGGCGCTGGGTTACACCCGCGCGGGTCAGATTCCCGATTACGCCTGCGACCCGCACGGCACCTATCGACCAACCGCCCTCTATTACAAGATTCTGCAAGGAGCCCAGTGATGATTCCTGGCGAGTACCAGATCCAGCCCGGCGACATCGAACTCAACGTCGGCCGCCGCACCCTCAGCCTGAAAGTCGCCAACAGCGGCGACCGGCCGATTCAGGTCGGTTCGCACTATCACTTTTTTGAAACCAACGACGCGCTGACCTTTGATCGCGCAGCGAGCCGTGGCATGCGCCTGAATATTCCGGCGGGCACGGCGGTGCGTTTTGAGCCGGGGCAGAGTCGTGAGGTTGAGCTGGTCGATTACGCCGGGCATCGGCGGGTGTTCGGGTTTGCAGGACGGGTCATGGGTGACCTCTGACATCTGCGTGCACCGCTGCCCCTCACCCCAGCCCTCTCCCGAGGGAGAGGGAGCCGAATGGGGGCTTTTCCGATCCTGAGTTCGACTCGATATTTCAGGTCGATGTCTGTCGAAAGAAACCCGCGATCAGTCCCCTCTCCCTCTGGGAGAGGGCTAGGGTGAGGGTCGATGGCTCACCACTATTTTCCTGAAGGACGCTGCATGAAAATTTCCAGACAAGCCTACGCCGACATGTTCGGCCCCACCGTCGGCGACAAGGTGCGCCTGGCCGACACCGAGCTGTGGATCGAGGTCGAAAAAGACTTCACCACCTACGGCGAAGAAGTCAAATTCGGAGGCGGCAAAGTCATCCGCGACGGCCAGGGCCAAAGCCAACTATTGGCCGCCGAAGTGGTCGACACGCTGATCACCAACGCGCTGATCATCGACCACTGGGGCATCGTCAAAGCCGACGTCGGCCTCAAGGACGGCCGCATCGCCGCCATCGGCAAGGCCGGCAACCCGGACGTGCAGCCCAACGTCACCATCGCCATCGGCGCCGGCACCGAAGTGATTGCCGGCGAGGGCATGATCCTCACCGCCGGCGGCATCGACACGCACATCCATTTCATCTGCCCGCAGCAGATCGAAGAAGCGCTGATGAGCGGCGTCACCACCATGATCGGTGGTGGCACGGGACCTGCCACCGGCACCAACGCCACCACTTGCACCTCCGGGCCGTGGCACTTGGCGCGCATGCTCCAGGCGGCCGATGCGTTCCCGATGAACATCGGCCTCACCGGCAAAGGCAACGCCAGCCTGCCGGAGCCATTGATCGAACAGGTCAAGGCCGGCGCCATCGGCCTCAAGCTGCACGAAGACTGGGGCACCACGCCGGCGAGCATCGACAATTGCCTGAGCGTCGCTGATCAGTTCGACGTGCAGGTGGCGATCCATACCGACACCCTCAACGAATCCGGTTTCGTCGAAACCACCCTCGGCGCGTTCAAGGGCCGCACCATTCACACCTATCACACCGAAGGTGCCGGCGGCGGTCACGCGCCAGACATCATCAAGGCCTGCGGCTTTCCTAACGTGCTGCCAAGTTCGACCAACCCGACCCGGCCGTTCACGCGCAACACCATCGACGAACACCTCGACATGCTGATGGTCTGCCACCACCTCGACCCGAGCATTGCCGAAGACGTCGCGTTCGCCGAAAGCCGCATCCGCCGCGAAACGATTGCCGCCGAAGACATCCTCCACGACCTCGGCGCGTTCTCGATGATCAGCTCCGACAGCCAGGCCATGGGCCGCGTCGGCGAAGTCATCACGCGCACCTGGCAGACCGCCGACAAGATGAAAAAACAGCGCGGCCCGCTACCTCAGGATGGCGAAGGCAACGACAATTTCCGCGCCAAGCGCTACATCGCCAAATACACCATCAACCCGGCGATCACCCACGGCATCAGCCATGAAGTCGGTTCGATCGAAGTCGGCAAGTGGGCGGATCTGGTGCTCTGGCGTCCGGCGTTTTTCGGCGTGAAACCGACACTGATCCTCAAGGGTGGCGCGATTGCCGCGAGTCTGATGGGCGACGCCAACGCGTCGATCCCGACCCCGCAACCGGTGCACTACCGCCCGATGTTCGCCAGTTACGGTGGCTCGTTGCACGCCACCAGCCTGACCTTCATCAGCCAGGCGGCGCAGGAGGCCGGGTTGCCGGAAGCGTTGGGGTTGAAGAAAAAAATCGGCGTGGTGAAGGGATGCCGGGATGTGCAGAAAACCGATCTGATTCACAACGACTATCTGCCGAACATCGATGTTGATCCGCAGACGTATCAGGTCAAGGCTGATGGTGTGCTGCTGTGGTGTGAGCCGGCGGAAACATTGCCGATGGCACAGCGGTACTTCCTGTTCTAACCAAAAAAGGCCCTTCGAGACCCGCGAGTACAAGGGCCTGCGTATACCGATCCCTGTAGGAGCTGCCGAAGGCTGCGATCTTTTAATCTTGTTTTTTAAGATCAAGATCAAAAGATCGCAGCCTTCGGCAGCTCCTACATGGGTTATTCGATTACCAAGCGTGCCAGGCGTTGTTTGAGCATACGGTTCTCGGCGCGCAATTCGCGCACCTCTTCCAGCAGATCCAGCGCCAGCGCAACCCCTTCCCACTCCAGCTCCAGATCACGGCGCAACTTCGCCGCACGCTTGGCCAGGGCCAATTCGTAATCGGTGAAGCGCCATTCCCGGGGCTGTGCGCCCTGAGGTTCGAGGATGCCGTGTTCGACGATTTCGATCACGTAGACGTCCGACAAATCGGCCGCCTCACAGAATTCTGCCAGGTCCAGTTGAACGATCAGGGGGCTGCTCATGATGGGCTACTCCGTCGTCGGTTTCAGAAGTTCTCTCGCGGATTGAAAGCGGCTTTCTTCGCCAGTTCCTGCCACAGCGCCTTTACCTCGTCGTCGGCCGCTTTCGGCATCACCGCTTTGAGCTGCACAAACAAGTAACCGCGCTCACCAGCCTTGTTTTTCAAGCCATGCCCCTTGGCGCGCATGCGCTGGCCATTCTGGCTACCGGCCGGCACCTTGAGGTTGATCTTGCCGGTCAGGGTCGGCACGGCTACTTCCGTGCCCAATGCCAATTCCCAAGGCGCCAGCGGCAAGGTGATGATGAGGTTTTCACCTTCGACATCGAATTTCGGGTGCGGCGCAAAACGAATGGTCAGGTACAGGTCACCATTGGCCCCGCCACCGATACCCGGCGCGCCCTGACCCTTGAGGCGAATGCGCTCGCCGTCGGTCACGCCCGCCGGGATCTTCACGTTCAGGCTCTTGCTGGTGTTGCTGACGTGCTGGCCGTTGGCGTTGTATTGCGGCACCTGGAAGGTGACTTTCTTCGATTCGTTAGCGAGCGTCTCCTCGAGGAAGATCGGCAGTTCCATTTCCACGTCTTGCCCTCGGCGCCCTGCACTGCGTTGTTGCCGACCTTCGCCGCCACCGAAACCGGGGCCGCGATTGCCGAAGATCGAACTGAAGAAGTCCGAGAAGTCGCCGGTGTCGCCACCGCCACCGCCAAAGCCGCCTCGGCTCTGCCAGCCCGGTGGCCCCTGGAACGGCTGACCGTGCTGGCCATAGCGGCGCAGCTCGTCGTACTCGGCGCGTTTGTCGGCGCTTTTCAGCGCTTCATAGGCTTCCGAGGCGTCTTTGAATTTGGCCTCGGCGTCCTTTTCCTTGCTGACATCGGGGTGGTATTTGCGCGCCAGCTTGCGATAGGCAGCCTTGATTGCCTTGTCGTCTGCTGTCGGCTCCACGCCGAGTATCTTGTAATAGTCTTTGAAGTCCATTGAAGGAATCACCATCCGTTATCGATTTCGCGCCGATGCCAGCATGCGCCGATTCGCGCGTGCCAGGTTGACCGATCTCAAGGTTGTGACCGGGTGGCGCAACAGAAGTTTATCGGCAGTGGACGGCGGTTCTTGCGACCGCCGGTGGTTCTGCCGGCCCATGCCAGCAAGTTTGGGGCAAAGCTGCGAGTTTCAAGCAGTTTAGTCGTGAAATAGCAGATGACCGGCCTTCGAATCTGGCGCGCACTGACATACACTGCGCGGCCGTTTTTTTGACCGGAACCGAAAGACATGAAAGACGCCTCTCCAGCCCGTGCCTGCGGTATCGACTTCGGCACGTCCAACTCCACCGTCGGCTGGCTGCGCCCCGGCATGGAAACGATGATCGCGCTGGAAGACGACAAGATCACCCTGCCGTCGGTGGTCTTCTTCAACATCGAGGAACGCCGCCCGGTTTACGGTCGTCTGGCGCTGCACGAGTACCTGGAAGGTTATGAAGGCCGGCTGATGCGCTCGTTGAAGAGCCTGCTCGGTTCCAAGCTGATCAAGCACGACACCAGCGTGCTCGGCACGGCGATGCCGTTCAAGGACTTGCTCGGCCTGTTCATCGGCCAGTTGAAGAGCCGTGCGGAAACCGCCGCCGGTCGGGAATTCGAACAAGTGGTGCTCGGCCGTCCGGTGTTCTTCGTCGATGACGATCCGCTGGCCGACCAGGAAGCCGAAGACACCCTGGTCGACGTGGCCAGGAAGATCGGTTTCAAGGAAGTCTCCTTCCAGTACGAGCCGATTGCAGCGGCCTTCGACTACGAGTCGACCATCGAGAAAGAAGAGCTGGTGCTGATCGTCGACATCGGCGGTGGTACCTCCGACTTCTCGCTGGTGCGCCTGTCGCCGGAGCGTCGCGGTTTCGATAACCGTCACGATGACATTCTCGCCACTGGCGGCGTGCACATCGGCGGTACCGACTTCGACAAACAGCTGAGCCTGCAAGGCCTGATGCCGCTGTTCGGCTACGGCAGCCGCATGAAGAGCGGCGCCTACATGCCGACCAGCCACCACATGAATCTGGCAACCTGGCACACCATCAACTCGGTGTACTCGCAGAAATCCAGCCTGGCGCTGGGCAGCATGCGCTACGACATCGAAGACACCGGCGGCATCGATCGCCTATTCAAGTTGATCGAACAGCGCGCCGGGCACTGGTTGGCGATGGAAGTGGAAGAAACCAAGATCCAGTTGACCCACACCGACAGCCGCCATGTGCCGCTGGATCGCATTGAACCCGGGCTGAGTGTTGAACTGACCCGCGCGCTGTTTGAATCGGCGATCGATGCGTTGCTGGAGCGAGTGCGTGGCAGTGTTACGCAGTTGCTGAACGATGCCGGTGTGGCGGTGGATCAGGTTGATACCGTGTTCTTCACCGGTGGTTCGAGCGGTATTCCGGCGCTGCGCAACAGCGTCTCGGCGATGCTGCCGAATGCTCGGCATGTCGAAGGGAATATCTTTGGCAGCATTGGCAGCGGATTGGCGATTGAAGCCATGAAACGCTATGGCGCCATGGCCTGACCTGAAATCGGCGTCGCGCCATTCGCGAGCAGGCTCGCTCCCACACTGGATTGCATTTCAACTGAAGGAATGCGCTCAAAATGTGGGAGCGAGCCTGCTCGCGAAGAGGCCCATTCAAGCGCTACAAGCGCTTGGATCAAACCATCCCGCCCAGTTTCAACTCACTCTTCAGGTACGCATAATAAATCGGCCCCGCCACCACTCCAGGCAAGCCGAATGCGGCCTCGAACACCAGCATCGCCAGCAGCAACTCCCACGACTTGGCACTGATCTGCCCGCCGACAATCCGCGCGTTGAGGAAGTACTCGAGCTTGTGGATAAAGATCAGATAACCCAGCGCGGCAATCGCCACCCAGATCGACAGTGACAGGCCGACGATGGTGATCAGCGTGTTCGACATCAGGTTGCCGATTACTGGCAGCAGGCCGAGCAGGAAGGTCAGCACAATCAGGGTTTTGGTCAGCGGCAGCTTGATGCCGAACATCGGCAGGATCACCGCGAGGAAGATCCCGGTGAAGAAGGTGTTGAGCAGGGAAATCTTGATCTGCGCGAAAACGATGTTGCGAAACGCCTGCACCAGCAGGTGCAAACGGTCGAACAACGCGGCGGCCAGCGGTTTGCGTTTGGTCACGTCGGGGATGCGCTGCAAGGCGATAATTGCACCGAGGACCATGCCGATCAGCAGCGTCACGAACATGTGCGCCGCGTCCTTGCCGACCAGTTGCAGGTCGGACAGATGTTTGCTCATCCACTCGCCGATCGCCACGCGAAATTCCGCAGCACTGGCCGGCAGATAAGCATCGATGAACGGCGGCAATTGCCCGCGCGCGCGGTCGACCACACCCATGAATTTATCGAGGGAAGCACCGGGATTTTCTGCTTCGTGCAGGAGAAAGCTGATCGCGCCGGCGAAGATCAGCGCCAGCACACTCACCACCAGCGTGCCGAGCAAGGCCACCGCCAGCCAACGCGCGCGGCGGCCTTCGATCAGCCGTTGCAACTGCGGGGTGAGCATATTGACCAGCTCATAGACCAACAGACCGGCCAACAGACTGGGCAACAAGCGCAGCGGCAGCACCAGCAGCAAACCGCCGAAAATGATGATGCAACTGACCCAGAACACTACATGACGCTCAGAAAACGTTGGCATACAGCCTCAAAACGAACGGCGTAAAAGGATTGGCAGTCTGCCAGCGTTCCCGGGGGAGCACTAGGTATATGCGGTGTTTCGGGTTTTGCTGCACGGCTTGAGATCCAGCCCTCACCCTAGCCCTCTCCCAGAGGGAGAGGGAACCGATCGAGGAATGGCGAAGAAATCCGGTGACCTGCCAGTGCTGTATTGAATCCAGAATCGGCCGGATAGTTCAGGTCGATGGATATCTGAAAACAACGCGGTCAGTCCCCTCTCCCTCCGGGAGAGGGTTAGGGTGAGGGCAAATCTCAAGCGAACGCCTAGACCCAGTCAACCCACAGAACCAGGTTATTTTTTCTTCAGGCAATCACTCATGAACGCCTTGCGCGCATCGCCGGTCAGCGCCTTGGTTTTCGCATCGGCGTTGCAGGTGGTCATTTTCTGCTGCTGCGGGGTCAGGGCCTTGGCATCGTTGGCCGCTGGCGCTGCCTTGAGGCAGGTGCTCATGAAGGTTTTGCGCTCATCGCCTTTCAGACTCTTGGCGGTCGCATCGGCATTGCAAGTGGTCATTTTGTTCTGTTGCGCCGTGGCGGCGAAACCCTGGGAACACAGGAGCAAACCAATCATCAACAACGGCACACGCAACATCTTCATGGAGTTTTCTCCTTGTCGCCGCACCGATGGGGGCGGCCTCTGCAGGAGTGTAGCCAAATCTTGTTACACCTTCCTGCCTTCGAGATGGCTACGGCGATACTGCTCCGGCGTACACCCCGCCTGCCGGGCGAACATGGCGATAAATGCCGAACCGCTGCTGTAACCGAGGTCGAAGGCAATTTCCTGCACGCTGCGGGTAGTTTCCAGCGCCTCGATCGCGGCGAGATAGCGCAGACGCTGGCGCCATTCGCCGAAACTCATCCCCAACTCACGGACGAATTGCCGCGCCAATGTGCGCTCACTGACGTGCACCTGCAGCGCCCAATGCGCCAGCGGCTGATTGTTGCCCGGCTCGGCCTGCAAGGTTTCAAGGATTGCCAGCAATCCGGAGCTGCTCGCGTACGGCAGATAACACTCATGCACCGGTGCCTGCTGCAATTGATCGACCAGAACCTGCGCCAGCCGTTGATCGGCATCAAGTTCGGGAATCTTCACGTCGCGGGCGGCGAAATCTTTGAGAATCGCCTTGAGAATGTCGCTGATGGCCAAGGTGCACGCGCGCCGGGGCAAATCGGCGCAGACCTTGGGATCAAGACACACCGCGCGATAGTTGACCGGTTGATGGCTGTAAAAACTGTGCTCGACCTGCGGCGGCACCCACACCGCGTATTGTGGCGGTGACATGAAGCGGCTGCCGTCGACGTCCATGTGCAGCACGCCGTGCGCCGCGTATTCCAGCGTGCCCCACGGATGACGGTGCGGTGCGGCGAATTCATGGGCGTTGAAATCGGCGTAGCGGAAGTACACCGCCGATGGCAGTTCGCTGAAATCCAGCAGATCGATGTGTTTACTGTTCATGCTGTCCGGTTTCAGAGGCAGGTTGTCCGGTTCGAAGTATAGGCTTGCATCCAGACAACGGATAATTGCCTTTCATTAACGTACTGGTTTCAACTCATGCAATACGCGTTTCCGCTGCTGGCGATTTTTATCTGGGCCGGCAATACCGTGATCAACAAACTGGCGGTCGGGGCGATTTTCCCCGCCGAGATCGGTTTCTACCGCTGGCTGCTGGCCGGCTTGTTGTTCACGCCTTTCATGCTCAAAGCGGTGATCGCGCACTGGCCGCAGATCCGTCCGAACCTGGGCAAAATCTTCGTACTGGGCGTGTTGGGCATGGCGGTGTATCAGAGCCTCGCCTACTTCGCCGCAACCCTGACCACCGCGACCAACATGGGCATCATTCTGTCGCTGATGCCGCTGATGTCGCTGGCCATGGCGATCATCAGCCTTGGGCAGCGCCTGACTGCCGGCGCATTGGTGGGCGCGGTGCTGTCGTTTGCCGGCGTACTGGTGGTGGTGTCGTCCGGCAGCCTCGGCGCGTTGCTGCAGCACGGCGTGAACATGGGTGATGCGATGATGCTGATCGCCACGCTCGCTTATGCGATCTACAGCACGCTGCTGAAAAAATGGCAGCTGCGCCTGCCGCCGCTGGTATTGCTGTACTTGCAGGTGCTGGTGGCGATTGTCGTGTTGTTTCCGCTGTATGCCGCTTCGCCGAAGACCGGGCTGACCCTGCAGAACATTCCGCTGGTGTTGTATGCGTGTCTGTTGGCGTCGATGGTCGCGCCGCTGGCGTGGATGCAGGCTGTGCAGCGTCTGGGGCCGAGCCGCACGACGTTGTTTTTCAATCTGCTGCCGTTGATTACTGCGCTGATTGCGGCGGTGGTGTTGAAAGAGCAGTTGGCGATGTATCACCTGGTGGGCGGGTTGTTGACGTTGGGTGGGGTGATTCTTTCCGAGCGCTGGACCACCGTGTTGGGTCGCCGGATCAGCGTTGCCTGATGGAAAAGATCGTAGCCTGCGGCAGCTCCTACATGAGTTCGGGGCGTTCACAAAATTTGTGTTCGACACCGAACCTGTAGGAGCTGCCGAAGGCTGCGATCTTTTGATCCTAAAGGCCTGCAGCCGCAAGCCGCGCGGCATGCTCGACAAACAGCCGCACCGGATCCGCACCCTTGCCAACCAGCCCCAGCGACTGGTTGACGATGTCGAAGTGATCCAGCGGATAGTCATCGCCAATCACCGTGCCCAGATGCGAGCTATACCGCCCGACCATCCCATCGCACTGCCCCGGCTCACGCACGAAGGTTTTCGCAAACAAGCGACAACTGCGATTGGTCCCATCAAACAAATTCCCGCCGCGATCAGTCTTGCCCGGCTGCAACGTCCCCGACCACGAGTAATAACGCACGCCGTTAACCTCTTCCGGCCCGTGCCCGCCCCACGTCTCGGGCAGGCCCTGTGGATAACGCTGATTGAACAGGGCCACGCCCTCTGTCGTCAGCGATTGGTGCGAGGCGTGGATATCCACCGGCAATTTCGGCCCGCGATAACCGGTCTCCAAAACAGCCATCAACCACCCGACCAACCTTAGCAACACCTCAAGCAGCCGTCCCTTGGCGCTGTTGGCCGGATAATTTTTTTCCAGATAATCGGCCAGCTCGGAGCCATGATTGGGCCCGGCCACCGACGTGACGGACGCCACCAGATCCGGCCGTTTCGCCGCCGCATAGCGCGCCGTCAGCGAGCCCTGACTGTGGCCGAACAGGTTGACCTTTTGCGCCCCGGTCTCACGCAATATCTCATCGATGCGTGCGAGCAACTGTTCGCCGCGCACCTCAGTCGAGTTGAGCGGCGATACCTGCACCGCAATCACTGTCGCACCACCACGGCGCAACGCGCCGATGATGCCGTACCAGTACGGATAAAGAACCAGCCGGATAAACCCGAGCATGCCGGGCACCAGCACCAATGGATAACGCGTCGACATGGGCAAACATCCTTGTGTTCGGTGAGTGGATGCAAGGCGTGCAAAACGCCCGCCAAGCCTCCTCCATGATCATGACAACTCGACCATCAGCCTACTTCAGGCCCACCACCCCCGCCACAATCAGCCCGACCGAAACCAGTTTGACCAGGGTCAGGCTCTCGCCGAGCAGGGCAAAACCGAGAAACACCGTGCCCAGAGAGCCAATCGCCGTCCAGATCGGGTAGGCAATGCTCACCGGCAATTCACGCATCGCCAGGGTCAGAAAATAAATCCCGCCGACCGCCGCGACCACGGTGATCAACGACGGCCACAGTCGGGTGAAACCTTCGGCGTACTTCATGCCCATGGCGAAGGTCACTTCAAAACCGGCGGCGATCAGCAGGAACATCCAGGCCATTTAGAACACCCGGGCGAGATCGAGCAAACGCTGCTCGGCCTCGGCCACCGACACCGCGAAGGTGCGTTCGGCGGACTCTTCGCCTTCGGCCGCGACCACGCTGACGTCGTTGATGCCGATGAAACCCAGCGCCGTGCGCAGCCATGGATCGGCATGATTCAAAGCCTCCAGCTCGCCGCCCGGACCAAAACCGAAGCCGCCGCGACTGGTCACGATCAAGGCTTTCTTGCCCTGCAGCAAAGACGTGTATTGAGCAACGCCATTGTCCAGCGTGTGATCGAAGGTCAGGCCCAGGCGTACGATCTGATCGACCCAGGCCTTGAGACCGCTGGGCACGCTGAAGTTGTACATCGGCGTGGAAATCAGCAGCAGGTCGTGATCGAACAACTCGCCGACCAGTTGATCGCTCAGGGCCAGATCGGCCTGCATCGACAGTGGTCGGGCCTCAGGCTGTGGATGAAACGCGGCAGCGACAAAGGCTTCGTTGACCGCCGGAATCAGCGCCCGCCCGACCTCGCGGCGAGTCACTTGCGCCTGCGGATGACGCACCTGCCAGGCACTGAGAAAATGTTCCGCCAAGCGCCGCGAGTGCGAACGGTCGCCACGGGGACTGGCGTGGATCGCAAGAATTTTGCTCATCTGAAACTCCTTGAGGCTAGACTTTGATTGCTGTGTCGCTGCAGATTGCAGGCAGCACACCATTGCCTCAAATGAGCAAAAATCAGTCGGGATGAATTCATTTCATCCATGGAGTTTTTAATGTTTGCCTCGCTGCCACTCACCGCCCTGCGCGCCTTTGAATCGGCATCACGACTGCTCAGTTTCAAGGCTGCCGCCGAAGAGCTGTCAGTCACGCCCACGGCGATTTCGCATCAAATTCGCTCGCTGGAAGACTGGCTTGGCGTTGCATTGTTCGAACGCCTGCCGCGCCAGGTGCGCCTGACCGAGGGCGGCGAGCGCCTGTTCCGCAGTCTGCACGGTGCCTTGCTGGAGGTGGCGCAAAGCGTCGACACCCTGCGCCCGCAGCGCAACGCCAGCACGCTGACGCTATCGACCACCGCCGCCTTCGCCGCGCTGTGGCTGGTACCGCGCCTCGGGCGCTTTTATGCCCGGCACCCGAACATCAACGTACGCCTCGATACTCACTGTGAAGTCATCGATCTGCATCAGGACGCCAGCGTCGATCTGGTGTTGCGCTACAGCCTCGACGACTACCCGAACCTTTATGGCCTGTGCCTGTTCGATGAGTCGTTCGGGGTTTACGGCTCACCCGAGCAAGTGGCGCTGGCCGCGAGACGCACACCGACGTTGATCAGCGTGCGTTGGCACAACTCGAAGCTCTACGCCCATGGCTGGGAAGCGTGGTGCGCGAAGGCCAGCGCACACTGGCTGAACCAGCAACCGGCCATCCGCGAATACGATGAAGAGCATTACGCCCTGCAAGCGGCGATTGCCGGGCAAGGGCTGGTACTGGCGAGCAATATTCTGGTGTCACAGAGCGTTGCCAGTGGCTTGCTGGTGCCGTTCATGGGTCAGGTACAAGTCGATGGCGCCGGGTACAGCGCGTTGTGTGTACCGGGGCGCGAACGGCATCCGCCGGTGCGGGCGTTTTTTGCCTGGTTGCGCGAGGAAGCAGTTTTGTCCGGGCTGGCGCCAAGATCGCAGCCTTCGGCAGCTCCTACAGGGGTTGCGTAAACCGATAAAACTTTTTGCAACGCTCATGACTCACAGCTTAGGTACCGACCGCGTCCGCAGAACGTGGCGACAATCGGATTAGCCTCCAGGAGATCGAAATGAGCGACGACCTGCATCTGTCAGATGTTCAAACCCTGCGCGACCGTGCGCGCCAACACGTCGAGAACGGCGCCGTCACCGAGGGCTACAGCGCCGACCGTGAAGAGGTGCTGCGCTTGCTCAATGAATCGCTGGCCACTGAACTGGTCTGCGTGCTGCGCTACAAACGCCACTACTTCATGGCCAATGGCGTGAAAGCCCATGTGGCCGCCGAAGAGTTTCTCGAGCATGCTACCCAGGAAGCCCAGCACGCCGACCGCCTGGCCGAGCGCATTGTGCAATTGGGCGGCGAGCCTGAGTTCAACCCCGACCTGCTGTCGAAGATGTCCCACGCGCAATACGTGGCCGGCAATACCCTGAAAGAGATGGTCTACGAGGACTTGGTGGCCGAGCGCATCGCCATCGACAGCTATCGCGAGATCATTCAGTACATCGGCGAGAAAGACCCGACTACGCGGCGTATCTTTGAAGATATCCTCGCGCAGGAAGAAGAGCATGCCGATGACATGGCTGACATCCTGAACGACCTCTAACCCCTATCGCGAGCAGGCTCACTCCTACATTTGGAATGCGTTCCCATGTAGGAGTGAGCCTGCTCGCGATGGCGTCTTTATAAGCGCTGAAGATTACTTGGTAGGTTTAACGGTAACCGGCGCCTTGCCCGCCTTCATCTGCTCCAGCAACGGCGCACACTGATTCGGCTCACCGCCACTCGGCGCCACCAGCGCCAACAGCCCCGCCGCTGGCGCCGCAATCACGCCCAACGCCACCATCCCCGCCCCGCGCAACATCAGCGGCACAGCCTTCACACCCGCGTCCGGCTTGATGAACTTGCCGCGCACGTACAGCGGCGAGCGCAGGGAAATCAAACGCCAGCCCTTGGATTCCGGCGTCACGGTCAGATCCAGCTGCTCAGTGGCCATGTTCGCCGTGCCGTCGATATAGATGATCGCGTTCTCGGTATCGAAGACAAACAGCTGCGTGGTCGCCAGACCGGTTTTGATGTCGAAGTCCGCCGCCGCGCAGTTGATCTTCACTTCCTTGTCGCCAAAGATCTTGCCGACCACGTAATTGCCGACGTTGAGCCCGGCCAGTTCCATCAGCTCACGGCTGATCGCGCCGTCGTTGATCAACATCTTCAATTTGCCATTGGCGCCGCCCAGCAGCTTGGCGACCGAGTTGCCACGCCCAGTGATATCGGCGTCGCCATTAAGCTCGCCGAAACTGGTTTTCATCGGTTCGAAGGTCGGGAACAGCTCCTTGAGTTTGAAGCGGCGCGCCGTCAATTTGGCCCGGCCTTCCAGCGGTTCGGTGCGGCCGTTGAGGCGGATCTGCGCATCGAGATTGCCGCCCGCCACGCCGAAACGCAGTGGCTCGAGGCTAAGTTCGCCGTCGTTGAGTTTCAGATGGGTATAGAGGTCGTTGAACGGCAGCTTCTCGCTGTGGACGATGCGCTTGCCGGTGAACTCGACATCAGCGTCCATTGCGCGCCAGCGGTCGGTCTTGAACTCCTCCACTGGCAGCACTTTATCGGCCGGCTGTTTGCTCTCGCCGCCGCGGGCCTTTTGCTTGTCATTGGAGTCGGCGCCGATCAGTGGCGCGAGGTCGGCGAACAGCAGTTGATTGGAGAGCAGCGCGCCGCTGAGCTTTGGCCGTGGCTGACTGGCGACGTAGGTCAGGTCGCCATGGATATCACTGCTGCCGATCTTGCCGTTGAACTGCTCATAGGTGAATTTCGCGCCGGCCGCGTCATGCAGCTTGGCGATCAAATGGCCGTCGGTGGAGTACGGCGGTGTATCGGGCAGGGTCACACCGGTTAGCGGATAGAGATTGCCGAGGCTGGCGCCGGCCAGTTTCAGGCGCAGATCGAGGGCGCCAAGGTTAAGCGGGTCGGTCAGCGTGCCGGCCAGTTTGATGCTGGTGTCGCCAATCTTCGCCTGGGCCTGCAACGGGAACGGCTTGCTCGCGTCCTGCAATGCCAGCAGCCCGCCGATCTTGCCTTGGCCGGTGAGGTTCTGAGCGTGGTATTGGCCTTTGACCTTCAGCGCAAACGCATAATCCTGCGGTGCACCGCCCTTGTCCTGCGCGGTTTTCGCCGCTTTGGCACCGACGATGTCGCTGTACGGAATCGGCTTGCCCAGTGGATCGATCAAGACATCAAGGTTGGTCTTGAGCGTCTGATCGTCAAGGGTAACGTGGCCCTTATCGAACCCGATGGCGCCGATGTCGACCACCCAGTTCGACGGCTCGGCGTTCGGATCCTTCGGATCGAACTTGAACGTCCAGTTGGCACGGCCGTCGGCCAGACGCTGCAACTCGGCGTTGGGTTCGGTCAGGTCAATACGCGGGATCACCACGCGTTGCGCCAGCAGCGCCAGAGGCGAGATGCGCAGTTCAACGCGTTTGAGTGTGACCATCTGCGGTTGCTTCGACCAGTCCGGGTTGCCCAGGCTCAAATCCTCAGCGACCACGTGCGGCCACGGCACCCACGCGCGCCAGCCGCCCTCGTCCGGCTCGCGCTGCCAGATCACCGCGAGGTTGCCATTGATGGCAAACGGTCGGTGCAGTTCTTCCGAGACTTTGGCGTTGAGCGGCGGTTTGATCCGGTTCCAGTCGAAGAACACGATGATCAACACCAGCACGGCCAGTAGCAGCACGAGGATGGCGAAGGTCCAGCTGAAGATTTTTCCAGTGCGCGTCATGCACAAAGCTCCTGATCACGACCGCACGCAAAGACTGCGGCGCACGGCTGAAACGGCGGGCCAAAGCGGCCCTCATGAAATCTACGACTGGCAAACCAGCCGCAGGTTTAATCGAAAGGTCGATTAAGGCGCAAAAAGTCGCGCGAATTCTGACCGATCAGTCGAACAGTGTTACCGCGACCCGCACTTTTGCGAGGCGCGAGTGAGTCGGAAATACCCACCCCGGTGCAAAACCGTCGTCCGGAAAAGCCCGATCTAGAGCCTCCGGGCAGAACAATCAATTCTGTTGATTATTACCATTGCGTTTATGAACTTTTATATCGACTTATCGAGAGTAGCATTGCCCTCGTACCCACTTTATCGCCCTCCCAAGGAGCAACCCATCATGAAACGCCAATTACTGCTCAGCCTTACCCTGTCGATGCTAGCCAGCACTGCTTTCGCCCTGCCCGCTGCCGACCAAGCCACTCCGCAAGTGAAATCCAGCCACTCGGTATTCAGCCAAACCGTAGCTGCTGACGGCGGCGACCGCACTCCACAGGGCCAGACCCTGGCTGAAAACGGCCGCAACCGCCTGGAAGAAAAAGGCCTGGTGCAAGATGGCTATGACAAGACTCCACAAGGTCAGACCGTAGCCGAAGGTGGCCGTGATCGCCTCGAAGAGAAAGGTCTGGTGCAAGACGGTTCCGATCGCACTCCACAGGGTCAAACCCTCGCGTCTGATGGCAGCGACCGTACACCACAAGGTCAAACCCTGGCTTCCGATGGCAGCGACCGTACACCACAAGGCCAAACCCTGGCTTCCGATGGTAGCGACCGCACTCCCCAAGGCCAGACCCTCGCTGAAGGCGGCGGTGATCGTGTGATCGAACGCAACAGCGCTTTGAGCTAAGCCCATGGCGGCCTCGAAAAAAAGCCCAATCACCCGATTGGGCTTTTGACTTTTCAACCCCGCTGAAATCCTCCCCCGTATCTCCTCCCGTTCGACGCCGACAAAGCCGATTTGCTAGAGTGCCGCGCTTGTCCTGCCGAAAGACACACCCTGCGATGCTGCCCCGCGCCGAACAGAAACAACAGACCCGCAACGCCCTCATGGACGCTGCCCGCCACTTGATGGAAAGCGGCCGAGGATTCGGCAGCCTGAGCCTGCGTGAAGTGACGAAAACCGCCGGCATCGTGCCGACCGGTTTCTACCGGCACTTTGCCGATATGGACGAACTGGGCCTGGTGCTGGTCAGTGAAGTCGGCCAGACCTTCCGCGAAACCATCCGTCTGGTGCGGCACAACGAATTCGTCATGGGCGGCATCATCGATGCGTCCGTGCGGATCTTCCTCGACGTGGTCAGCGCCAACCGTTCGCAATTCCTGTTTCTCGCTCGCGAGCAATACGGCGGTTCGCTGCCGGTGCGTCAGGCCATTGGTCGCCTGCGCGAGAACATCAGCTCCGACCTGGCTTCTGACCTGACGATGATGCCCAAGCTGCAGCATCTGGATGCCGCAGGCCTGAGCGTAATGGCTGACCTGATCGTCAAATCGGTATTCGCCACCCTCCCCGACATCATCGATCCGCCCGCCGAAGCCCTGCCGGAGCATCTGACGCCACAGGCGAAGATCACCCAGCAGTTGCGCTTCATCTTTATCGGGCTCAAGCACTGGCAAGGGCTGGGCAGTACCGAGTAACACCCCTCTTCCTTACTGATACATCCGGTCCCCTGTAGGCCTTCGCCTGCTCGCGATTGCGGTTTATCAGCTACATATTTGCTGACTGACACTCCGCTATCGCGAGCAGGCTCACTCCTACAAAGGTGCGGCGTCACAGCCTCCATTTGGTGCATTAAAAAATCTTCACGCACCAAAACCTTCCATAATCCCGCAACATCTTGAAACATCCACTACGCTCCGACAGGGATTTCCTACATCTCGTCCGATTGGCAAGGCCCTTGCTCTAGCCAGAGTATTGTCCATAGCTGGAAGCTTTCCGATGCTGGTGATTCACCGCAGAACCGACCCTCAACCCGTCTGGGCCGCCGAGTTGCACCTGACCTTCGAAGCGCGGAGCAAAAGCCGTCTGCGCTGTTTCAGTGCCGAAGGCGAAGACGTCGGGTTGTTTTTGGAGCGCGGTCAGCCGCCGCTGTATGACGGCGAATGCCTACAGGCTGAAGACGGCCGAATTGTCCGCGTCTGCGCCCGCCCTGAGCAATTGCTGCACGTCACCTGCGCCAATGCTTTCGAGCTGACTCGTGCGGCTTATCACTTGGGTAATCGCCACGTCGCCCTGCAAGTCGGCGATGGCTGGCTGCGTCTGCTCGACGATTACGTGCTCAAAGCCATGCTCGAACAGCTCGGCGCACAGGTCGTAGCCATCGAGGCACCGTTCCAGCCGGAACACGGCGCCTATGGCGGCGGCCATCACCACTCACGCCACGGCGACGAAGACTTCAACTACGCGCCGAAACTCCATCAGTTCGGCGTACGCCTGTGAATCCGGCCTGGGCGCTACTGCGCCTGGCCAGTCCGCAATTGCCGATTGGCGGCTACAGCTATTCGCAAGGCCTGGAAATGGCTGTGGATAATGGCCGCGTCGATAACCCGCAAAGCGCCCGGCGCTGGATCAGCGATCAATTGCTGCTCAACCTCGCCCGCTTCGAGGCGCCGCTGCTGCTCGCGCATTGCCAAGCGGCGGCGGATGAACAATGGGCGGAGTTGCTGAGCCTCTGCGAAAGCCATCGCGCCAGTCGCGAGACCCGCGAGTTGCATCTGGAGAGCCGGCAGATGGGCTATTCGTTGCAGCAACTGCTCAACGGCCTACCGGAACTCGACGCGCCCGCCCGCGATTTTCTCGATCAATGCCGCGAACCGCATTTGGCCTTGTGCTGGGCGCTGGCCGCGCGCGCCTGGGGCATCAGCCCGCAGGACGCCCTCGCCGCGTGGCTGTGGAGCTGGCTGGAAAACCAGCTCGCCGTCTTGATGAAAACCCTGCCGCTGGGCCAGCAAGCCGCCCAGCGCCTGACCAGCGAATTGCTGCCGCTGCTGCAACAAGCACAGCAGGACGCCAGCCGAATCAATCCCGACCACATGGGCAGCGCCGCGTTCGGCCTGTCCCTGGCGTGCATGGCCCACGAGCGCCAGTACAGCCGCCTCTTCCGTTCTTAGGAGAAACAACCATGAACACACAACCTCTGCGCGTCGGCATCGGCGGCCCGGTCGGTTCCGGCAAAACCGCTTTGACCCTGGCCCTGTGCCTGGCCTTGCGCGAGCGCTACAACCTTGCCGTGGTGACCAACGACATCTACACCCGCGAAGACGCCGATTTCCTCGTGCGCAACGAAGCCCTCGCACCGGAGCGGATCATCGGCGTGGAAACCGGCGGCTGCCCGCACACGGCGATCCGCGAAGACGCCTCGATCAACCTGGAAGCGGTCGATCAACTGAACCGGCGTTTTCCGGGGCTGGATTTGATTCTGGTGGAGTCCGGTGGCGACAACCTCTCAGCGACCTTCAGCCCCGAACTGTCCGACCTGACCATCTACGTGATTGACGTTTCGGCCGGCGACAAGCTGCCACGCAAGGGCGGGCCGGGGATCTGCAAGTCCGACCTGCTGGTGATCAACAAGATCGACCTCGCGCCGCTGGTTGGCGCTTCGCTGGAAATGATGGACAGCGACACAAAGCGCATGCGCAACGGCAAGCCGTTCGTCTTCAGCAACCAGAAAACCGGTCAGGGCCTTGAGCAAATCATCGCCTTCATCGAACGCCAGGGCCTGCTGACTGCAGCCTGATTCACTTTTCAACAAGGAAGCTTATCCATGACACTCAAACGTATTCTTGGCGCCGTGGCGCTGCTGCTGACGCCAGCGCTGGCATTCGCTCACCCGGGGCATGGCGACAGTGGTTTGATCGCAGGCATCAGCCACCCGATCGGCGGCCTCGACCATTTGCTGGCGATGGTGGCTGTTGGCTTGTGGGCCGCGCAGCAGCAAGGTGCGGCGCGCTGGGCGCTACCGTGCACGTTTGTCGGCACCATGCTGATGGGCGGCCTGCTCGGGTTTGAAGGGCTGCAATTGCCGGCGCTGGAAAGCGGGATCGCTGCGTCGGTGCTGGCGTTGGGTCTGGCGGTAGCGCTGGCGGTGCGTCCGCCGTTGGTCATGGCGGTGGTGGCGACGGCGGTGTTTGCGTTGTTCCATGGTGTGGCGCATGGCTTGGAACTGCCGGACATGAGCAGTCCTTGGGCGTATGCGGCGGGTTTTGTGGCCGCGACAGCTGCGCTGCATGCGGCGGGTTATGCCGTGGTGCGTTTCCTGCCTCAGGCGGCGGCGCCGCTGGTGCGCTTGGCCGGAGCGGCTTCGGCAGTGACCGGGGCCTGGTTGCTGGCCGGCTGATCTTTTAGCGCCTGCACTGGCCTCTTCGCGAGCAGGCTCGCTCCCACAGGTTTTATGTACGCTGCAAATCCACTGTGGGAGCGAGCCTGCTCGCGAAGGCGGTCTGACAGACACCACATCGCTCAGGCCGGTCTCTCTGCTAACATGTCGCGCAATCGCCCCAGCCGTGACGACGTCCGCCCATGCCCCACGCTTCCCGCTCCACCTCCCTGCCCGAATTGACCGCCACGTTCGGCGCGGTGCAACAGCACTTCGTCAACGTCATAGTGCCGCTCTGGCAAGGCCCGGGCTGGAACGCTGACATGGCGCTGCCCTACGAGGCGCTGGACGCCGCGCATCAGCCCCTGCCCCCGCAACGCTATCGGGCGATGGCCTGCGCACGCCAGCTGTATCTGTTTTCCAGCCTGATCGGGGTTGTGGATAACGCTGAAGTGCGTGCGGCGGTGCTGTTCCGCTCCTTGCAACGGCACTTTCATGACGCCGAGCACGGCGGCTGGTTCTACAGCATCGATGCCCAAGGCAAGCCGCTGGATCAGCGCAAGGATCTCTACACCCACGCCTTTATCCTGTTCGCTTGCGCGCATTACTGGGCGAAGTCCGGCGATCCACTGGTCGAGTCGACTTTGAATGCGGCGCTGGAAATCATCGGCCGACGCTTTGCGACCGGCGATGGATTGTACGAAGCCTGCCTGGAGCGCGACTGGCTCACCCTGCAAACCGGGCCGCTGCAGAATCCGTTGATGCATCTGGCCGAAGCGTTCCTCGCCACCCTGGCGGTTCGCGAAGATGCCCAGACGCAGAAGGCATTGCTGGAGTTATGCACAGCCATGCACAAGCAGTTCGTCGATCCGCAATATGGCGTGTTGATGGAGAAGCCGCTCGGGGCTGTGGATAACTGGTATGAGCCGGGGCATCAGTTCGAATGGTATTTCCTGCTGGAATCGTCAGCGTTGCTGCGGGGTTCGAAACTGCACGCGGCGCTCGACCGGGCGTTTGCCTTCACCGAGCAATACGGTGTGGTGCAGCCATCCGGCGCGGTGCGCGCGATGCTCGATCTGGAAACGAACGGACGCCCGCGAGATTCGACTCAGCGGATCTGGGCGCAGGCAGAATACCTGCGGGCGCTGACGTTGCGTCAGGGCAGTGAAGCCGTAGTGCTGCACCAGTTGCAGGCGTTGCAGCAGCGGTTTCTGCATGCCGGTGGCTGGCATGAGTGCCGGGATGAATTGGGCGAGGTGAGTCGCAAGGACATGCCTTCTACCACGCCGTATCACTTGGCGACTTGTTACCACGGTCTGGCTGAATATCTTCGCTGATTTATAGATCGCTTTCGCGAGCAGGCTCGCTCCCACAGTTGATTTGTGCTGCTCACAAATAGTGTGTTCAACGCAATTCAATGTGGGAGCGAGCCTGCTCGCGAATGGCCGTTATAAGGTCTCTAGGCGATCCACTTCTTGTCACCGGTAAAGCTGATCGTCAACCAGCGCGCCGCATCCGGCTTGCCCAGCTTCGCCGAAATCTTTTCGCGTAACGCATCCAGCTGTCCGACATTGCTCAACGCATAATCCGCCGGCAACACCACATGAATCTCGATAAACCGCGCGCGACCGTGCTTCTGCACGTACGACACATAGTCGTCAAAACCATGCTCGGTTTTCGCCGCATCCATCACTTGGCGCACCTGATCATCCAGTGTGTCCGGCGCGATCCCCAGCACATCGCGTAAGGCCGGGCCAAGGATCTTGAACGCCGGTGGCAGCATGGTCAGCGCCAGTACAATCAGGATCAGCGGGTCGACATACACTGCCCACTGGCCATAACCCTGCGATTTCAACAGCAGCGCCGCGAGGAAGCTTATCAACAGGCCCACGGATAGCATCGCGTCCACCAGCCAGCTGATGTTGTCGAACTGGATCAGGCTGGATTTGAGCGTGCGGTTACGGTGCCGTACGTAGAAGAAGTAGGCGAATTCGACCACGGTAAACACCGCTGCATAAATGATCACCAGCCCCAACTCGATGTCGCGACCACCGTTGATGATGCCGAACACTCCGTTGAGAAACGCGTAGATCGCGATCAACATCAGGAAGCTGCCTTCGATCAGCAGCACCATCGGCTCCAGGTGCCAGAAACCGAACTGGAAACGGTGGTTGCTTTCCTTGGCGATCAGCTTGGCAGTGATCAGCATCAGGACTTTGATGAACGTTGCGATCAGCGAGAAAAAACCATCGAAAAGGATGGATTGGGAACCTGAAACAAAACCGGTGACAATCCCGGCAATCGCCACAGCCAACATCAGAATGGTCGATTGTTTGAGCAGTGCCTGCTCACCTCGGTTACTCACTTTGACTCCTCGAAAACCCTGAAAACCGCGGGGTGCGGTTGGGTTGTTGCGAGGGGAGTTTACCTTATCGCCCTGTTTTGGCCGATTTGCCTCCTTCGCGAGCAGGCTCGCTCCCACTTTGAAATGCATTCCAATGTGGGAGCGAGCCTGCTCGCGAAGAACGATGACGCGGTGTCAGGCCTTGTTACGCTCAATGGCAAAACCCGCCCAGGTCTGGCTCACCGGCATCAACTCCAGGCTGTTGATGTTGATGTGCGCCGGCGCATTCATCACCCAGAAAATCGTCTCGGCGATGTCCTGCGGCTGGATCGGCTCGGCACCGGCGTAAGTCGCGTTGTAGCGCTCCTGATCGCCAGCGAAACGCACCAGCGAGAATTCGCTTTCGCACAGGCCCGGCTCGATGTTGCTCACGCGTACACCGGTGCCCTGCAAGTCGCAGCGCAGGTTCAGCGAGAACTGTTTAACGAACGCTTTGGTCGCGCCATACACATGGCTGCCTGGATACGGATAGTTACCGGCGATGGAGCCGAGGTTGACGATGCCTGCGCCACGACCATGGGCGATCAGGCGCGGCAACAGCAAGCGCGTGGCGTACATCAGGCCTTTGACGTTGGTGTCGACCATGGTGTCCCAATCGTCCAGGTCGCATTTCGGCGCAGGATCAACGCCCAGTGCTAAACCTGCGTTGTTGATCAGTCCGCGCAGCTTGGCGAACGACGGCGGCAGGTTGGCAATCGCCTCTTCCATCGCCTTGCGATCACGCACGTCGAGCACCAGGCCGTGCACTTCGGTCTGCTTTGACAACTCGGCGCACAACGCATTGAGGCGTTCTTCACGACGGCCGGTCAGCACCAGTTTCCAGCCAGCCTCGGCAAAACGGCGGGCGCAGGCTTCACCAAATCCGGACGTCGCGCCGGTGATAAACAGGGTGTTGGACATCGTGTTCTCCTTGCTTCGGCCACCGCAGCAGCCCTTGGAATAGAAAATCAGCAGGCAGCATGCCCGCCCGCGCATTCACGGGCAACACCCACAAGCGGTACAAAAAATAACCAACTCTGTCGACGCCACAGCCCCCGTGGCCTGTAGCCATGTGCGCGCATGTTATCCACAGTCCCTTCCACAGTTTTCGGGGGCAAGTGCAAACGCGCAAAGCCGCGCCACACAAGGCTTTGCGGGCGAAATAGAAAGTTTTTTGCTTGACCCTGAAGTGGCGGATGTGCCGGACATGGCATTTTGCACGAAGGGACGTTCAGCACAGTGATTGCGCGAGGCCAGTAATTACGGCGCTCAGCGCGGTCTTTCCAGAGTTTAATCACAGACTTATCCACAGCCTTGACCATCTGGAACTGGCTGAGTGGCGATACCCAGAAAAAGGTTGACAACGACGTCTTCAGCTCCCGCAAAACCTCCTGATCAAAAAACAACCACACACTTGCAGGCCACGGTTTACAAGGCGCCCAGCCAGATACACCCACGTTATTCACAGCCAGCTCCACAGTAACCGGGGACAAGTCAAAACTGTGGAAAAACAGCCATTTGCAGCGTCTATATGTCGCGCTTTGGCAGCTTCGGGAATTTGTTTTCCACAATTCTGGAATTCGGCGCAGATCAACTGTAGGAGTGAGCCTGCTCGCGATAGCGGTGTATCAGTCACCGGTGATGGCGAATGGGAAACCGCGATCGCGAGCAGGCTCACTCCTACAGGGGTTTGCGGTGAATTTTGGATATAAAAAAGCCCCGGGACTTGCGTCGCCGGGGCTGTGCATAACGTGGAAGAATCAGTGCCCGCCCAGATAGGCGTTACGCACCTCCTCGTTCACCAGCAGTTCTTTGCCGGTGCCAGTCAGGCGAATCTCGCCGTTAACCATCACATACGCCCGATCCGACAGTTTCAGCGCATGGTTGGCGTTCTGCTCGACCAGGAAGATGGTCATGCCGGTTTTCGCCAGCTCCCGCAGGGTCGCGAAGATCTGCTTCACCACAATCGGCGCCAACCCGAGGCTCGGCTCATCAAGCAGCAACAGCTTCGGCCGGCTCATCAATGCGCGGGCAATGGCGAGCATTTGCTGCTCACCGCCAGACATGGTCATCGCCCGCTGGTTACGTCGCTCTTCAAGCCGTGGAAACAGCTCGAACATACGCTGCATATCCTCTTTGGCGTACTTGTCGCCAATCGGGATGGTGCCCATCAGCAGGTTTTCCTCGACGGTCATGTCAGGGAACACCCGCCGCCCTTCCGGCGACTGCGCAATGCCGTTGGAGGCGATGTAGTGCGAGGACTTGTGGGTGATGTCGACGCCTTGATAAAGGATCTGCCCGCCCGCCGCCCGTGGCTGGCCGAAGATCGACATCAGCAACGTCGATTTGCCGGCGCCGTTGGAGCCGATCAGGCTGACGGTTTCCCCTTCATTGATTTGCAGCGAAACACCTTTGAGCGCCTGGATCGGGCCGTAGAACACGTCGAGGTCTTTGAGTTCGAGGATCGGTTGCGTCATACCAGCTCCTCTTCGTCGGCGCCCAGGTAGGCGGCAATCACTTTCGGGTCGTTGCGAATGGCTTCAGGCCCGCCTTCGGCGATGACGATGCCGTGGTCCAGCACCACGATGTGGTCGGAAATACTCATAACCATGCCCATGTCGTGTTCGATCAGCACCACGGTCAGATCGTGCTCGTCGCGCAGCAGCCGGATCATCGCGCTCAGCGCTTCGGTTTCCTGAGGATTGAGGCCGGCGGCCGGTTCGTCGAGGCAGATGATCTGCGGCCGCGTGCACATGGCCCGGGCGATCTCCAGACGGCGTTGCTGGCCGTACGAGAGCTCACCGGCGAGACGGTTGGCGCAGTCGACCAGATCGACCACTTCCAGCCAGTAGAACGCGCAGTCCAGCGCATCGCTTTCGGCCTTGCGATAGCCCTTGGTGTTGAGGATGCCGGCGAGCATGTTGCGGTTGACCCACATGTGCTGGGCCACCAGCAGGTTTTCCAGCACCGACATTTCCTTGAACAGGCGAATGTTCTGGAAGGTCCGCGCCAGGCCAGCACGGTTTACCAGGTGCGTACCGCCGAACATCTTGTAGTACATGCGGCTGAGGAAAGATTTCGGCGAGACGAAGTCGGTCGGTTTGAACGACTCGCCGAGCAACTGGATGACGTTGGTCTGCTGGCCGCGCACGTTGAGTTCGATCTTGCCGCCGGAAGCTTTATAGAAACCGGTCAGGCAATTGAACACCGTGGTCTTGCCGGCGCCGTTGGGGCCGATCAGGGCGAAGATCGAGTTGCGTTTGACCTTCAGGCTGACGTCGCTCAAGGCCTTGATGCCACCGAAATGCATCATCAGTTTTTCAACAGAGAGTACGACTTCACTCATGGCGCAGTCCTCTCATAGTGAATGGCACCTTTGCGTGGAGTGACCCCGGTACGGCTGATGCGGATCAGCCCGCGTGGTCGCCAGATCATCATCAAGACCATCAGGATGCCGAACAGCAATACGCGATATTCGGCGAAGCCGCGCAGCAGTTCCGGAGCGACGGTAAGCACGAACGCGGCGATTACCACACCGATGGTCGAGCCCATACCGCCAAGCACAACGATGGCGAGGATCAGCGCCGATTCGAAGAAGGTGAACGAGGTCGGGTTGACGAAGCCTTGGTAGGTCGCAAAAAACACACCGGCGAGGCCTGCGGTCGACGCACCGATGGTGAACGCCGAAAGCTTGACCAGCACGTGGTTAAGGCCCATCGAGCGGCAGGCAATTTCATCTTCCCGCAAGGCTTCCCAGGCGCGGCCCACCGGCATTTTCACCAGACGATGCTTGATGTACAGCACGGCCAATACCACCAGGAACAACACTGCGTAGATGAAGTAGTACTTCACATCCGGGTTGTAGGCGATACCGAAGAACTCATGGAACGGCACCCCGCCGTCCTTTGCCCGTTTGCCGAACTCCAGACCGAAAAACGTCGGCAGCGGTGCCGGCATACCGTTCGGGCCGCCCGTCAGCGACAACCAGTTGTTGAGGATCAGGCGAATGATTTCACCGAAGCCCAGGGTCACGATCGCCAGGTAGTCGCCGTGCAGACGCAACACCGGGAAACCGAGGATGCAACCGGCCAGCCCGGCCGTGATGGCTGCCAGCGGCAGCACTGTCCAGAAACCCAGACCGAGGTATTGATAACCGAGCGCCAGACCGTAGGCGCCGATGGCGTAGAACGCCACGTAACCAAGGTCGAGCAGACCGGCCAGACCGACCACGATGTTCAGCCCCAGCCCCAGCAACACGTAGATCAACCCGAGGATGACCACGCCCAGCAGATAGGAGTTGGAGACAAACGGAACAATGACGGCCAGCACAATCAGCAGCGGGATGATCCAGCGCAGCGAGGATTTATGATCGGCAGGCAACACATGCACACCGGAACCGGTGCTCTCGAATCCGTCGAGAATTTTCAGGCCTTTGGGCGTTTGCAGGAACAGGCTGAGGGCAAAGCGACCGAGCATGACAACGCCAATGATCCAGGCCACGCGGGTCGGTTCGAGGTTGAAGCTGTAACCCTCGAGCACGACGCCGACAATCGGGCCGAAAACAATCAGGGCAATCAGGCCGGCAAGAATCGCCTCAACCAGGCTTTTTTTGATATCGATGGATTTTTGAGTGGTTGAAGACATCGCTTACACCTTCGACACAAGAGGACGGCCCAACAGACCTTGTGGTCGGAAGACCAGAACAAGTACGAGCAGCGAGAAGCTGAACACGTCTTTGTAGTCGGAGTTGACCAGACCGGAGAACAGCGACTCGGAAATGCCGAGGATGATTCCGCCGAGCATCGCGCCAGGCAGCGAACCGATTCCGCCCAATACCGCTGCGGTAAATGCCTTGATGCCAATGATGAAGCCGGCATAGAAGTCGAAAGTGCCGTAGTTCATGGTGATCAGCACACCGGCCAGCGCCGCCATGGCTGCACCGATGATGAACACGTAGGAAATGACCCGGTCGGTGTTGATGCCGAGGATCGATGCCATCTTGCGGTCTTGCTGGGTCGCGCGACACATACGACCGAGCTTTGTGTACTTGATGATGTAGGTCAGCAGCCCCATGCCGACAAACGCGGCCACCAGAATAAAGACTTTGGTGTAGGTCAGTTGCACGAAACCGGTACCGATTTCGACACGCCATGCACCGGTCAGCAGGGTGGGTACGCCCTGTTGTTTGGCGCCTTGGGCGATCTGTGCATAGTTTTGCAGGATCAGGGAAATACCGATGGCGCTGATCAGCGGTGCCAGTCGGGTGGAGTTGCGCAGGGGTTTGTAAGCGACTCGCTCGATGACCCAGCCATACACCGCCGTAACGACGATGGTGAAGATCAGGGTGCCGAGCATCAGCAGCGGGAAGGATTCAATACCGAAGTAAGCCAGCAGAGCCAGACTGATTGCCGCCAGGTAAGCGGAAATCATGTAAACCTCGCCGTGGGCGAAGTTGATCATGCCGATGATGCCATAGACCATTGTGTAGCCGATGGCGATCAGGCCATAGACCGACCCGAGGGTCAGGCCGTTGACCAGTTGCTGCAGGAAAATACCATCCATAACGCAATCTCACGCAGTGAGAACCTGCACGCCTGTGGACGTGCGGCTCTTCTAAGGAAAATACAGATTTACGTCGGAGCAATGTCAGCCACGATTCACCCGTCACCACCGCCCCCTGTAGGAGTGAGCCTGCTCGCGATAGCGGATTAACACTCAACACATGTGTTGCCTGTAACTCCGTCATCGCGAGCAGGCTCACTCCTACAAAGGAACCGTGGGATCAACTGATCGCGTCAGCCCTTACTTCTGTTTTTCCAGCTGGTGATATTTGCCGTCCTTGTCCCACTGGTAAACCACGTAGTCGGAGACTTTCAGGTCGCCCTTGGAGTCCCAGGTTTTTTCACCCATGACGGTTTTCACCGGATTTTTCTTCAGCCAGGCCGCAGCCTCTTCACCCTTGTTGGACTTCGCGCCATTGAAGGCAGCAGCCAGGGTCTGCACCGAAGCGTAGGCGTACAGGGTGTAGCCCTCAGGTTCGGTACCGGCCTTGCGGAAAGCATCTACCACGGTCTTGCTGTCTGGCAGCAGGCGTGGGTCGGCGCCGAAGGTCATCAGTACGCCGTCGACGAATTGCGGGCCACCGGCGGTGGTCACCAGTTCGTCAGTCACGATGCCGTCATCGGACATGAACTTGACGTCTTTCAGGCCTTGTTCACGCAGTTGGCGAACCAGCGGGCCGGCCTCCGGGTGCAGACCGCCGAAGTAGACGACGTCGGCGCCGGCGCCACGGATCTTGGTGACGATGGTGCTGAAGTCTTTTTCACCACGGGTCAGGCCTTCGTACAACACGGGCGTTACGCCGCGCTTGACCAGTTGTGCCTTGGTGGCATCCGCCAGGCCTTGGCCGTAGGTGTCCTTGTCATGCAGCACGACGACTTTCTTGCCCTTGAGCACATCAACGATGTAGTCGCCGGCAACGATGCCCTGTTGGTCGTCACGCCCGCACATACGGAACATGGCGCTGAGACCGCGCTCGGTGACTTGCGGGTTGGTCGAACCCGGGGTGATCGCGATGATCCCGGCTTCGTCGTAGATTTCCGACGCTGGAATGGTCGAAGAGGAGCAGAAGTGACCGACCACGCCGGCGACTTTCTGGTTGGTGAGGTCCTTGGCGACCGTCACGGCCTGCTTCGGTTCGCAGGCGTCATCGCCTTTGACCAGAACGATTTTCTCCCCGTTGACGCCACCTGCCGCGTTGACTGCGTCAGCTGCCGCCTGTGCACCCTTCATGTACTGCTCGCCAAATGCCGCGTTGGCGCCCGTCATCGGACCCGCTACACCGATTTTCACATCAGCTTGAGCAAACGCAGAAACACCCAACGCAGTAGCCACTGCGAGGGCCAGAAAGCCTTTCTTGTAAAACGTCTGGGACATGAGGTGGTGCTCCAAGGTTTTTTTTAGTTGGCACTGCGACTTCACTTCACTGAATGCTCAGAGCAAGGGCCGTGCCATCGGTTTTTTATTCTTCAAAAAGTCGCTGCTTTCTTGTTATTTCGACTGTTTCGTTCCCATTTTCATTGGGCGTGCAACCGTCTAAACCGCGGAAGGTGAAACCATTTATTTTTTCAGGCGCAACCCGCACGCGCCATCATTGCAACCGCGGCGCCAAACAACGTGCAACCAGCCTGTAACAGCCCGCGTCACCGAACTGCACACTGCTGGTGCGGGACTGCTACAACCCGCACCATTACAGGCTAGTCGCTGCATCGAAAAGCGCTGCTTCCGGCAACATATTTCAACACTCAAATGACGATGCGCAGGCACTGGCCCGCGTGATACAGCGAGAACCCGGCCTCGTACAGGCAACTGCGCAAGCCCACGCCGGTCAAGGGCTGCATCGGTGCGAAAGGAATCGGCAGCGCCCCGGGATTACCGTTACACAGGTAATCGGCGAAGGCTTTGCCGACCACCGTGCCGGTAGTGACGCCCCGACCGTTGTAGCCCGTAACGGCAACCAGTCCGGGAGCAGGTTCAAACAAACGCATAAGGTGGTCGGGCGTAAACGCAATGCGCCCGGTCCAGGTGCATTCCCATTCAACCGGTTTCAAATTGGGGAAATAATGCTGCTGCACGCGGTCGGCCCAGGCCTTGAGAAACCATGCAGGTTTCTGATTGCCGTTACCCAGGCTGCCGAGCAACAAGCGTCCCTCTTTGTCGCGGCGGATGCTGCTCAAGACCTGACGGGTATCCCATGAACCCTGGCCGCCCGGGAGAATTTCCTGCGCGGCATCTTCGGTCAGCGGCACCGAAGCGACCTGATAGTAGTAACCGGGGAAGAAGTTGCGCTTGAGTTCGGTCCAGTCGCCTTCGGTGTAGGCATTGGAGGCGATGACCACTTGCCCGGCCAGTACCGAACCGTGCTCGGTCTGCACCGACCAGTTAGCGCCCTGACGCTCGAGGCGAGTGACCGGCGAATGATCGAACATTTTTCCGCCAAGACGGATCACTGCGTTGGCCAACCCGGTGACATACGCCATCGGATTGAGCGTACCGGCGCGACGATCGAGCAAAGCCGCAGCGATCTTTTGCGTGCCGGTGGCCTGTTCGCAGGCCTTGCCGGTCAACAGCTCGACCGGTGCACCACGACGTTTCCATTGTTGCTCGCGACTGCGCAGATCCGCCTCGCCCTTGGCGTTATGCGCCATATGCAGCGTGCCTTCGCGGCGTAACTGGCAATCGATGTTGTATTTATCCACAAGGCTGAACACCAGCGCCGGCGCGGCCCCGAGCATGCGGTTGAGCTGACTGCCGACCGCTTCACCGAAACCGGCCTCGATCTCGTCCGGCGGGATCCACATGCCGGCGTTGACCAGCCCGACGTTGCGCCCGGAACCGCCGTGACCGGCGCGATGGGCTTCCAGCACGCAGACGCTTTTGCCTTTTTCCAACAGGTGCAGCGCCGCCGACAACCCGGTGAACCCGGCGCCGATCACGCAGACATCGACTTTGACTTCGCCCTTGAGCGCGGTGTTATCCGGCCTTTGTGGCGTGAGTTTTTCCCACAGACATTCTTCGCGTAACGGCATTGCCAGACTCCAACAGAAACCTAACCAAATGCGCTTGTGGGGCCGCCAAAAGATCGCAGCCTTCGGCAGCTCCTACAAAACCGCAGCCTGGCGCCACCTATGTAGGAGCTGCCGAAGGCTGCGACCTTTTCAGCTTTTCCTCCATCCTCAGTCGAAGGTGATGCCCTGCGCCAGCGGCAACTCCAGCGAGTAGTTCACGGTGTTGGTCTGACGGCGCATGTATCCGCGCCATGCATCGGAACCCGATTCACGCCCACCACCCGTTTCCTTCTCACCACCAAACGCACCACCAATCTCCGCGCCGCTCGGGCCGATGTTGACGTTGGCAATGCCGCAATCACTGCCGACCGCCGACATGAACTGCTCAGCCTCGCGCACGTCCGTGGTGAAGATGCACGACGACAAGCCTTGTGGCACGGCGTTATTCAGGCGCAGCGCTTCCTGAAAATCGCTGTAACCGACCACGTACAGAATCGGTGCGAAGGTTTCGCTGCAGACCACGTCGCTCTGCTCCGGCATTTCAACGATGGCCGGGGAAACGTAATAGGCGTTAGGGAATTGGTCTTCGAGCTGACGCTTGCCGCCAAACACCCGACCACCCTCGCTCAATGCCTGCTCCAGCGCATCCTGCATGTTTTCAAAGCTGTGCTTGTCGATCAGCGGGCCGACCAGATTGCCTTCCAGTGGGTTGCCGATGCGTACTTTCGAATAAGCGGCCTTGAGGCGGGTGACGATTTCTTCCTTTACCGATTCATGGGCGATCAGACGACGCAACGTGGTGCAGCGCTGACCGGCGGTACCGACGGCGCTGAACAGAATCGCGCGCACGGCCATGTCGAGGTCGGCGCTTGGGCCGAGGATCATCGCGTTGTTGCCGCCCAGTTCCAGAATGCTGCGGGCAAAACGCGCGGCGACTTTCGGCGCTACTTCGCGGCCCATGCGCGTGCTGCCGGTGGCGCTGATCAGCGCTACACGCGGATCATCAACCAGCGCTTCACCCGCGTCGCGACCACCGATGATCACTTGGCAAAGATTCGCCGGCGCATCGGTAAAATTCTTCACCACACGATCAAACAGCGCCTGGCAGGCCAGCGCGGTCAGCGGAGTTTTTTCCGACGGTTTCCACACCACCGGGTTACCGCAGACCAGCGCCAGCGTGGTGTTCCACGCCCACACCGCGACCGGGAAGTTGAACGCGCTGATCACCCCGACCACGCCCAGCGGATGCCAGGTTTCACGCATGTGGTGGCCAGGACGCTCGGAGGCGATGGTCAAGCCGTAGAGTTGGCGAGACAGACCGACAGCGAAGTCGCAGATGTCGATCATCTCCTGCACTTCACCCAGACCTTCCTGGGTGATTTTGCCCGCCTCCCACGAAACCAGTTCGCCGAGGTCGGCTTTGTATTCACGCAACACTTCACCGAACTGACGCACCAATTCGCCGCGACGCGGGGCCGGAATCTTGCGCCATTGCTCGAACGCATGATCTGCGCGACTGATGTGCTGCTCGACTTCGGCCGGACCTTCCCAGTTCACAGCGGCGATGCGGCTGCCGTCGATCGGCGAATGCACCGGCACTTTGCCGTTCTGATACAGGGCCGGATTCACACCTAGACGATCAAGCAATGCGGCAACCATGGGTCACTCCTCAAGCAAAAAACTGAATGTGTGCGGCCGCTGTTTGCACGACCGGGCAGGCCTTTAGTTGTAGCGTCACATTGGCAAGGCAACAAACGACCTTTACGCGAGATATCATTCCGTTTATTCATGCTGAGCACAGAAAGACAAGAAAAGGATCGGCCATGCTGAACAAACGCCACTTGCCCTCGATCACCGCGTTGCAGTGCTTCGAGGCCGTGACACGGCACTTGAGTTTCACCCGCGCCGCCGAGGAACTGAACCTGACCCAGAGTGCGGTGAGCAAGCAGGTCGCGCAGCTTGAGGAATTGTTACAACACTTATTGTTCCTCCGCGTGCGCCGACGTTTGCAGATGACCCCGGCCGGGGATTTGTACTTGGTTGAGGTGCGAAAAATCCTCACGCAAGTGGAGATGTCGACGCATTACCTGCGTTCCTACGGCGGCGAAACTGAAGTCCTGCGCGTATCTACTCCATCGACCTTCGGCGCGCGCTGGCTGGTGCCGCGCCTGAAAGGCTGGCGGCTACGTCATCCGTCGATTCATCTGGACTTGTGCAACGAGCAGGAAGCGGATGATCTGCTGCAGGGGCGCAGCGATCTGGCGTTCTATTTCGGCCAGGGTTCGCGGCCCGGCACGGAATGCCTGAAGTTGTTCGGCGAAGAGCTGGTGCCGGTGTGTGCGCCGGGCAGCCTGCCGGAGAAGCCGTTTACTGATCCGACGCAACTCAGCGATCTGGTTCTGCTGCAAAATGCCTCGCGCCCGCAGGCCTGGCACGACTGGTTCGACAGCCAGGGCTACCAGACCGAACACAGCTATCACGGGCCACGGTTTGAAACCTTCTATATGTGCATTCGTGCCGCGCAGGTCGGCTGTGGTGTGGCGCTATTGCCACGGTTTCTTGTGGAGGAGGAATTGGCCGACGGCAAACTGGTCATTCCCTTTGAGCATGCCATGCCCAGCACCGACGCTTATTACCTGGCGTACCCGGAGCATGCGGCGGAAGTGCCGAAGGTGCGGGACTTTGTGAAGTGGATGCTCGAACAGATCGACAGCCCAGCATGAGCTGCCTTGCCCCCCTGTGGGAGTGAGCTTGCTCGCGAAGAGGCCGGCACATTCAATAACCATTCCGACTGAAATGACGCCTTCGCGAGCAGGCTCGCTCCCACCAGGGTTCTGCGCTGATCTAAAAAATTGCTGGCAATCTTCGTCCCTGATATGCGCCACTAGCGCCATTGATTGAGACCGCGCCACAGCGCGGCGCACCTGGAGACCCCGTTATGAGCGAGAGCGTGTTTGCCGATCGCATCGTGCAGAACCTGCTCGACACCGACTTCTACAAATTGACGATGATGCAGGCGGTGCTGCACAACTACCCCAACGTCGAAGTCGAATGGGAGTTTCGTTGCCGTAACAGCGAGGATCTGCGCCCGTATCTGGCCGAGATCCGCTATCAGATCGAACGTCTGGCCGAGCTGAGCCTGAGTGCCGATCAACTGAGTTTTCTTGAGCGCATCAGCTTCCTGAAACCGGACTTCCTGCGTTTCCTCGGGCTGTTCCGCTTCAACCTGCGCTACGTGCATACCGGCATCGAGAACGGCGAGCTGTTCATCCGTCTGCGCGGGCCATGGCTGCATGTAATCCTTTACGAAGTGCCGCTGCTGGCGATCGTCAGCGAAGTGCGCAACCGCTATCGCTACCGCGAAACTGTGCTTGAACAGGCGCGCGAGCAGCTCTATCGAAAATTCGACTGGCTGACCGCCAACGCCTCGGCCGATGAGCTATCGCAACTGCAAGTCGCCGATTTCGGCACGCGTCGGCGTTTTTCGTACGGCGTGCAGGCTGAAGTGGTGAACGTGCTCAAGCACGATTTCCCGGGGCGCTTCGTCGGCACCAGCAACGTGCATCTGTCGCGCGAACTCGACATGAAGCCATTGGGCACCATGGCCCACGAGTGGATCATGGCGCACCAGCAACTCGGCCCACGGCTGATCGACAGCCAGATTGCTGCGCTTGATTGCTGGGTGCGTGAATACCGGGGCTTGCTGGGGATCGCCCTCACCGACTGCATCACCACCGATGCTTTCCTCGGCGATTTCGATCTGTTCTTCGCCAAGCTGTTCGACGGTCTGCGCCACGACTCCGGCGATCCTGTGGTGTGGGGCGAAAAATGCATCGCGCACTATCACAAGCTCGGCATCGACCCGATGAGCAAGACCCTGGTGTTCTCCGACAGCCTGACCCTGCCCAAATCGCTGGAGATCTTCCGCGCGCTGCACGGTCGGATCAACGTCAGCTTCGGCATCGGCACCAACCTCACCTGTGACATTCCGGGTGTCGAACCGATGAGCATCGTGCTTAAAATGACTGCCTGCAACGGCCAACCGGTGGCGAAGATTTCCGACGAGCCAGGCAAGTCCCACTGCAAAGACCCGAATTTCGTCGCCTACTTGCGACACGTGTTCCAGGTTCCTGCCGATTCCAGTCTATCTAGCAAGGAGTGAATTCATGCAAGCCGTACAGCGTGAGATTGCGCAGCAGCTCAAGGTGCAACCGCCGTTCATCGACTACCAGGCCCTGCAGGCCGAAGTCGCCCGGCGCATTACCTTCATTCAGGATTGCCTGGTCAATTCCGGGCTCAAGACGCTGGTGCTGGGTATCAGCGGTGGCGTCGATTCGCTGACCGCAGGTCTTCTGGCCCAGCGCGCAATGCGTGAGCTGCGCGATCAAACCGGCGACAACAGCTACAAATTCATCGCCGTGCGCCTGCCATACGAAACCCAGTTCGACGAACACGACGCCCAGGCTTCGGTGGACTTCATTGCTCCGGACGAGCGCCACACGGTCAACATCGGCCCGGCGGTGAAATCACTGGCCAGTGAAGTGGCGGCGTTTGAAGGCAAGCACGCGGTGTCGGTGGACTTTGTGCTCGGCAATACCAAGGCACGCATGCGCATGGTCGCCCAATACACTATCGCCGGCGCGGCGCACGGTCTGGTGATCGGCACCGATCACGCGGCGGAAGCGGTGATGGGCTTCTTCACCAAGTTTGGCGACGGCGCCTGCGATCTGGCGCCGCTCAGCGGTCTGGTGAAAAACCAGGTTCGGGCGATTGCCCGCAGCTTTGGTGCGCCGGAGTCGCTGGTGGAGAAAGTGCCAACGGCGGACCTTGAGGATCTGTCGCCGGGCAAACCGGACGAAGCGTCCCATGGCGTGACGTATGCCGAGATCGATGCGTTCCTGCATGGCGAACCGGTGCGTCAGGAAGCGTTCGACATCATCGTCGCGACTTACAACAAGACCCATCACAAACGCGTGATGCCGTTTGCCCCGTAAGTTGCAAGCCCCAGTAGGAGCTGTCGAGTGAAACGAGGCTGCGATCTTTTGATCTTCAAAAACAAAATCAAAAGATCGCAGCCTTCGGCAGCTCCTACAGAAAACAAAAAAGCGTCCCGAGGGACGCTTTTTTTATGCCTGACTCAATTACTTGACGGTAATCGTGCCTTTCATCATCGAGATGTGGCCAGGGAACGAGCAGAAGAAGCCGTAGCCGCCGTCTGCAATCTTCGCCACGTCAAAGGTCAGCGAATCAGTTTCCTTCGCGCCAATGATCTTGGTGTGAGCGATGATGCGTGCGTCACCTTCCGGCAGGTAGTTCTTGTCGATACCAGCAGCCAAGCCAGCGGTAGCGATCGGCTGCATGTCAGCTTCTTTACTGATCACCAGGTTATGGCCCATGACGTTCTTCGGCAGGTTGCCGGAGTGGGTCAGCTCAACGGTGAAGGTCTTGCAGCTCTTGTCGATCACGATTTCCTTGGTGTTGAAGGACATCTGATCGGTGGAGTCAACGGTGGTTTTGCACTCGGCAGCCATCAATTGGCTGCTGGCCAGCGCCAGCAGGGATACCGCAACAACTTTGGAAAACATGGTGAATCTCCAAGGCAGGGTTAACAAAAACACTAATGGTGGAAAGACTGCCTGAAATCTTCGCAAGTTCCTATGACTTGAGTCAAAAATTGTATACAACTTTCAGGCTATGACACTCATCGAGACAATCTAACGGCCAGATTCCCCGGCCCGCCCTATGATCGGCGCATCTACTGAGACGGAGTGCCTGTCATGTTCTTTAACGGTCTGTTGTGCAGTTTGCTCGCCGCCTACGCCTGTGGCGCCAGCGGTACCTTTGAATCGCCTGAACGCGAAGTTTAGGCCTTGGATCGAGGCGTGCCAGCCATTACCCTGTGACGGATTGACCCAGGAGGAAGGCATGTCTCTGAAATCCGTGTGTGTATTTTGTGGCGCCAATGCTGGCACTGATCCGGCTTACACCGAAGCCGCCATTGCCCTTGGCCGTGCTTTGGCCGAGCGCAAACTGACCCTGGTCTACGGCGGTGGCGCCGTGGGTTTGATGGGCATCGTTGCCGATGCGGCACTGGCCGCTGGCGGTGAAGTCATCGGCATCATCCCGCAAAGCCTGATGGACAAGGAAATCGGCCACAAAAGCCTGACGCGGCTGGAAGTGGTCGACGGCATGCACGCGCGCAAGGCGCGTATGGCTGAACTGAGCGATGCGTTCATCGCCTTGCCCGGCGGCCTCGGTACGCTGGAAGAGCTGTTCGAAGTCTGGACCTGGGGTCAGCTCGGTTACCACGGCAAACCCTTGGGATTGCTGGAAGTGAACGGTTTTTACAGCAAACTCACTGCATTTCTTGACCACATCGTCGGCGAAGGCTTCGTTCGCGCGCCACACCGTGACATGCTGCAAGTGAGCGAATCACCGCAAACGCTGCTCGATGCCCTGGATAACTGGAAGCCGACTGTTACGCCAAAGTGGGTCGATCAAAAACCCGGCTAACCACCGGGCACCGATACAGGGCAGAATACGCGCCGCTCAACCTCACCTTCGACCAAGAGGAACGCCCATGGCCAAACCCAATTACTCCTTCGCCAAACGTCAACGAGACCTGGCAAAGGAACAGAAGAAAGAGGAAAAGCTTCAGCGCAAGAAACAAACCGCTGAAGAAGCAGCACTGAACCCTGAGGGTGAAGTGGCAACGGAAGATGATGTTGATGCAATCGATGCAACTGAAGCACCGAAAGATCAGGCGCCCGACGCCTGAGCCCCACCGGGTTTGATGATCGAATCAGACCCTGCGGATTTGTGACGGGGCTGGCAGTTTCACTGCCGGCCCTCACAGCCTTTCCCCTCGAGTACACCCCAAATCCCTTGTAGGAGTGAGCCTGCTCGCGATAGCGGTGTGTCAGTTGAAATATTTGCTGCTGACTCACCGCTATCGCGAGCAGGCTCACTCCTACAGTTTGATCGGCGTCAGTCCAATGGCATCACGGTGACCCGCACTTCCGGATCGTGATTGCCGCCGCCGAGGATCACCCCGCGTAGCGGTGACACATCGGAAAAATCCCGCCCCCACGCCAGAGTGATGTGCTCCAGCGCCGGCTGCACATTGTTGGTCGGATCAAAATCCACCCAACCCAGCACCGGGCAAAACACCGATACCCAGGCATGCGACGCATCGGCGCCGATCAAACGCGGCTGCCCCGGTGGCGGCTGAGTCAGCAGATAACCGCTGATGTAACGCGCAGCCAATCCCCGTGAGCGTACGCAAGCGAGCATCAGATGGGCAAAGTCCTGACACACCCCGCGCCGCCGCTCCAGCACCTCCACCAGCGGTGTCGCCACCTGGGTCGCCTCGGCATCGAAGGTGAATTCGCTGAAGATCTTCTGCATCAAGTCCTGTACGCACAGCAGTAGCGACTGGCCCGCTGGAAAACAGCTATCGGAAAACTCGACGAAGCTGCGCTTCAAATGCACATAGGGTGACTGGAACCGATACCGACAGGCTTCCAGCAGATCGGCGGACAGCGGCTGACTGCTGTAGGTCAGCGCATCCCGTGTCAGCTCCCAGGCCGGGGACTGGTTGAAATCCAGCGTCGGGCGCGCGAGCACCTCAATAGTGAGCCGCGCATTGACCTGCAACTCATCATGCGGGCGCTCGAAGGCCAAGCGGGTCAGCGGATTGCCGAATACGTCCAGCTCATCGCGGCGCGCGGTCGGCTCCGGGCTGATCAGCAATTGCTGCTCGGTGCAGCGCTGCCACGTGCACTCGCGGGGCCAGAGATGCGCCAGTTGCTGCGCCAAAGACACCGGGCTGTCGTAGTGATAACAGGTGTCGTGAAGGATCTGGTAATGCGCGCTCATCAGACGGACACCGTACGCTGGCTGACATCATCGACGTGAGCGAAATGGCGCAGGGCCAGACGATCCGAGACCTGACCGCTGGCCTCGGCGATTTCCTGAAGCAAATCCGCCAGACCATTGAGCGCCGCGCGTACGCTGGATTCGCCGAACAGCGGATTCTCCAGACACCCCAGATCGAACTGCGCCAGACGTTCGACCAATCGTGGCAACCCGGCCTCCCGCGGGACGCCGAAATCATCGTTCAAACGCTTCAACGTACGAGTCACCAGTTTCAACTGGAACAACACCGCGTGGGGGTTCTGCTCGTCGAGCAACAACAGGTCGAGGACCGGAATCAATTGCGCCACCGCCAGATAACGTGAGCGGTAGGTGATGCTGCTGTTGCCCAGTTCCAGCAGCCACTCCAGACCGGCCTGATCAAACGCCCCGGCACCGCGCAGAAACGCTGCCAGACTGCTGCTGAGAAACTGCAGACGCTCGATACGCCGGCCAATCATCAGAAAACGCCAGCCCTCATCACGGGTCATGTCGTCGAGGGCAAAACCGGACAGCGCCGCCAGCGACATCACCAGGCGATTGAGGAAATCCAGCAACTCGCCGAAATCCGGTTCATCGGTGTCCAGTTCCGTTGCTTCACGCTGCAATTCGACCAGCGCCTGCCAGTTTTCCCGTGAAAGCTTGCCGCGCACCTGCGAGGCTGCCCACTGCAGACGTTGCAGGTTGGAGCGCAGGCTGAACGACCAGTCATCGCCGAGCAGCGCGGCCAGCAAGCGCTCTGGCAACTCACCTTCATCCGGCAACAGCGTCAGTCGCTCGCCAAGGTCGACCGCCGCTTGCAAGGCTTGAGGGTCATCGCCATCGACATAGCGCGCGAGCATGATCCGCAGCAGCCGTGCACTGTCATCGCAGCGTTCGCAGTAGCGGCCAAACCAGAACAGGTTTTCCACCACCCGCGAGGGCAGATAAGGATCGCGGCGGACGAGATCATGCACGCCGACATTGCGTTGGGTTTTCCACTGTTCGCCGCTTGGCGGGCGATCACCCAGCACCCAGGTGTCCTTGCTCGCGCCGCCGCGTTGCATCGACACCACTTCGGCATCGGCCTCGGCGGCCACGCGGGTCAGACCGCCGGGCAATACTCGATAACCGTCAGCACTGGCAACGGCATACATGCGCATGCCAATCGCCCGCGGTTGAAGCAGGCCGTTTTCGGCCTGCCAGATCGGCGCATGAGAGAGTTGCGCCAATTCTTGCGCAACATAGGCATAAGGCCGCGCCTGCATGCGCTCAGCTAGATTCTGACGCTGTTTTTCACTCAGATTACGACCAAACACAGGGGCGAAGGTTTGCGAGGGAAAGGCCGGTTTGATCAACAGCTCCGGCAGTTTTTCCAGCGCCTGCGCCAATACTGGCGCCTCGCCGCACCACCATGTCGCGATGGACGGCAGGATCAGGTCTTCGCCGAACAGGTATCGATTGATCTTCGGCAAAAAGCCTAGCAGCCCCGGCGACTCCAGCACGCCACTGCCCAGAGCATTGGCGACCAGCACCCGCCCTTGGCGCACCGCTTCAAGCAGACCGGGCACGCCGAGCGCCGAGTCCGTGCGCAGCTCCAACGGATCGCAGAAATCGTCGTCGAGCCGGCGCATGATCGCGTGCACCCGACGCAGGCCACTGAGGGTTTTCAGATACACCGTAGCATCGCGCACCGTCAGGTCGCCGCCCTCGACCAGCGGATAACCGAGCTGACGGGCCAGATACAAATGTTCGAAGTAGCTTTCGTTGAAGCGCCCCGGCGTGAGCAACACCACCAGCGGCGTTTCGCCGTCACTTGGCGCTTGGCGCGCGAGGGTTTCTTGCAACGTGCGGAAGAAGCCGGCCAGATGTTGCACTTTCAGATCGCGGTACAGCTCGGGGAAGGCACGGGAGACGATGGTGCGGTTTTCCAGCGCATACCCGGCGCCCGAAGGCGCCTGGGTTCGGTCGGCTGTGACCCACCAGCGGCCGTCCGGCGTACGCGCCAGATCCACCGCGTAAAGGTGCAGGAAAGCGCCTTCGGGCGGCGCAATGCCCTGACATGGCCAGAGAAAATTGTTGTGGCCGAATACCAGTTCTGCCGGCAGCAGACCTTCGCTGATCAAGCGCTGCGAGCCGTACAAATCCGCCAACACCGCGTTGAGCAGTCGCGCACGCTGAGCGATCCCGGCCGACAGCTGTTGCCATTCATCAGCTGCAATCACATGCGGCAGCAGATCCAGTTCCCACGGCCGATCGGCGCCTTTCGGATCGGCGTAAACGTTATAGGTGACACCGTTTTCCTGAATCTGCCGCGCCAGCAACGCCTGGCGCTGCACCAGTTGCGCCGGAGTGCTGCGCTGCAACTGATCGAACAGTCGCTGCCAATGCGGGCGCACCGCGCCACTGCTGTCGAGCAGTTCATGATAAGTGCCCGCCGTCAGCGGGTAGCGGTCTAGCAGGTCAGGCATGGAAAGCTCGGCAGACAGCAAGGAACGGTCAGACTAACGCAGGCACATGACACGCGGATATACGAAAAATCCGCGTGTCGCGCAGGACTTAGAAACGTCGCAAATCGATTGTCATCGGCAGCTCGTCACTGATTTCCACGTTGGGTACAGGAAGTTTCCCCGGCGTGTGTCCGACGCGGAAGAATCGCGCCATACGCCGGCTCTCGGCTTCATTGGCGTTGACCGGCAGTGTTTCATAATTGCGCCCGCCGGGATGGGCGACGTGGTATTGGCAGCCGCCCAGCGAACGGCCCATCCAGGTGTCGAGCAAGTCGAACACCAATGGGGCGTGCACCGGAATCGTCGGCTGCAGGCAGTTGGCCGGTTGCCACGCACGGTAACGCACACCCGCGACGAACTCGCCCACGCGCCCGGTCGGGTGCAACGGCACCGCGATGCCATTACAGGTCAGCAAATAACGCTGCGGCGGCAGCCCTTTGAGCTTGACCTGCAGACGCTCCAGAGATGAGTCGACGTAACGCACCGTGCCGCCTGCCGCGCCCTCCTCACCCAGCACATGCCAAGGCTCCAGCGCCTGACGCAGTTCCAGTTCGATGCCATTGACGGCGTAATCGCCAACCTTGGGGAAACGAAACTCCAGGTGCGCGGCGAACCATTCAGCCCGCAATGGATAACCAGCATTGTTGAGTTCGACGATGACGTCAGCGAAGTCCTGCTCGATAAAGTGCGGCAGCAAAAAGCGATCGTGCAACTCAGTGCCCCAGCGCGCCAGTTTCGGCGGAGCATAAGGTTCACGCCAGAATCGTGCGACCAGCGCCCGTAACAACAACTGTTGAGCGAGGCTCATACGCGCATGCGGCGGCATTTCAAAAGCACGCAGCTCCAGCAGACCGAGACGGCCAGTGGCGCCGTCCGGCGAGTACAGTTTGTCGATACAGAATTCGGCACGGTGAGTGTTGCCGGTGACGTCGATCAGCAAGTTGCGCAGCAGTCGATCGACCAGCCATGGTGCGCATTCCTCGCCGGGTTCGGGCATCTGCGCAAAGGCGATTTCCAGTTCGTACAGCGAATCATTGCGCGCCTCGTCGACCCGCGGCGCCTGTGACGTCGGGCCGATGAACAATCCGGAAAACAGATACGACAACGACGGATGGTTGTGCCAGTAACTGATCAGGCTGCGCAGCAGGTCCGGGCGACGCAGAAACGGCGAGTCCGCCGGTGTCGCTCCGCCGAGCACGAAATGATTGCCGCCGCCGGTGCCGGTGTGGCGGCCGTCGATCATGAATTTTTCGGTGGTCAGGCGGGTCTGGCGCGCCTCTTCATAAAGAAACTCAGTGCGCTCGACCAATTCGTCCCAAGTCGCCGAGGGCTGCACATTGACCTCGATCACGCCAGGGTCGGGGGTAATTCGGAAATTACTCAGGCGTTGATCGCTTGGCGGCTCGTAGCCTTCCAGCAATACCGGGCAATGCAGTTCTTCGGCGGTGGCTTCGATGGCGGCCACCAGCTCCAGATAATCCTCGACCCGCTCCAGCGGCGGCATGAACAAGTACAAACGCCCTTCGCGGGCCTCAGCGCAGAATGCGGTGCGGGTCAGCCAGTCGGCGGATTCGTCGATTTTCGGCACGCGTTCGTCAGCCGTCGCCGCTTCACCCGGACTATTGAGCTGTGCCGTTTCCGGCAGCTCAGGGAAGTCCTGATTTTGATCCTGCGGATGAACAAACGGGTATTCGGCGGCCTTCACCCACGGCTGCGACCCCAACGGCAGGCGATAGCCCAGCGGCGAATCCCCCGGGACGAGTCGGCAATGCTCGTCTCGCAGGTACCAGCGCCCGCTCTGCCATTGATCGCCCTTGGCCGTACGTGCCAGCGGCAGCACTTGGCCGATCACCTTGTTCAACCCCTGACTGAAGACCTTGCGCAGTCGCGCACGCTCCAGCGGCTCCTGCAGACGCGAATCTTCGGCGCTGACATTGCTTGGCAACGTGCCCTCGCGCCAGAGGTAATAGAAATTGTCCTCGTAGGCCGGAAACACAAAACGCGTAGGCAACTTCAGTCGCTCGGCGACACTGGCGAGGAAGCGTCCGGCCAATTCGCCATTGGCGCCGTAATCCTGTTGCTCGTCTGCGATCAAAGCATCGTTGTGCCAGATCGGCACGCCGTCACGGCGCCAGTAGCAATTGAGCGACCAGCGCGGCAGTTGCTCGCCGGGATACCACTTGCCCTGGCCAAAATGCACCAGGCCTTTCGGCGCGTAATGCTTGCGCATGCGCTGGAACAGTTCGGCGGACAGTCGACGCTTATCATCACCCAATGCGGCGGTGTTCCACTCGGCGCCGTCAGGATCATCGATGGAAACAAAGGTCGGTTCGCCGCCCATGGTCAGGCGCACGTCATCCGCCAGCAGATCGGCGTCTATCTGGCGACCGAGCGCCTGGATCGCCAGCCACTGCTCATCGGTGTAAGGCTTGGTGACGCGCGGCGCCTCCCAAATCCGTTCCACTGACATTTCATGACTGAACACACATTCGCATGGCTCGACCAAGCCGCTGATCGGTGCCGCCGAGGACGGATCGGGACTACAGGCCAACGGGATATGCCCTTCACCAGCAAACAGCCCGGACGTGGCATCCAGACCAATCCAGCCAGCGCCCGGCAGATACACCTCGCACCAGGCGTGCAGGTCGGTGAAATCCACTTCGGTGCCGGACGGACCATCGAGGCTCTTCACATCGGCGGTCAGTTGAATCAGGTAGCCGGAGACGAATCGTGCAGCCAGGCCGAGGTTACGCAGCAGTTGCACCAGCAGCCACGCCGAGTCGCGGCAGGAACCGGAGGCGTGTTCGAGGGTGTGCTCCGGGGTTTGCACGCCCGGTTCCATGCGGATCAGGTAACCGATGTCTTCGCTCAGGCGTTGATTGAGCGCCACGAGGAAATCCACAGCAGGCAGCGGCGTGCGGTCGATGGCGTCCAGATAGGCTTTGAATTTCGGCGTCAGCGGCAGGGTTTCGAGGTACGGCGCCAGCTCCTTGCGCTCATCGGCGGCATAGGTGAAGGGGATTTTTTCGGCATAAGGTTCAAGGAAGAAGTCGAATGGATTGAACACCGCCATCTCGGCAAGCAGATCGACTTCGATGCGTAGCTCACTAGTCTTCTCGGGGAACACCAGTCGCGCAAGATAGTTACCCTGCGGGTCTTGCTGCCAATTGATGAAATGCTGCTCGGGCGAGACTTTCAGCGCATACGACAGAATCCGCGTGCGGCTGTGGGCAGCCGGGCGCAGGCGTACGATCTGCGGGCCGAGTTCGACAGCGCGGTCATAGCGGTAATGCGTGACGTGATGCAATGCGACATGAATCGACACGGCGTGCCTCCTGCGAGCCTAAGCGTATTCGAAAGCGCGCAAGACTTATGCCATGCACAGGCTTGGGCGCTTTCCCGGAATGCTCAGGGCAGTACAGCACCAAAATCGGGCGATGCGGGGAAATGGTTTGGGCTGATTGCACGTAAATGTTGCGAAGAGCCCCTCACCCTAACCCTCTCCCCGAGGGAGAGGGGACTGACCGAGGTGGATATAAGAGATACGCCGACTTGAAAGTTCTGAGTCGAACTCAGGTTTGAAAAGCATGGAGATCTGTTGCGAAGAGCCCCCTCACCCTAGCCCTCTCCCGGAGGGAGAGGGGATTGACCGAGGTGCATTTAAGAGATACGCCGACTTGAAAGTCCTGAGTCGAACTCAGGTTTTGAAAGGCATGAAGATCTGCTCCCTTTCCCCCTCGCCCCCCTTGGGGGAGAGGGCTGGGGTGAGGGGGATGGATCTTGCGGCCTACATATATCCAACGGCAGAAATGCAAAACGCCAACCCGAAGGTTGGCGTTCTGTTCAGCTAAAAAGCAACTTAGCGCGGCACGACCGGCTTACGGGTCGGCTTCGGCCCTTTGCCTTTCGCAGCGTCCTTGCGTTCCTTGGCCGCCTGCTGGTTACGGGCAAACGCCGCCGCCTTGGCCTGTTCACGCTTGTCCCAAGGGTTACCGCCGTCACTGGCACGCGGCGGCAGACCGGTGTGCTGAGTGAGGATCTTGGTGGTCTTCTCTTTGCCTTCCTTCGCCACTTTATGGCTGCCGGCCGGCGTCGAGTTCTTGCGACGAGCGCTCTGGTAGCTGTCGGTGGCCGGTTGATGCGTCGGGATCAACTGGTCCTTGCCCGGACCGATCAGGTCGCCGCGGCCCATGCGGATCAGCGCTTCGCGCAGCATCGGCCAGCCTTTCGGGTCGTGATAACGCAAGAACGCCTTGTGCAGACGACGCTGCTCTTCGCTCTTGACGATAGTCACGCCATCGCTCTTGTACGTCACCTTGCGCAGCGGGTTCTTGCCCGAGTGGTACATCGCGGTGGCGGTGGCCATCGGCGACGGATAGAACGCCTGCACCTGGTCAGCGCGGAAGCCATTGCCCTTGAGCCACAAGGCCAGGTTCATCATGTCTTCGTCGGTGGTGCCCGGGTGCGCGGCGATGAAGTACGGAATCAGGTACTGCTCTTTGCCCGCTTCCTTGGTGTACTTCTCGAACATGCGCTTGAACTTGTCATAGCTGCCAATGCCCGGCTTCATCATCTGGTTGAGCGGACCTTCCTCGGTGTGTTCCGGGGCGATCTTCAGGTAACCACCGACGTGGTGGGTCACCAGCTCTTTGACGTACTCCGGCGATTCGACCGCGAGGTCGTAACGCAGGCCGGAGGCGATCAGAATCTTCTTCACACCCGGCAATGCACGGGCGCTGCGGTACAGCTGAATCAGCGACGAGTGATCGGTGTTCAGGTTCGGGCAGATGCCCGGGAACACGCAGGACGGCTTGCGGCACGCCGATTCGATTTCCGGCGTTTTGCAGGCGATGCGGTACATGTTCGCGGTCGGGCCGCCGAGGTCGGAAATGACGCCGGTGAAGCCTGGCACCTTGTCGCGGATCTCTTCGATTTCGCGAATGATCGACTCTTCGGAACGGTTCTGGATGATCCGGCCTTCGTGCTCGGTAATCGAGCAGAAAGTGCAGCCGCCGAAGCAGCCACGCATGATGTTCACCGAGAAACGGATCATGTCGTAGGCCGGGATCTTCTCCTTGCCATACGCCGGGTGCGGAACGCGCGCGTAGGGCATGCCGAACACGTAGTCCATTTCTTCAGTGGTCATCGGAATCGGCGGCGGATTGAACCAGACGTCGACTTCGCCGTGCTTCTGCACCAGCGCGCGGGCGTTGCCCGGGTTGGTTTCCAGGTGCAGCACGCGGTTGGCGTGAGCATACAGAACGGCGTCGCCACGCACCTTTTCAACCGATGGCAGGCGGATCACGGTCTTGTCGCGGGTCATGCGCGGGCTGGCCAGAATCTGTACAACCTTGGCTTCCTGCGGATCTTCAACCGGACCTTTTTCCTGCTCGATGGCACAGGCCTGGGTGTCCTGGGTGTTCACGTACGGGTTGATGATCTTGTCGACCTTGCCCGGACGGTCGATACGTGTCGAGTCGACTTCGTACCAGTCTTTCGGCGTATCGCGACGAATGAACGCGGTGCCGCGCACGTCGGTGATGTCTTCGATCTTGTGGCCGTAAGACAAACGCTGGGCGACTTCGACAATCGCGCGTTCGGCATTGCCGTACAGCAGAATGTCGGCGCTGGCGTCGATCAGGATCGAGTTGCGCACGCGATCCTGCCAGTAATCGTAGTGCGCGATGCGGCGCAGGGAAGCTTCGATGCCACCGAGGACGATCGGCACATGCTTGTAAGCTTCCTTGCAGCGCTGGCTGTAAACCAGGCTCGCGCGATCCGGACGCTTGCCGGCCATACCGCCCGGGGTGTAGGCGTCGTCGGAACGGATTTTCTTGTCGGCGGTGTAGCGGTTGATCATCGAGTCCATGTTACCGGCCGCGACGCCGAAGAACAGGTTCGGCTCGCCGAGCTTCATGAAGTCGTCTTTGGACTGCCAGTTTGGCTGGGCGATGATCCCGACGCGGAAGCCTTGCGACTCCAGCAGCCGGCCGATGATCGCCATGCCGAACGACGGGTGATCGACGTAGGCATCACCGGTGACGATGATGATGTCGCAGGAATCCCAGCCAAGCTGATCCATCTCCTCCCTGCTCATTGGCAGGAATGGCGCTGGCCCGAAACATTCGGCCCAGTACTTTGGATAGTCAAATAACGGCTTGGCTGCTTGCATGTCGATAACCGGTGTTGGCTTTCATTGAATTTCGCGGGCGCGGAATATAGCACAAATTTTGACCAATTCCGACGGCTGTGGTCGGAAATTGGTGGCGACCCTATCGCTGGCAAGCCAGGTTCCACAGGACCGATGCGATCCCAGTGGGAGCTGGCTTGCCAGCGATGGGGCACTTCAGGACGTTAAATTACTCGTCGTCGTCGAAGTTATAGCTGCCCGGCGCCAGGTTTTCGAAGCGGGTGTACTTACCGATAAACGCCAGGCGAATAAAGCCGATTGGCCCGTTCCGCTGCTTGCCGATGATGATCTCGGCAATGCCCTTGTGCTCGGTTTCCGGGTGATACACCTCGTCCCGGTACACGAACATGATGACGTCGGCGTCCTGCTCGATCGCTCCGGATTCCCGGAGGTCGGAGTTGATCGGGCGCTTGTTCGGCCGCTGCTCCAGGGAACGGTTGAGCTGCGACAGCGCCACCACCGGGCAGTTGAATTCCTTGGCCAGGGCCTTCAAGGAACGCGAGATTTCCGAAATCTCGTTGGTCCGGTTGTCGCCGCCGGAACCTGGAATCTGCATCAACTGCAGGTAGTCGATCATGATCAGACCGATCTCACCGTGCTCACGCGCCAGGCGCCGGGTACGCGCACGCATTTCCGACGGGCTGATGCCGGCGGTATCGTCGATGAACAGCTTGCGGTCATTGAGCAGGTTGACCGCCGAGGTCAGGCGCGGCCAGTCATCGTCTTCCAGTTGGCCGGAACGCACCTTGGTCTGGTCGATGCGGCCCAGCGAAGAAAGCATACGCATGACCAGCGATTCACCTGGCATCTCGAGGGAATACACCAGCACGGCCTTGTCGCTGCGCAGTACGGCGTTTTCCACCAGGTTCATCGCAAAGGTGGTTTTACCCATCGACGGACGACCGGCGACAATGATCAAGTCAGCCGGCTGCAGGCCGCTGGTTTTCTCGTCGAGGTCGGTGTAGCCCGTGGACAGGCCGGTAATCGCGTTGTCAGTGTTGAACAGCGTGTCGATGCGATCAATGGCCTTGGTCAGCAAATCGTTCACACCTACCGGGCCACCGGTTTTCGGCCGGGCCTCGGCAATCGCGAAGATCTGACGCTCGGCTTCGTCGAGGATTTCCTCGGCAGTGCGGCCTTCCGGGTTGAAAGCGCTGTCGGCAATCTCGGTGCTGATACCGATCAGTTGGCGCAACGTCGCACGCTGGCGGACGATCTGCGCATAGGCCTTGATGTTGGCGACGGATGGCGTGTTTTTCGCCAGTTCGCCGAGGTAACCGAGACCGCCGACTTGCGAGGTCTGACCTTCCTTGTCCAATTGCTCGGCAAGGGTCACGACGTCGATCGGCGAGTTCTGATCGGCCAGCTTGGCGATCGCACGGAAGATCAGGCGGTGGTCATGTCGATAGAAATCGCCGTCGGAGACTTGATCGAGCACGCGCTCCCAGGCGTTGTTGTCCAGCATCAGACCACCGAGCACAGCCTGTTCGGCCTCGATGGAATGCGGCGGCACCTTCAGGGCAGCGGTTTGCAGATCGTATTGCTCGGGAGCGGAGATATCGTTCATGGCCACTTGTGTTGTTTGGAAAAACGGGGAGTTCAGAAAGACAAAGGGCACGACCTGTAAACAGGATCGTGCCCGATGTTAACCGTCTGACGGACAAGCCGCCAGCCGATCAGGTGTTGCTTAAGCTGCTACCACGACAACGCGTACGGTGGCTTCAACTTCGGCGTGCAGGTGCACAGCCACGTCGAATTCACCTACGTTGCGGATGGTGCCGTTCGGCAGACGAACTTCGCTTTTCGCAACTTCAACGCCGGAGGCGGTCAGTGCGTCAGCGATGTCGTGAGTACCGATCGAACCGAACAGCTTGCCTTCGTCGCCAGCGGTGGCAGTGATGGTCACTTCCAGCTCGGCCAGTTGGGCAGCACGGCTTTCAGCCGATGCTTTACGGTCTGCGGCAGCTTTTTCCAGCTCAGCACGACGCTCTTCGAACGCAGCCAGGTTGGCAGCGGTCGCAGCGGTAGCTTTGCCGAAAGGCAGCAGGTAGTTACGGCCGTAACCAGCCTTAACGTTTACTTTGTCGCCCAGGTTGCCCAGGTTGGCGATTTTTTCCAGAAGGATCAGTTGCATGTGAAAATCCTCTAACTTTTAACCTTCACCGTTCGCGCTGTCGGTGTCTTTCGACACGTGACGACCGCGAAAATCAATCAGGCTGTCGACAATGGCCAGGACCACGAGCAACGGATAGATCAGCTGCATGAACAACAGCAGCGTGACGTACAACCCCACCAGCCAGAAACCGGCCAGTCGCTTCTGCCCGACCAGCCCGTGAATCAGGGCAAGTCCGGCGAACACCAACGGTACACTGCACAACGGCGTCAACATGGCCATCTGTGCACCGAGATTCGGGCCCAGAAGCATCAACGCCAGCAGTAACATCGCCGGCCCCAGCGGGATCCGGATGGCGCGAAACTCGCGACCAAAACCACCCGGGTTGTACAACAACGCCTGCCAATGCCGCCCGACAATCAGGCTCAGCACGCTGACGATTTGCAACAAAGCCGCAATCAGTCCGGTCAGGACTGGTGCGATCAGGGACGCGAAACGCGCTTGCTCATCGACCGACAATTGCTTGTAAGTCTCACCGAGTAGCGCCGGCATGACCTTTATCAAGGCCTGCGCGAGCATCTCGATCTGGGCCGCAAACGCAGCCCCGAGCACCACCGAAAACACCACCCCTACCGCCACGCTGACCAGCAGCGTGCGAACCCAGGATTCACTTGCGCGCAAAACCAACGCAAGTCCCGAAGACCCCAGCAGCACCAGAAGTGCGCGTGGGTCATCGGCATACAGCCACCAGATCAACGCCGGCAGCAGCCCCAGAGACAGAACACCCAAGGCGTCCGTCAGTCCGCGCCGCAGCAGCACAAGGCTCCCGGCGGCAGCGCCCAACCAATACAACAACGGCAATGTTGCACATCCGGCCACCACGAGAGTGGCCTGCATACGGCCGCGCATGATGAACTCAGCTAAGGCACGCATGCATTCAATCCTTTGCTACTTGTCGACTGCCCGGTCTCAGCGGCCGTGGCTGTCGGTGTAGGCCAGCAGGGCCAGGAAGCGGGCGCGCTTGATAGCGGTGGCCAGCTGACGCTGATAACGAGCTTTGGTACCGGTGATGCGGCTTGGAACGATTTTGCCGGTCTCGGATACGTAGGCTTTCAGAGTGTTGAGATCTTTGTAGTCGATCTCCTTCACGTCTTCAGCGGTGAAGCGGCAGAATTTACGACGACGGAAGAAACGTGCCATTTGATAGGCTCCTTAAAAGGTCCGTGGATTACTCGTCAGCGTTATCGCTGTTGTCGCTGTCATCACTATCAGCGCTATCAGCGCCTTCGTGCTCAGGACGGTCGCGACGCTCACGGCGCTCACTGCGGTTTTCTTCAGCCTTGAGCATCTCGGATTGGCCGGTAACGGCTTCTTCGCGACGGATGACCAGGTTACGGATCACTGCATCGTTGTAGCGGAAGTTGTCTTCCAGCTCGGCCAGGGCCTTGCCAGTGCACTCAACGTTCAGCATCACGTAGTGAGCCTTGTGAACATTGTTGATTGCGTAGGCCAGTTGACGACGGCCCCAATCTTCCAGACGGTGGATTTTGCCGCCGTCTTCTTCGATCAGCTTGGTGTAACGCTCAACCATGCCGCCGACTTGCTCGCTTTGATCCGGGTGGACCAAAAAGATGATTTCGTAATGACGCATGAATGCTCCTTACGGGTTGTAGCCTGCCGCTCAAAAACGGTCAGACAAGGAGTGAATGACACTTATGGACTTGCCGGCGCGGGGCACATGCGTGCCTGCCGTCACAGCAAGGGGCGCAATTGTAGAGAAGGGACAGAAGAGGTGCAAGGCAATTGGTGATTATTTGAACAACTACCGATCTTCGCCTTCCCACAAAACAATGTAGGAGTAAGCCTGCTCGCGATGAGGGGGTAACATTCAACTTTGATGCTGAATGTTGCACCGCTATCGCGAGCAGGCTCACTCCTACAGGGGATTTGCAGCAGATCAAGACTTCTTGGTAGCAGCCTTGGCTTTTGCACCGCGCTGACGCTGCGCTTCGAACAGGCACACGCCGGTGGCGACCGAGACGTTGAGACTGCTGACGCTGCCGGCCATCGGCAATTTCACCAGATAGTCGCAGTGTTCGCGGGTCAGGCGACGCATGCCTTTGCCTTCGGCGCCCATGATCAGGATGGTCGGGCCGGTCAGGTCCTGGTCATAAATGCTGACCTCGGCTTCGCCTGCTGTGCCGACAATCCACAGACCGCGCTGCTGAAGTTTTTCCAGGGTGCGCGCAAGGTTAGTCACCGCAACCAACGGAATCACTTCTGCCGCACCGCAAGCGACTTTACGCACGACCGGCGTCAAGGTTGCCGATTTGTCTTTCGGCACGATCACCGCCAGCGCACCGGCCGCATCGGCCGAGCGCAGGCAGGCACCGAGGTTGTGCGGATCGGTCACGCCGTCGAGCACCAGCAGCAGTGGCGCGCCTTCGGTGCGGTCGAGCAACTCGTCGAGCATCGCCTCGCCCCAGACCTGGCTTGGACTCACTTCCGCGACTACGCCTTGGTGAACGCCTTCAACCCAGGCATCCATTTCGCGGCGCTCGGCCTGACCGACCTGCACACGATTTTCGTTGGCCAGTTCAACCAGCGTCTGCACGCGCGGATCGTTGCGGCTTTCCGCCAGCCATATCTGCTTGACGCGCTTCGGGTGGTGACGCAGCAACGCTTCTACCGCGTGAACGCCGTAGATTTTTTCCAACTGACTCATGACTTCGCCTTCGGTTTACGTGCCCCGCCACTTTTGGCTGGAGCAGAACCCGCTTTTGGCGGGCCTTTACGGTGTTTGCTCGGTTTTGCTGGCTTGCTGCCGGAGGCCTTTTCAGGCGCCGACCGCCCGGTCTTTCCCCCAGGCGCCGCTTTACCACCGTTTTTGGCGTCGGAAAGCAGAGCCTTCTTCATTTCACGGCTTTTGCGCAGCTCGGCGTTTTTCGCCACGGCGTCGCTTGGGCGATAGGCTTCGGCAGCTTTCTCTTTGGCCGGACGGCGACCAGCGGTTTTCGCTGGCGCAGCTTCGGCTTTTTCCTTCGCGGCTGGTGCGGCAGTTTCAGCACCACGCTTCTTGCGGCCGATCGGCGCACTGATGGTTTTTTCGGCCATCTCGAAGTCGATCTTGCGCTCGTCGAGGTCAACGCGCATGACGCGCACTTCAACGGTATCGCCGAGACGGAAGCTACGACCGGTGCGCTCGCCCGCCAAGCGGTGATGCACAGGATCGAAGTGGTAGTAATCGCCCGGCAGCGCGGTGACGTGCACCAGGCCTTCGACGTAGATATCGGTCAGCTCGACGAACAGGCCAAAACCGGTCACCGCAGTGATCACGCCCGGGAAAGACTCGCCCACACGATCTTTCATGAACTCGCACTTGAGCCAGTTCACGACGTCGCGGGTCGCTTCATCGGCACGGCGTTCGCTCATCGAGCATTGCTCGCCGAGTTGTTCCAGTGCCGCTTCGTCGTACGGATAGATGCGCGCCTTCGGAATGGTCATCGCACCGGCACGACGAACGTGCGGGGTGTCCTGCTTCGAATGGATCACGCTGCGGATTGCGCGGTGCGTCAGCAGGTCCGGGTAACGACGGATCGGCGAAGTGAAGTGGGTATAGGCTTCGTAATTCAGGCCGAAGTGGCCCTGATTGTCAGCGCTGTACACCGCCTGGCTCAGCGAACGCAGCATTACGGTCTGGATCAGGTGGAAATCCGGACGATCCTTGATGCTCGCCAGCAGTGCCTGGTAGTCCTTCGGCGATGGACCGTCCTTGCCTTTGTGCAGGGACAGGCCGAGCTCGCCGAGGAACGCACGAAGTTTTTCCAGACGCTCCGGCGGCGGACCATCGTGGACGCGATACAACGCAGGAATTTCATGCTTCTTGAGGAATTCGGCGGTGGCCACGTTGGCCGCCAGCATGCATTCTTCGATCAGCTTGTGCGCATCGTTACGGGTGGTCGGACGGATTTCGGCAATCTTGCGCTCGGTACCGAAGATGATTCGGGTTTCCTGCGTTTCGAAATCGATCGCGCCACGGACGTGACGGGCAGCCAGCAGCACCTTGTACAGTGCATAAAGCTGCTTGAGGTGCGGCAGAACGTCGTTGTACTCACCGCGAAGCTGACGCGCCTCGGTGATTTTCGGCGTTTCCAGCATCGCGCTGACTTTGTTGTAGGTCAGACGAGCGTGGGAATGGATCACCGCTTCATAGAAGCAGTAGTCGGTCATTTCGCCGGACTTGGAGATGGTCATCTCGCAAACCATGGCCAGACGATCAACGTGCGGGTTCAGCGAGCACAGGCCGTTGGACAGCTGCTCAGGCAGCATCGGCACGACGCGCTCGGGGAAGTACACCGAGTTGCCGCGCACTTGCGCTTCATTGTCCAGCGCCGAACCGATTTTCACGTAGCTGGAAACGTCGGCAATCGCCACGTACAACTTCCAGCCGCCGGAGAACAGGCGCAGCTTGCCCGGCTTGGCTTCGCAATAAACAGCGTCGTCGAAGTCGCGGGCATCTTCGCCGTCGATGGTGACGAACGGCAGATGGCGCAGGTCGACGCGCTTCTCTTTGTCTTTCTCTTCGACTTCCGGCTTGAGCTTGGCGGCTTCTTTCAGAACCGCTTCAGGCCAGACGTGCGGGATATCGTAGGTGCGCAACGCAACGTCGATTTCCATGCCCGGCGCCATGTAGTTGCCGACCACTTCGACCACATCGCCTTGCGGCTGGAAACGCGGCGTCGGCCAGTGGGTGATTTTCACCTCGACGAACTGACCGATCTGCGCGTTGGCGTTGCGGCCCGGCGTCACCAGCACTTCCTGCTGGATCTTCGGGTTGTCGGCAACGACAAAACCGATGCCGCCTTCTTCAAAGTAGCGACCGACGATGGTTTCGTGAGCACGCGAGACCACTTCGACGATCACGCCTTCGCGGCGACCGCGACGGTCGAGGCCGGAAACGCGGGCCAGCGCACGGTCACCGTCAAACACCAGACGCATTTGCGCCGGGCTCATGAACAGGTCATCGCTGCCGTCGTCCGGCACCAGGAAGCCGAAACCGTCACGGTGACCGCTGATGCGACCGAGGATCAGGTCAAGCTTGTCGACCGGCGCGTAGGTGCCACGACGGGTGTAGATCAGTTGTGCGTCGCGCTCCATGGCGCGCAGACGGCGGCGCAGGGCTTCGATCTGGTCTTCGGTGGTCAGACCGAACTCTTCGACCAGTTGCTCGCGGGCAGCAGGCGAACCCCGATCGGCGAGGTGCGCCAGGATCAGTTCGCGGCTAGGAATAGGGTTTTCATATTTTTCCGCTTCACGAGCGGCCTCGGGATCGAGGGACTGCCAATCGGCCATTAGAGAGTTTTCACCTTGTCTATATGCGGGTTAGTTTGGCATAGGCGCCATGAAACGGGAAATTTCCGACTCTATAAGGCCCATATCAGGGCCTGCAGCGTCACTTGGAAGCCGTTTTGCACACCGCCGGTAAAAAAAATCATGTTTTTTGCTGAGAGGGGTTTACAGTTAAAAAGACGCTCCGTATAGTGCGCGCCATCGACGACGCACAGCGTTGCCGATACTGCCCAGATGGTGAAATTGGTAGACACGCCAGCTTCAGGTGCTGGTGACCTTACGGTCGTGGAAGTTCGAGTCTTCTTCTGGGCACCAATTTCGAGTTTGAGACTAGATCAGTTTCAAGACTCACACAAAACCCGCGAAAGCGGGTTTTTTGCATTCTAAGCCCGGGTTTTCTTAAAACTGATTTATTAAAATCAAATCAGGGGTTTACAGATCAAAAGGCGCTCCGTATAGTGCGCCACATCAACAGCGGCAACGCTCGCGATGATTGCCCAGATGGTGAAATTGGTAGACACGCCAGCTTCAGGTGCTGGTGACCTTACGGTCGTGGAAGTTCGAGTCTTCTTCTGGGCACCAATTCAAATTCGAGGTTACTGCCTTGGATTTCACAGAAACCCGCGAAAGCGGGTTTTTGCGTTTCTGCCTTCCAGAAAACCAGAATCCCACTGTAGGAGCTGCCGAAGGCTGCGATCTCTTGATCCTGTTTTTTCAAAGAGCAAGATCAAGAGATCGCAGCCTTCGGCAGTTCCTACATTTCAGCGTAGCCCGCCGTATCAGAGCTGGCGGCCACTCGCAACGCGCACTTGAGAAACAATATCGTTTATCATTGTTGCAAGTTTTTGCAATGCGACAGTGAGGAACCCTGCGAATGACGTTTCGAAATACCCTGCGCCGAGGCCTGACCTTCACCCTCCTCGGCCTGGCGCTCGCCACTCCCCTCACCCAGGCTGCCGATCCGGTTTCCCTGACTCTCTATAACGGCCAGCATAAAGAAGTCGGCGACGCGATCGCCAAAGCCTTTGAAGCCAAGACCGGTATTCACGTCAACGTGCGCAAGGGCAGCAGCAATCAACTCGCCAGCCAGATCATCGAAGAAGGCGACCGCTCCCCCGCCGACGTGATCTACACCGAGGAGTCGCCACCGCTGAACAATCTCGGCGAACTGGGCCTGCTGGCCAAGACCGATGACGCCACGCTGGCCGTTCTGCCGGAAAAATATGTCGCCGGTAACGGCACCTGGATCGGTGTGACAGCGCGGGTTCGCGTTGTCGCCTACAACCCGAAACTGGTCGATGAAAAAGACCTGCCGAAATCGGTGATGGAGTTTTCCGATCCGCAATGGCAAGGCAAGGTCGGCTTCGTCCCGACCAGCGGCGCGTTTCAGGAACAGGCTGTCGCAATCATCAAGATGCACGGTCGTGACGCCGCAGAAGAATGGCTGACCGGCCTGCGCGCTTTCGGCAAGACCTACAGCAACAATATGGTCGCCCTCAAAGCAGTGGAAAACGGCGAAGTCGCCACAGTGCTGGTCAACAACTACTACTGGTTTGCCCTGCAACGCGAGAAAGGCAAACTTGATTCGAAATTGCATTATTTCACTGGCGGCGATGCGGGCGGCTTGATCACTGTATCGAGCGCTGCCGTGCTGAAATCCAGCAAACATCCAAAAGAAGCACAGCAATTCCTCGCCTACATGGCCAGCGAAGAAGGCCAGCGCGTGATCACTCAGACCACCGCCGAATACCCGCTGCACAAAGGCATGGAATCGGATCGCGGGCTCAAGCCGTTCAGCGAACTGGAAGCGCCGAATGTAACGCCGGCCGATCTGGGCAATGCCGAAGAAGCGCTGGAGCTGGAACGTGAAGTTGGCTTGAACTGATGGCCGCATCGTTATCCGCCCCCGCCCCGCGCGGGGGTTACGTACCAAAGCGCAAGCGGCCATCGATCTGGCTGGTGTTGCCGGTGTTGCTGCTGGTAGTGCTAAGCCTGTTGCCGCTTGCTTATGTCGGGCTCAAAGCCTGGCAGGCCGGCTGGGCCGAGGCGCTGCACTTGTTGTGGCGCCCGTATGTATTCGGCCTGCTGCGCAATACTCTGGCGCTGATGGTTGGCGTAACCCTCACGTGCGGCGTCATCGGCCTGTCGCTGGCCTGGCTGCTGGAACGCAGCAATCTGCCGGGACGGCGCCTGTGGGGAGTGATTTTGTGCCTGCCGTTCGCGGTACCGGCATTTGTCAGCAGCTTCACTTGGGTCTCGCTGAGTTCGCAGTTCGAAGGCCTTGGCGGGGCGATTCTGGTGATGAGCCTGTCTAAATACCCGCTGATCTTCTTACCGGTGGCGGCGACGTTGCGCAATCTTGATCCATCCCTCGAAGAGTCGGCGCGCACGCTGGGACAGAATCGCTGGGGCGTTTTTTTCCGCGTAACCCTGCCGCTGCTCTGGCCGTCACTGCTGGCGGGGTCGCTGCTGATTGCCTTGCACATGCTGGTGGAGTTCGGCGCACTGTCGATTATTGGTCTGCAGACCTTCACCACGGCGATCTACCAGCAATTCGAACTGGAATTCAGCAATGCCAACGCGGCGATGCTGTCTGCCGTGCTGCTGGCGTTGTGTCTGGTGCTGTTGTGGCTGGAGTTGCGCGTACGCGGTAAAGGCCGGCATGTGCGTACAGGTCAAGGTGCGGCGCGTCGTGCTGAACAGGTTCGGCTTGGGCCTTGGGGCGCAGTCGGTCAGTTGTATTGCCTGATGCTGGCCGTCGTTGGCAGCGGCATTCCGTTGGGGATGTTGGCGTATTGGCTGGCGGTGGGCTCTTCGGCGGCATTCCCGGTGGCAGCGATTACCGAAGCACTGCTGTCGTCGCTGGCGTTGTCGCTCGGCGGCGCGGCGTTGTGTCTGGCACTGGCGGTGCCGGTCGGTTTGCTGGTGGTGCGCTACAAAGGCCAACTGGCGATCTGGGCTGAGCGCCTGCCGTATCTGCTGCATGCGCTGCCAGGATTGGTGATTGCGTTGACGCTGGTGTACTTCGCGCTGCACTACGTCCCGGCGCTTTATCAAACGTCGGGGCTGTTGCTGATCGCTTATGCGCTGCTGTTTTTGCCGCTGGCACAGGCGCCGATCCGCACAGCCCTGAACAAGGCGGCACCGCAGCTGGAAGAGGCTGCACGCACGCTGGGCGCTTCGTCGTTCACGGCGTTTTGCCGGGTGACGTTGCCGATCATCTTCCCGGCATTGGGTGCGGCGTTTGCGCTGGTGTTTCTGGATGCGATGAAAGAGCTAACGGCGACGTTGCTGCTGAGTCCGACCGGGCTTAATACACTGGCGACTGAGGTTTGGGCGCATACCGCGAATGTTGAGTTTGCGGCGGCGGCGCCTTATGCAGCGCTGTTGATTTTGGTATCGGGGCTGCCGGTCTATCTGCTGACGACGCGGATGTATCTAAGCCGCTGAAAAAGCTTTCGCGAGCAGGCTCGCTCCTACATTGGAATGCGTTCCCCCTGTAGAAGCGAGCCTGCTCGCGAAGAGGCCCTCCCAGCCAACACTAAGCCCTGAACTGCCCCAGACTCTCCTTCAGCTGCGCCGCCAGACCATCCAGCACCTTGCCACTCGCCGTGGTCTCCACCACCGCCTGCGCCGCTTTCTCGGCCTGCGCATGAATCGTCTCGACGCGCCCACGCACAGCCTGCGCACCCTGCGCCTGATGTGCAGCCGCCTGCGTCGCCAGGCCAATCGCCGCGTGCACCTGCTCAACCGACGTCTGCACCGATTGCTGCAACCGCGCACTGTCACGCAACACCAGTAACCCTTCGCTGGCCTGACGCCCGGCCTGGCCGATCGCCTCGACCGCCTCCCGCGCGCCCTGCTGCAACGCGACGATGTGCGCCTGAATATCGCCGGTAGAGCTTTGTGTCTTGCTCGCCAGCGCTCGAACTTCGTCGGCCACCACCGCAAAGCCGCGCCCGGTTTCGCCAGCACGCGCCGCTTCGATGGCAGCGTTGAGCGCCAGCAGGTTTGTCTGCTCGGCGATCCCGTGAATCACCGTCAGCACCACTTCAATCTGCTCGCTTTGCTGCGCCAGTCGCTCAATCACTTTCGCCCCGGTATCGACCTGCCCCGCCAGCGCTTCGATCAGACTGCCGACCTTGGCGGACGTACGAGTGTTTTCGTCAGTCGCCTGGCGAATATCCACAACCTGCTTCAATGCGGCCTGCATGGCATGGCTTTCCGACTGCGCCTCATCAGCCATTTGCGACAGTGCGCGCAGACTCTCCGCTACCTCATCACGCTGCATGCCCGCCGCCGCATCTGCACCGGCATTGCGCAGGGTCATCGCGCCAATCTCGACGCCGGTGCGCTGCGCAACATCGCCCGCCTCGCGCACGATCGGCTGCAACTTATCCACAAAGCGATTGACCGCCGAAGCCATGTCGCCGATTTCGTCTTTGCTGTTGATCTGTACTCGCTTGGTCAGGTCGCCCTCGCCCGCAGCCAGATCGTCCATCGCTGCATTGAGCATCTTCAGCCGATTGACCACGCGATGGCCCAACACTACCGCCAGCAACAACAGCACACCGCAACCGACCAGCGCCAGACCCAGGCCAATGCGCCAGCGCAAGGTTGCCGCTGCTTCCTGAACGGTATTGGCGGTATTGGATTTCATCTCGGTCGCAGTGGACTGCGCCGACTGCAGGCGCGACTGCATGGCTTTGGCACTGTCTGCGGCAGCGCCCTTGAGACTGTCGCCGACCAACTGATCACTGCTGGCAATCAGCGCCGTGAAGCGCTTGTCCAGCGCTGCCAGATCGGTTTCCACCGAGGCCGTGGACACCCCCATCAGCACCTTGCCGATTTCCACGCCATTGGGATTGATCGAGGCCTCGAGGTAATAGACCGACGGATCGTTCTTCGCCGCATCCAGCACTTTATCCAGCGCACGCTCACCCTGGCCTTTTTCCAGCAAGGCCTTGTTGATCGGGTTTTCACGGTTGAGATAACGGGTCAGATGCTGACCGGTGGCATCGTCGTACACCACGAACAGCACGTTGGGATTGCGCTGGGCCCGGCGAGCGAATTCGGACAGGGTCGGCACGTCGCTGTCCCACATGGCGCGCGGCGCCACCGAAGCGAGCAACTGTGCCATGTCATTGGCCGAATCCTTCAGATCCTTTTCCAGGGTCGCCCGCAGTTGCGCCTGCTCATCCTTCAGACGCGCAGACAAACCAGCGGTCAAACGCTGACGAGTACTGGAAGAAAGGTTATCGAGACTCGACGTGACTTCACGCCCGGCCTGCTCCAGTTCGCCGGAGAGTTTCTGGCTGTCGGCACCAAGGCGCACCGCCAGATCAGCTTCCAGCGCCGTGACGGTGCTCCGCGTCAGGGCAACGGCCACCAGCACCTGCACCAAAAGGGCGATACCAAGGGTAACGAATACAGGTCGCAACAAACGGCTTTGTAACAGTGAGAGAACGGCCGACACTGTGAATACCTCTACTTCTGACGCCATTAATTTGATGGCACTCTTGTAAGCAGATTCACAGCAAAGGTCATGCCGTCCAACAGGCATAAACGACAAAGGCCCCGATTAAGGGGCCTTTGTTTTTTTACATCAACGACTTATCAAGCAAACGGATGACGCAGAACGATGGTTTCGTTGCGGTCCGGGCCCGTCGAAATAATGTCGATCGGTGCACCGATCAACGCTTCAACGCGCTTGATGTAGGCACGAGCGTTCGCCGGCAGCTCTTCCAGGGTCTTGGCGCCCACGGTCGATTCGGTCCAGCCCGGCACTTCTTCGTACACAGGCTGCAGGCCTACGTAGCTGTCAGCGTCGGTCGGAGCAACAGCGTTGCCTTCGGCGTCTTTGTAGCCGACGCAGATGTTGATGGTTTCCAGGCCGTCGAGTACGTCCAGCTTGGTCAGGCAGATGCCCGAGATGCTGTTCACATCGATAGCGCGACGCAGGATAACGGCGTCGAACCAGCCGCAACGACGGGCACGGCCGGTGGTCGCACCGAATTCGTGACCTTGCTTGGCCAGGTGTGCACCTACATCGTCGAACAGCTCAGTCGGGAACGGGCCCGAACCAACGCGAGTGGTGTAAGCCTTGGTGATGCCCAGGATGTAATCGAGGAACATCGGACCAACGCCCGAACCGGTCGCTACGCCACCGGCGGTGGTGTTGGAGCTGGTCACGTACGGGTAGGTACCGTGGTCGATGTCGAGCAACGAACCCTGGGCGCCTTCGAACATGATGTCTTTGCCGGCGCGACGCAGGTCGTGCAGCTCAGCGGTCACGTCGAGCATCAGCGGCTTCAGCAGCTCAGCGTATTCCTTGCACTCGGCGAGGGTTTTTTCGAACTCGATGGCCGGCTCTTTGTAGTAACCGACCAGCATGAAGTTGTGGTAATCCACCAGTTCACGCAGCTTGTCTTCGAAGCGCGGCATGTTCAGCAGGTCGCCAACACGCAGGCCACGACGCGCGACCTTGTCTTCGTAGGCCGGGCCGATGCCGCGACCGGTAGTACCGATCTTCAGCTCGCCACGGGCCTTTTCACGGGCCTGATCCAGCGCCACGTGGAAGGACAGGATCAGCGGGCAGGACGGGCTGATACGCAGACGCTCGCGCACCGGTACGCCTTTCTCTTCCAGCTTGGTGATCTCGCGCAGCAGGGCGTCAGGTGCAACCACCACGCCGTTGCCGATCAGGCACTGCACGCCTTCGCGCAGCACGCCCGACGGGATCAGGTGCAGGACGGTTTTTTCGCCGTCGATCACCAGTGTGTGGCCAGCGTTGTGGCCACCTTGGTAGCGCACTACGGCTGCAGCATGTTCGGTCAGCAGATCAACGATCTTGCCTTTGCCCTCATCACCCCATTGGGTGCCCAGGACTACGACATTCTTACCCATAACACTTGTCCTCATTCGCGCAAACTTGGTGCCGGCGATGGCCGGCAGGAAAACTCAAGAAGCCAGTGGCGATACTTGCCAAAGCCCGTTCTGCTGAATCAATTGCCGGTCGCAGTCCGCATCACGGGCGGCGGCCAAAGGTTGCCCAGGCAAAGCCTGAACGACACGCTGACCCTCACTGCGCAACTGGCAAACCTGCTGCCAGAGTGCCGCATCCGTACTGTCAGGCATCCAGATACCGCCAGACGGTAGCTCGATCTCAGCACGCCCCAGGGTCACCAGGGTTTTCAAATCGGTGGAAAAGCCAGTCGCCGGACGCGCGCGGCCAAAATCCGCGCCGATGTCGTCGTAGCGACCGCCCTGAGCGATGGACTGGCCAACACCCGGTACGAACACCGCGAACACCACACCGGTGTGGTAGTGGTAGCCACGCAACTCGCCCAGATCGAAGTACAACGGCAGCTCCGGGAAGCGTGCCGACAGACGCTCGGCTATTGCCAGCAAATCTTCCAGTGCCGCCAATACCGGAGCCGGCGCATTGGCCAGACGCTCGCGGGCAGCGCTCAACACTTCACGGCCGCCGCACAGATCAACCAGCGCACGCAGCATGCCGGACAGATCGGCCGGCAGGCCTTCGGTCAAGGTAATGACCTCGTCGATGGCCTTGCGTTGCAACGCATCGAACAACTGCTGCTCGACTTCACCGGACAGACCGGCGGCACGCGCCAGACCACGGTAGATGCCGACATGACCGAGGTCCATGTGCACATCCGGCACATCGGCCAGTTGCAGCATGGCCAGCATCAGGCTGATCACTTCAACGTCGCTGCTCGGGCTGGCGTCGCCGTACAACTCGGCGCCCAACTGGATCGGGCTGCGCGAGGACGACAGTGCACGCGGCTGCGCGTGCAACACGCTGCCGGCGTAGCACAGACGGCTCGGACCTTCGCGACGCAGGGTGTGCGCATCGATGCGCGCCACTTGCGGCGTGATGTCGGCACGGAAACCCATCTGCCGGCCCGACTGCGGGTCGATGACCTTGAAGGTACGCAGATCCAGGTCCTGGCCCGCGCCGGTCAGCAGGGATTCCAGGTACTCGATATGGGGAGTCACGACAAACTCGTAACCCCAGCTCTGGAACAGATCCAACACCTGACGACGCGCGACTTCAATGCGCGCCGCTTCCGGTGGCAGTACTTCTTCGATGCCATCTGGCAGCAGCCAGCGGTCTACCGTTGCCATTACGCCATTCCCCTTTGATCCGGGCGGCCAGCCTGCGGGCGAGCCTTGAGTGAAGCAGAAAATGATCGGTCCGTTCAAAACGCACGCGCATGAACGACGCGGCGAAAGGCCTGTTACCGGCTTCGCCCATCACTTTCCTCGAAATACTCTCGGGCCATTCAACCCGATGCCTGCAACAAAAAACAGCAATCAAACGTGCAGACGCAAAAAAGCCGGGAATTTCCCGGCTGCCGCATCATACACACGTTTTCCCAAAGGATCACCCCGCCCGAGGTTTTAGCCGCCGGGCGGAATGATTCAGGTCAACGGCGTATCAAGGCTTGGCCTTTTCCAGGTAGTGGAAAAAGTCGCTGCTTGGGTCGAGGACCAATACGTCGGATTTGTTCGCGAAGCTTTCACGGTAGGCACGCAGGCTACGGTAGAAACTGTAGAACTCCTGATCCTGACCATAGGCCTTGGAGTAGATCGCAGCGGCCTGGGCATCACCGTCACCGCGAACCTCTTCGGATTCACGATAGGCTTCAGCCAGCAGCACGCGGCGTTGGCGATCGGCGTCGGCACGGATGCCTTCGGCCAGCTCGTTACCCTTGGCGCGGTGCTCGCGAGCTTCACGCTCACGCTCGGTGCTCATACGCTCGAACACACTGCGGTTCACTTCTTTCGGCAGATCGATGGTCTTGACCCGGACATCGACCACTTCGATACCCAGCTCTTTTTCCGCCATTTTGTTCAGCGATGCGGTGATGTCAGCCATCAACGCGTCACGCTCACCCGACACCACTTCGTGCAGAGTTCGCTTACCGAACTGGTCACGCAGACCGGATTCCAGACGACGGGACAGACGCTCGTCGGCGATTTGCTTGAGACCGGAAGTCGCGGTGTAGAAGCGCTCGGCATCTTTCACGCGCCACTTGGCGTAGGCATCGACCATCACGGCTTTCTTTTCCAGGGTCAGGAAGCGTTGTGTCGGTGCGTCCAGCGTCATCAGACGTGCGTCGAATTTACGCACCTGGTTAACGTAAGGCACTTTCACATGCAGACCCGGCTGAACATCAGCCTGAACCACGCGACCGAATTGCAGCAGCACCGCACGCTCGGTCTGAGCGACGATGTAGAAGCAGTTCCAGCCAACCAGTACCACCACGACGCCAACGATCAGGGCGATCAGCGATTTATTGCTCATCAGCGGGTCTCCCTTGTGCGCGACTGCGGCAGGTCAGTGACGTGCGGCGTGACATCCGTGTTGTTGCTGGCGGCGGCCGAACCGGTCACTGGCCCGCTGCTGCCCGGATTGTTCTGGATCATCTTGTCCAACGGCAGGTACAACAGGTTGCTCTGGCCGTTCTTGTTGCCGGTCACGAGAACCTTGCTGGTGTTGCTGAAGACTTCCTGCATGGTGTCCAGGTACAGACGCTGGCGGGTCACTTCAGGTGCCTTGCGATACTCGGCGACCAGTTTGGTAAAGCGGTCAGCCTCACCCTTGGCACGCGAGACCGTTTCGTCGCGGTAACCGTTGGCATCTTCGAGGATGCGCTGGGCCTGACCACGGGCTTCCGGCACGACGCCGTTGGCGTAGGTTTCCGCCTGGTTGCGCGAACGCTGCTCGTCTTCACGGGCGCGGATCACGTCATCGAAGGCTTCCTGCACTTCACGCGGTGCCGCTGCGCTCTGTACGTTGACCTGAGTGACGGTGATACCGGTGCGATAGGTATCGAGGAAGCGTTGCAGCCGCTCCTTGATTTCGCTGGCCATCAGTTCACGACCTTCAGTCAGCACCTGATCCATGGCAGTGGAACCCACCACGTGGCGCAGGGCACTGTCGGTCGCGTGCTGCAGGCTGATTTCCGGCTGATCAACGTTCAGCACGAAATCCTGCAGGTTGCTGATCTTGTACTGCACGGTCAGTGGGACTTCGACGATGTTCTCGTCTTCGGTCAGCATCTGGCCCTGCTTGGTGTACGCACGCTCACGCGTGACGTTTTCCATGTACTTCTTGTCGATCGGCGGGAAGTAGATGTTCAGGCCCGGGCCGACAGTCTCGTAGTACTTGCCGAAGCGCAGCACCACGGCTTGCTCCTGCTCGTCCACTACGTAAACCGCGCTGTACAGCCAGACAGCCGCCAGCACGACGAGGCCGATGCCGAGCAGACCGCCGAAGCCGCCACCGCTCTTGCCCGAACCACCGCCGTCATCACCACGTTTCTTACCACCACCGAACAACCCGTTCAGGCTTTCCTGCAGCTTTCGGAAGGCCTCGTCGAGATCCGGTGGCCCCTTGCGGTCGCCGTTATTGCGGCGCTTGCCACCCCAAGGATCCTGATTATTCGAGTTGCCACCCGGCTCATTCCAAGCCATAGCGCTCTCCATCTGATAAAGCAAAGACGCACCCACGGCGCGCCGACCAATGCTACAGAATGCCTGCCGTCACGGCACAACCGCTTCTTCAGGCTTTTATTGCAAAGTGTGTTGCTCGATGAATTCCATCGGCTGCAATCCTTCGCGGCTTACCAGTCGATTCAGCTCGACACGGGGCAAACGAACGGCCAGCAGACTGATGCCTTCTTCGTCATGCTCTTCTTTCTGCACCGCACCGAGTTCGAAAAACTGCGCACGCAGTCGCGCGAATCGTTGCGGCAAGCGCAGGGTACCGACAAACAAATCACTGCCGAGTAATTCGGCGATGGCTTGTTCAAGCAATTCCAGACCACTGCCATCACGCGCCGAAAGCCAGACCCGTTGGGGCTTGCCGTTTTCGTCGCGCTGGATTTGCGGTTCAACGCCTTCAAGCAAATCGAGTTTGTTATAGACCTCGAGGATCGGCAAGTCCTGGGCACCAATCTCGCCCAGCACCACCATCACCTGCTCGATCTGCAACATGCGATCCGGTTCGGCCGCATCGATCACGTGCAACAGCAGATCGGAATTGCTCGACTCTTCGAGGGTAGACCGAAATGCTTCGACCAGCTTGTGCGGCAAGTGGCGAATGAAGCCCACCGTGTCCGCCAGAACGATCGGCCCCAGGTCGTCAATGTCGAGACGGCGCAGGGTCGGGTCCAGCGTGGCGAACAATTGGTCGGCCGCGTAGACGTCGGATTTCGTCACATTATTGAAGAGTGTGGACTTGCCGGCGTTGGTGTATCCCACCAGAGAAACGGTAGGGATGTCCGCACGGGAGCGGCCGCGACGCGATTGCTCGCGCTGGCTGCGCACCTTCTCGAGCCGGCCCTTGATCTGGCGCAGGCGAACCCGCAGCAAACGGCGGTCGGTTTCGAGCTGGGTTTCACCCGGACCGCGCATGCCGATACCGCCACCTTGACGCTCAAGGTGAGTCCAACCGCGAACCAGCCGCGTGCTCATGTGATCAAGCTGGGCCAGTTCGACCTGGAGCTTGCCTTCATGGGTACGGGCGCGCTGGGCGAAAATATCGAGAATCAGACCGGTACGGTCGATCACGCGACACTCGAAAACACGTTCGAGGTTACGTTCCTGACTGGGCGTGAGGATGTGATTGAAAATCACCAGATCGGCTTCTTCAGCCTTGACCAGGTCGCGCAGTTCCTCGACCTTGCCGCTGCCGATCAGGAATTTGGCGGTTGGCCGATGACGCGGCACGTTAAAAAACGCAACGGTCTCGGCGCCCGCCGAATTAGCCAATTCCTGAAACTCCTGCGGATCTTCGCGCGCCTCAGGGTCCTGTCCATCCAAGTGAACGAGGATGACTCGTTCACCACCACCGTGGCGCTCAAAGAACAAAGGAGACTCCTATCAGGCGTTACCTGGCTCAGCGTCACCTGCTTCGGATTCGGTTGCGCTAGGCAGACGAATTGGACGAACCGGCACGACTGTCGAGATAGCGTGTTTGTAAACCATTTGGCTCACGGTGTTTTTCAGCAGGATCACGAACTGGTCGAACGACTCGATCGTGCCTTGCAGTTTGATACCGTTGACCAGGTAGATGGAAACCCCAACTTTCTCTTTACGTAAAGTATTCAAGTAAGGGTCTTGTAGCGAATGCCCTTTTGACATGTGCCGCACTCCTTTAAGGATTCAATAATAAAAAATAGGTAATTCAGATGGCTTTGGCCGTCACACCCCCAAGGATAGACGGCAATTGCAAGGACTCAGCTCAATATGGAGATGGTCCCAAGGTATTTCAAGGCGCGTGGCAGATTGTCGCAATCAAGACTGTCCAGCCAGTGTATATCTTCCCAGCTGCGCAGCCAGGTGAACTGGCGTTTGGCCAATTGACGCGTGGCAATGATGCCGCGCTCCTGCATTTCAGCCAACGACAGCGTGCCATCCAGATAATCCCAGACTTGGCGGTAGCCTACCGCACGTATAGACGGCAACCCGGAATGCAGGTCACTTCTTTTACGCAGGGCTACGACCTCGTCGATGAACCCCTGTTCCAGCATATTTGTGAATCTTTGTTTAATGCGCTCGTGCAGTACCTGACGATTTGCCGGAGCAATGGCCAAGTTCGCGACAGTATAGGGCAATTGTTGCAGTCCCGAAGCGGCTGCTTCAGTACTTTGCGCAGATTGTTGCTGGCGCAGGGCAGTCATGCTCTGACCGCTGACGCGATAGACTTCCAGCGCGCGACTCAAGCGCTGCGGATCGTTCGGGTGAATCCGCGCAGCGGACACCGGGTCGATGACTGCCAATTGGTCGTGCAGGGCTTGCCAGCCAAGGCGTGCAGCCTCTTCTTCGATCTGCGCACGCACGGCGGGATCAGCTGCCGGCATGTCCGCCAGACCGTCGACCAACGCCTTGTAGTAGAGCATCGTGCCGCCCACCAGCAACGGAATTTTTCCGCGCGCGGTGATTTCGGCCATGGCTTGCAAGGCATCGCGACGGAAATCCGCAGCTGAATAGGCCTGCGCCGGATCGAGAATATCGATCAAACGGTGCGGATATTCGGCCAGCAACTCTTTCGAGGGCTTGGCAGTGCCGATGTCCATGCCGCGATAGACCAGCGCCGAATCGACACTGATCAGCTCGCACGGCAGCACCTTGGTCAGCTCGATGGCCAGATCGGTCTTGCCCGCAGCGGTCGGGCCCATCAGGAAAATCGCTGGAGGGAGCTGGTTCATCAACGACCGCGCAGGAACAGTTTGTCCAGATCGTCCAGGCCCAGTTGGGTCCAGGTCGGTCGGCCATGGTTGCATTGACCACTGCGTTCGGTGTTTTCCATGTCACGCAGCAGGCCGTTCATTTCCGGCAAGGCCAGGCGCCGGTTGGCGCGGATCGCGCCGTGGCAGGCCATGGTGCCGAGCAATTCGTTGAGGTGCGCCTGAATCCGGTCGCTGGTGCCGTACTCCATCAGGTCCGACAGCACGTCGCCGACCAGACGATTGGCTTCGGCCTGCTTCAACAAGGCCGGAATCTGGCGGATCGCCAGGGTTTCCGGGCCCAGCCGTTGCAATTCAAAGCCCAGGCGCTGAAACCATGCTGCGTGTTCTTCGGCGCAATCGGCCTCGCGCTGACTGACCGCCAGCGACTCTGGAACCAGCAAAGGCTGGCCACTGAGACCTTCGCTGGCCATGGCGATTTTCAGACGTTCGTACATGATCCGTTCGTGGGCGGCGTGCATGTCCACCAGCACCAGGCCTTGGGCGTTCTCGGACAGAATGTAGATGCCCTTGAGCTGCGCCAGTGCATATCCGAGCGGTGGAATGTCTTCCTGCCCGGCCGGCAATGCGTTGGCATTGGCCTCAGGCAGCGGCGCGAAGAACTCGCGGTACGCCGCTTGAGCTTCAGCGGCCGGCGGCACTGCCGATTGCGGACGCGGTGTGTATTGGTACTGGTAAGCGCCGCCGGCACTGGCACCGGACGAGGTGTTGAACGCCGGTTGCGCTTGCGGTTGCTCCAGCAGCGCATTGGCAGCCAGACGCATTTCGCCTTGCGGGCCGAATTCACCAGCATCGAGGCCGGTCGGGCGGACGATGGCGGTGGTCACCGAACCGGCCAGTTGATCTTCCGGTCGCACATCGCCCAATGCGCGGTGCAGCGTGCCGTAAAGGAAGTCATGCACCATGCGCCCGTCACGGAAGCGCACTTCGTGCTTGGTCGGGTGCACGTTGACGTCGACCGCCGCCGGATCGACCTCGAAAAACAGCGCAAACGTCGGGTGCCGGCCATTGAACAGCACGTCGCGATAGGCCTGACGCACCGCGTGGGCAACCAGTTTGTCGCGCACCGCCCGGCCATTCACAAAGAAATACTGCAAATCCGCCTGACTGCGGTTGAAGGTCGGCAATCCAACCCAGCCCCACAAATGCAGGCCATTGCGTTCGATCTCGATCGGCAAGGCTTGCTCAAGAAACCCCGAACCGCAAATCGCCGCCACACGCCGGGCACGCGCCGCATCATCATGGGCCTCATGCAGGCTAAGGATGGTCTTGCCGTTGTGACGCAGGTGGAACGCCACGTCGAAACGCGCCAGCGCCAGACGTTTGATCACTTCTTGCAGGTGATCGAATTCGGTTTTTTCCGTCTTGAGGAATTTACGTCGTGCCGGGGTGTTGAAGAACAGGTCGCGAACTTCCACCGAGGTGCCGACCGGGTGCGCCGCCGGTTGCACCCGAGGCGCCATGTCGCGGCCTTCGGTTTCGACCTGCCAGGCCTGCTCGGCACCACGGGTGCGCGAGGTCAGGGTCAGACGTGCCACGGAGCTGATCGATGCCAGCGCCTCACCCCGAAAGCCCAGGCTCATCACTTGTTCGAGGTCTTCCAGGTTACGGATCTTGCTGGTGGCGTGACGCGCTAGCGCCAGCGGCAGGTCATCGGCGGAAATACCACTGCCATCGTCGCGTACGCGCAGCAGCTTGACGCCGCCCTGCTCGACATCGACATCGATGCGTTTGGCGCCGGAATCGAGGCTGTTCTCCAGCAACTCCTTGATCACCGAGGCCGGGCGTTCAACCACCTCACCGGCGGCAATCTGGTTCGCCAGCCGAGGGCTGAGCAGTTCGATGCGCGCGGCAGCGTTCAGCACTTCGCTCATTCTTTGGACGCCAGTTCGGTGCCAGGAATGGTCAGATGCTGGCCGACTTTCAGCTCATCGCTTTTCAGGTTGTTTGCGCTGCGCAACGTGGCCGGCGACACCTGATAGCGCACGCCGATCATCGCCAGCGTCTCACCCGGGCCGACACGGTGGTCGCGCGGGCCTTGGGCGATCTTGCCGGAATCACGCAGCCAGGCGATGTAGGTGCCCGGCGGTGGATTTTGCTGGAAGAACTGACGCACGCCGCTGCTGATCGAACGCGCCAGCGCTTGCTGGTGGCTCGACGCCGAGAGCTTGTTCGCCTCGTTGGCGTTGGAGATGAAACCGGTTTCGACCAGGATCGACGGGATGTCCGGCGATTTCAGCACCATGAACCCGGCCTGCTCCACGCGTTGTTTGTGCAGCGGCGTGACGCGGCCGATGTTGGTCAGGACTTTCTGGCCGACGTTGAGGCTGGAGGTCAGCGAGGCGGTCATCGACAGGTCGAGCAGAACGCCCGCGAGCATGCGGTCCTTGTCGTCGAGGCTGACGTTGCCGGCACCACCGATCAAGTCGGAACGGTTTTCGCTGTCGGCCAGCCAACGGGCAGTCTCCGAAGTCGCACCGCGATCAGACAGGGCAAACACCGAGGCACCGAAAGCGGCGGCAGACGGCGCAGCATCGGCGTGGATCGAGACGAACAGGTCGGCGCCCTTCTTGCGAGCGATTTCGGTACGGCCACGCAACGGGATGAAGTAGTCGCCAGTACGGGTCAGTTCAGCACGGAAGCCTTTCATGCCGTTGACCTGACGCTGCAGTTCGCGGGCGATCTGCAGCACCACGTCTTTTTCACGCTGGCCGCGCGAGCCGGACGCACCAGGGTCTTCGCCACCGTGGCCGGCGTCGATCACCACAATAATGTCGCGTTTGCCCGCCGGGGCGGGCGGCAATTTGATCGAAGGCTCAGTTGGCGTTACCGGCACCGCTGGCACGGTCGCGACTTTCGGGCTTGGCGCGGGCGGCGGCGCGGCGTCGGCCGGGTTGTCGAACAGATCGACCACCAAGCGGTTGCCGTACTGCGCGTTCGGCGCCAGCGAGAAGCTTTTCGGCGTGACGGCTTTCTTCAGGTCAATGACTACCCGCAGATCGGTCGGCGTGCGTTGGGCCGAACGCATTGCGGTTATCGGCGTGTTAGCGGTCTGCACATTCAGCGGCGCACCGAGGGTCGCGCCGTTGATGTCGATCACCAGCCGGTCCGGCGCGGTCAGGGTGAACACGCTGTGCTGCACCGGGCCGCTCAGGTCGAAGACCAGTCGCGTGTTGTCCGGCGCCCGCCACAGGCGCACGCTGTTGACCTTTGAATCGGCCACAGCGTTGACGGTTACTGCCATCAACATCAGTCCAGCGGCAGCCACCATCGCGCGAAAGCGCATACCTAACCCCATCATTTAATTGGATTCCAACGCCAAAGCGGCACACCAGGCCTCGCCACGCGAGCCCTGGGATAAAATTTTCAGCGAACGCCCGCTGTCTTGCGGGCTAATGGTAATGGTCAGGTCAGGCTTTGGCAAAAAGCCTGCACCTTTATCGGGCCACTCGATCAGGCACATCGCATCGTCGTCGAAATAGTCGCGGATGCCGAGGAACTCCAGTTCTTCCGGATCGACCAGTCGATACAGGTCAAAGTGGAAGGCGCGGAGGTCACCGATCTCGTAAGGTTCGACCAAGGTGAAGGTCGGACTTTTTACCGCGCCGACATGGCCCAGCCCGCGAATGATCCCGCGCGACAGCGTGGTTTTGCCCATCCCCAGGTTGCCTTCAAGAAAAATCAGGCCATGGCCCTGGGTCACGCGGGCGATCCGTGCACCAAAGTCGCTCATGGCCTGTTCATCGGCCAGGTACAGGGTTACTTCAGACACGGTACTTGCTCCTCCAACAACTGACGAATGGCTGGAATCAGATCACTGGCCGCCAGCCCACGGCCCAATTTTCCTTGCTGCATTCCCGCATTGGCGTGCAGCCAGACCGCCAGGCAAGCGGCTTCGAAACTGTCCATGCCTTGCGCCAACAGCGCACCGGTCAAACCGGCCAGCACATCACCGAGGCCGGCAGTGGCCATGGCCGGATGACCTTGATGACACACAGCCAATCGGCCATCGGGGTGGGCGATCAGGCTGCCGGCACCTTTGAGCACGACAACCGCCGAGTATTTTTTGCTCAATGCCAGCGCCGCTGCCGGGCGATCCGCCTGAACCTGGGCAGTGCTGATTCCGAGCAACCGGGCCGCTTCCCCCGGATGCGGCGTGATCACGCAATCCTTGGGCAACCCAACGAAACCGCTCGCCAGCAGGTTCAGTGCATCGGCGTCCCACACTTGCGGCAATGCCGCGTTCGCGGCAGCGGACAACAGCGCTCGCCCCCAAGCGGCCTGCCCCAACCCCGGGCCGACAACCAGCACCGAGACTTTTTCCAGCAACCCCATCAATTGATTGGCAGACGATGTACCTAGCGCCATGGCTTCCGGGACTCGCGTCAACGCTGCCGGGACATGTTCAGGGCGGGTCGCCAGAGAGACCATGCCCGCGCCGCTGCGCAAAGCGGTTTCGGTGCTGAGCAGGATCGCCCCGCCAAAACCGTGATCGCCCCCGATCAGCAGCACGTGGCCGAAGCGGCCCTTGTGCGAAGCCGGGGCACGCGCCGCCAGCCCCGGAAGATTAGCCGTGTTCAGCCGTCGGGCGATAACGGGAATGTCACGATAGATGTCGGCGCCGGCCTGCAAATCGTTAAACAGCAGTTGGCCGACGTGATCCGCCGCGTCCCCGGTAAACAGGCCGACTTTCAGCCCGATAAAGCTCACCGTCAGATCGGCCTGCACAGCGGCGCCCAGCACTTGCCCAGTGTCAGCGCTTAGCCCGGAAGGGATATCGACGGCTGTCACCGGCAAACCACTGGCGTTGATCGCGTTGATCGCCGAGAGGTAAGGCTCGCGCACCTCACCGTTCAGCCCCGTGCCGAGCAAGGCATCAAGAAGGACGCCGCGCAGTTCGCTTTGAGCCTGCCAGCCTTGCACCAGAACATTTTCAGCCAGCGCCTCGGCATGGGCCTGCGCGCCATCGCCCTGCAAACGTTGCGGATCGCCGACGGCCAACACCCGCACCTGCCAGCCCGCTCGCTGCGCCATCGCAGCGACCAGATAACCGTCGCCGGCGTTGTTGCCATGCCCGGCCAGCACCGTCAGCTCGGTCGCCGAAGGCCATTGCCGAACCAGTGCGCGCCAGGTTGCGTGAGCGGCGCGCTGCATCAATTCGAAGCCCGGCGTGCCCCCGGCAATCAGCCGTGAATCGAGTTCGCGCACCTGTGCGGCACCATACAGCGCGTCGGGTAATTGATCTTTCGTGTGCGGCATGCGTCTTCGGGCTCCGATGTCTGGCAGAATTATACGCACCTCAGCTCCGGTTTCTCTCGTCTCATGTCCGCCATCACCACAGACCTGCCCGCCCTCGCCCAATCGATCAAGGATTGGGGCCGCGAGCTGGGCTTTCAGCAAGTCGGCATCAGCGGTCTGGATCTGGCCGAGCATGAGCAGCACCTCGCGCGCTGGCTCGAGGCCGGCTACCACGGCGAAATGGACTACATGGGCGCCCACGGCAGCAAACGCTCGCACCCCGAAGAGCTGGTGCCGGGTACGTTGCGCGTGGTCTCGCTGCGCATGGACTACCTGCCGGGCGATACCGAAATGGCCAAGCGACTGGCGCAACCGGAACAAGCTTACGTGTCGCGTTATGCGTTGGGCCGCGATTACCACAAATTGATCCGTAAACGCGTGCAACAATTAGCCGACAAGATCCAGTCGGAGATCGGCCCATTCGGTTTTCGTGCGTTTGTCGACAGCGCGCCCGTGCTGGAAAAAGCCATCGCCGAGCAGGCTGGATTGGGCTGGATCGGCAAAAACACCTTGGTGCTGAACCGCAAGGCCGGTAGTTATTTCTTCTTGAGCGAGTTGTTCGTCGATCTGCCGCTGCCGGTCGATGAGCCGCACAGCACCGAACATTGCGGGCGCTGCACCGCGTGCCTGGATATCTGTCCGACCAACGCCTTCGTCGGTCCGTACGTGCTGGACGCGCGCCGCTGCATTTCCTACCTGACGATCGAACTGAAAAACGCGATCCCCGAAGACCTGCGCCCGCTGATCGGCAACCGTGTGTTCGGCTGCGACGACTGCCAGATCGTCTGCCCGTGGAACCGTTTCGCCAAACCGTCCGGGGAAAGCGACTTCAAGCCACGGCACAATCTCGACAACGCTGAACTGGCCGAGCTATTTCTGTGGGATGAAGACAAGTTTCTCAGCAGCACTGAAGGCTCACCGCTGCGCCGTGCCGGTTATGAGCGTTGGTTGCGCAATCTGGCGGTGGGACTCGGTAACGCGCCGTCGAGCATTCCGGTGCTGGAAGCGTTGAAGGCGCGACGGGACTATCCGTCAGAGCTGGTACAAGAACACGTCGAATGGGCTCTGAAACAACACGGAATCGCATAACCCCCTGTAGGAGCTGCCGCAGGCTGCGATCTTTTGATCTTGAACGTCAAAAGATCGCAGCCTTCGGCAGTTCCTACATGGGATATCGCGTTACGGCTGATCGTTATAGACGAACTTGGGCATTTCCCAGTGGAAACGGATCGCCAGCAAGCGCAGCAGGAAGCCACCAAACAGCGTGATCAAAATCGCCTGCTCGCTCGGCACATTCAGGTACAGGCAGAGCATGTAGCACCACGCCGCCGCGAACGAGACGCTGGCGTACAGCTCTCGGCGGAAGATCAGCGGGATGTCGTTGCAGAAGATATCGCGGAGGATGCCGCCGAAGACCCCGGTGATGACGCCGCTGACCGAGGCCACCAGCATGCCGTGGCCCATCTCCAGTGCAGTCATGCAGCCGATCAGGGTGAAGGCCACCAGGCCGACGGCGTCGAGCACCAGAAACAGCGAGCGAAGGTGACGCATCCAGCGCGCAGTGAACACAGTGAACATCGCTGCGACCGAGGTCAGCACCAGGTATTCCGGGTGTTTGACCCATGTCAGCGGGTAGTGCCCGAGCAACACGTCACGCACCGAACCACCGCCCAACGCCGTGACGCAGGCGATCAGCACCACGCCAAACCAGTCCATGCCGCGACGCCCGGCAGACAGCGCGCCAGTCATGGCTTCAGCGGTGATGGCGACGAGATAGAGCATCAGCAACATGGTGGCGATCCAGGCAAGAAGGCGCGCAGTCTAGCCATTTCGCGGCGGCACCAAAAGGGGGCGCCACAGCAAACACAAATCCGTGCAGGAGCCTTCGGCAGCTCCTACAGGGATCACATCAGAACTTGATGAAGTGCTTGCGGTAATGCTGCAGCTCGGCGATGGATTCGCGAATGTCGTCCAGCGCCAGGTGCGTGCTGCCCTTCTTGAAGCTGTCACGCACGTCCGGTGCCCAGCGCGCGGCCAGTTCCTTGAGCGTCGAGACGTCGAGGTTGCGGTAGTGGAAGTAGCTTTCCAGCCCTTTCATGTGGGTATAAAGGAAGCGACGATCCTGGCAGATGCTGTTGCCGCAGATCGGCGACTTGCCTTTCGGTACCCATTTCTCCAGGAACGCGATGGTTTCAGCTTCGGCTTCGGCCATGCTGATGCGGCTGTCGCGCACGCGCTGGGTCAGGCCGGAGTTGCCGTGGGTGCGGGTGTTCCACTCGTCCATGCGCGCGAGCACTGCATCGCTGTGGTGGATGGCGATCACCGGACCTTCGGCCAACGTGTTGAGGTCACTGTCGGTGACGATGGTGGCCATCTCAATGATGACGTCGTTATCCGGATCCAGACCGGTCATTTCCAGGTCGATCCAGATCAGGTTCTGCGGGTTTTGCATATTTCGGCTCCTAGGCAATGCTGCGCAGTTTAGCCTAGGCCGGTGGCCGGGCGTGCTAAACTCGCGGCCGTTTTACCTAATCGCTGCATTCTTCAGACGGAACACCCATGGCCAAACGCCAACTCAATCGTCGTCAAAACTGGCGCATCGAAAAGATTCAGGGCGAGCGCGCAGCACGCGCCGCCAAACGCGAGTCCTCGGCCGTCGAAGCCCTGGAAGGTGGCGACCTGGGCCCGGAACAGACCGGCCTGGTGATCGCTCACTTCGGTGTGCAGGTCGAGGTCGAGGCCACTGATGGCGATCAGGCCGGCCAGGTATTTCGTTGCCACTTGCGCGCCAACCTGCCAGCGCTGGTGACCGGCGACACGGTCGTCTGGCGCGCCGGCAATCAGGGCATCGGGGTGATCGTCGCGCAATTGCCGCGCACCACCGAACTGTGCCGTCCGGACAGCCGTGGCCAACTGAAGCCGGTGGCGGCCAACGTCGACATGATCGTCATCGTTTTCGCCCCGCTGCCCGAGCCGCATGCCAACCTGATCGACCGTTATCTGGTCGCGGCCGAACACGCCGGCATCCGTCCGTTGCTACTGCTGAACAAATTCGACCTCATCGACGAGCAGAACGCCCCGGCGCTCAACGCGCTGCTGGCGGTGTACCGCACGCTGGGTTATCCGGTGCTGGAAGTGTCGGCGCACCACGGTGACGGCATGGAACAGCTGCAAAAGCAGCTCGACGGCCGCATCAGCGTGTTCGTCGGTCAGTCCGGCGTCGGCAAGTCGTCGCTGGTCAACAGCCTGCTGCCGGAAGTGGAAACCCGCGTCGGGCCGCTGTCCGAGCTGTCCGGTCAGGGCACGCACACGACGACCACCGCGCGCCTGTTCCACTTCCCCGGCGGCGGCGAGTTGATCGACTCCCCGGGCATCCGTGAATTCGGCCTCGGTCACGTCAGCCGCGCCGACGTTGAAGCCGGTTTCATCGAGTTCGACGATTTGCTCGGCACCTGCCGCTTCCGCGACTGCAAACACGACCGTGAACCGGGTTGCGCCTTGCTCAAGGCACTGGAAGATGGCCGCGTGCAGCAGCAACGAATGAACAGCTACCGCTCGATCATCGCCAGCCTGCCTGAAAACGGCTATTAAACAGTCGTACCGGCAGCCCTTTGCCCAAGGGCTGCCGGATGTCGGTTTTCCCCTGACACCTCCCTCGCGTTTTTAAACATCAGGCCTTTCTGTAGGACTTCTGCACGGCTGCTTGCAGGACCTTTCTCTTTCTGCGTCCAAGCCTTGTAGGCTCATTTCATGGGCCTACATTGAGTTCCTCGTCGCACGTTCGCGCCCCAGAGGAACCCCCATGCAAACCTACCATTTGTTCATCAGCCACTCGTGGAACTACTCCCACGCCCACGACAATCTGGTGCGCCTGCTCAGTGCCCACCCCGACTTCACTTACAAGAATTTTTCGGTGCCGACGCACAACCCGATCATGGGCGCGCAGACCGACCAGCAGCTTGAAGAAGCCATCGAAAACAAGATCCGCCCCTGCTCGGCGGTGCTGATCATGGCCGGCATGTATTCGACCTACAGCAAGTGGATCAACAAGGAAATCGAGATCGCCAAGCGCATGGGCAAGGTGATCATCGCGATCAAACCGTTCGGTGCCGAACGTATTTCCACGGTGGTGCGTAACGCCGCACACGCCGAATGCGCGTGGAACACCAACAGCATCGTCGGCGCGATCCGCCTGCACACGGCGGCCTGATCATGCGCAAGGGATTGTTTATCGGCATCAACGACTACACCCATATTTCGCGCCTGAGCGGTTGCAGCAACGACGCCATGGCCATGGCTTCGGTGTTGAAAACCGACGCCAATGGCGATCCGAATTTCAAGAACGTCGTACTGACCTCGGCTGAGGATTACCTGGGCCGGGAGATGCTCGAAGATCAGATCCGCGAGCTGTTTTCCGGCGACTGCAATGTCGCCCTGCTGTACTTCGCCGGGCATGGCGGTTTCGACACCGACAATGATGAAGGCATGTTGCTGCCCCAGGATTATCGCAGCGCCAAGGACGGTATCCGCATCAGCGACATCCTCAACTGGGCGAGCAAAGCCACGCGCATCAAGAACAAAGTGATCATCCTCGATTGCTGTCAAAGCGGCGCCGCCGGCGAGGTGCGTGCCTTGCGCAGTGAAAGCAGCGTGGTCGGTGAAGGCATGACCATTCTCACCGCGTGCAAAAAGGAAGAACCGGCCATGGAAGGTGCGCAACACGGTGTGTTTACCGGGTTGCTGCTCCAGGCCCTGCACGGCGGTGCGGCAAACATTCTCGGCAAGATCACTCCCGGCAGCCTGTATTCCTTCGTCGACAACGCGCTCGACGCCTGGGAACAACGCCCGGTATTCAAGACCAACGTGTCGCAGTTCATTTCCCTGCGCGAAGTCTCGCCGCTGATCCCCAAAGAGATCCTGCGCAAACTGCCCGAGTGGTTTGCCGAGGCCGAATCGACCTACCCGCTCGACCCCAGCTACGAGCCGACCGAAGCGACGTTCAACCCCGAGCATGGCGAGGTTTTCGCCCAGTTACAAAAGTGCAATCGCCACAGCCTGATCGAGCCGGTCGACGCCGAGCACATGTACTACGCCGCCCTCCACTCCACCGGCTGCCGCCTCACCGCGCTCGGCGCCTACTACCGCGAACTCGCGCTCAAAGGACATTTCTGATGCCTGTCTTCATCAGCTACCGCCATATGGATCGCATGCAGGCCATGGCAATCAACAGTCGCCTGAAACAGGCCAACATCAAAACCTACCTGGATGTGCTCGACCCGGAATCGCAGACCACCGATGACATCACCGGCGTCATCACCCGCAACATCACCGAATGCACGCACTTGCTCGCGGTGGTGTCGGAGAGGACTGCTTTGTCGTGGTGGGTGCCGTTCGAGATTGGTGAGGCGACGATCAGCAACCGGCGAATCTGCTCGTTCAAGACCGGACCGGCGCAGTTGCCGTTGTATCTGGATAAATGGCCGAAGTTGAGTACGGACAGAGATCTGGATTTCTTTATCGATGCTTATCGAGAGGAAGTGACGAACAAGCGGTCGGTGATGCTGGATTCGATGAGTGAGTCGATGAAGGGGACTTACAAGAGGAATGCCGAGCAGTTTCATGATCAGTTGAAGAGCAGGATTCGACGAGGGTTCTAAGACCTCACTTGCCTGGCGCCCGATCAATTTCGTAGCACCACGCAAATGAGCGGCGAGGTGAAATTCCAGACACAAAAAAGCCGACATCGCTGTCGGCTTTTTTGTGGGTCACTGCTTCGGCGCGGGGGCCGGGGCAGTGGTTGGCGGAGTAGACGGCGCAGGCGCCGCACTCCCCGGCTCCGCCGGTTTCGGCGCGGCGTCATCAAACAAGTTCAGCCGCTCACGCAACTCATGCGCTGGCACCGGTTGCTGATCCGCCGGCAACGCGTTCGGATCAACCGGCGCTGCCGGAGCGGCGCCGTTGTGGCTTTCATCGGCCGGTTTCGCTGCGTCCGCACCTTGCGCGCCTTCGATCGCGGCCTGGGCCTTTTTGGTCAGCACCACGATGTCGATACGACGGTTGACCGGGTTGAACGGGTTTTCCCGGTCGAACAGCGCCGACGAGGCGTAACCGACCACCCGCGCCACTTGCGCATCCGGATAGCTACCGGCGATCAGTGCACGACGCGCGGCGTTGGCACGGTTGGCCGACAGTTCCCAGTTACCAAAATCGCCGGTGCCGGTGTACGGCTTGGCGTCGGTGTGGCCGCTGATGCTGATCTTGTTCGGCACCGCTTTGATGGTGTCGGCCATGGCCAGCAGGATGTCTTCGAAGTACGGCTTCAGGCGTGCGGAACCGGAGTCGAACATCGGCCGGTTTTCCGCGTCCATGATCTGGATACGCAAGCCGTTCGGGGTGATCTCGAAGAGGATCTGATCCTTGAACTTCTGCAGTTGCGGGTTCTCGTCGACCTTGTTCTGCAGTTCTTGCAGAAGCAGTTCCAGACGTTCCTTCTCGACCTGCTCGGCCATGCCTTCGACCTGTTCAGTATCGACGGTGACCTTGTCCGGTTGCGGCTGGGATTTCACCTCAGGGTTGAGGGTGTTTTCCGGCGCCAGGGTCGGCGTACCGCCCAGGTCAATGATGTACGGCGTGCCGCTTTCGGAAAAGCCGACCGGGTCTTTGAAGTAGCCGGCGATGGCGATCTTCTGCTCAGGCGTCGCGGTGGACAGCAGCCACAACACCAGGAAGAACGCCATCATCGCCGTGGCGAAGTCGGCGAAGGCGATTTTCCACGCCCCACCGTGATGCCCGCCGGCTATGCGCTTGACGCGCTTGATGATAATCGGCTGATTATTTTCCATGGCTTAGCGACCGCGAACGGCTTGTTCCAGCTCGGCAAAGCTTGGACGGTGGGCTGGGTACAGCACCTTGCGGCCGAACTCGACCGCCAGCGATGGCGGCATGCCGGAAGCCGAAGCGACCAGCGAGGCCTTGATGGCTTCGTAGACGTTCAGTTCTTCCTTGGCATCGTGCGCCAGGGAATGCGCCAGCGGACCGAAGAAACCGTACGCCGCGAGAATACCGAAGAAAGTACCTACCAGTGCCGCACCCACGTGCAGACCGATGGACTTCTGATCACCTTCACCCAGCGAGGCCATGGTCACCACGATGCCGAGTACCGCCGCGACGATACCGAAACCGGGCATGGCGTCGGCGATGCCGTTCACTGCGTGAGATGGATGCTCGAGGTCTTCTTTGAGGCTGTACAGTTCCATGTCGAACAAGCCTTCCAGCTCGTGCGGGGCCATGTTGCCGGACGACATGATGCGCAGGTAATCACAGATGAACGCGGTCATGCGTTCGTCTTTGAGCACCGCCGGGTACTTGGCGAAGATCGGGCTCGCGGCGGCGTCTTCAATGTCGCCTTCGATGGCCATCATGCCTTCGCGGCGGCTCTTGTTGAGGATCTCGTAAATCAGGCCGAGCACTTCCAGATAGAAGGTGTGGCTGAAGCGCGAACTGAACATGCTCAGAGATTTCTTGAGCACGTGCATGGTCATGTAGCCGGGGTTGGCCTGCAGAAACGCACCGAGTGCCGCGCCACCGATAATCAACACCTCGAAAGGCTGGATCAGGGCGGCAATCTTGCCGTGGGAAAGCACGTATCCGCCGAGCACGCTCGCGAATACGACGATGATGCCGATAATTTTAGCCATAGGTAGGAAAGTACTTACTGAGTCGGGTTCAAGGTCATATTCGGAAGTTAAAAAATCTCTTCTTCTACTTATCGGCAAAACTGCGCCAGACTATAGCCAGTTCAGGCGAAAAGCCAATTTAGCCCATGCCGGGCGCGTCTACAGTCAGTGAAGATCCCGTCCAGACATGGCTAATGAAACGAACGTCCCACACGCAAACCCGACCACCCTCGACGGCTGGGTAAAGCTGCTCGATGGCGTGCGACTGCCCGTACCGCAGGAGGCTCACGACAAAGTGTGTCGGGCGATCCGCGACAATCGCAGCTCGCTGCGCGACATCGCCGACCTGATGCAGGACAGCCCGGCACTGGCCTTGAGCATCATCCGTGAGGCGAATCGTCACACCCACGGCACGATGGCCGCGCCGGCGGAAAATCTCGAGGTGGCGATCAACCGTCTCGGCCTGGCGCGCACGGAAGAATTGCTCGCGCGACTGCCGGCCGAACCGCAGATGCAAATCCCCAAGGCCCTGCGCCAGCTACAAATGATCAGCCAGCACGCGACACAACAGGCCAATGGCTTTTTCGCCAGTCGCCTGGCGCGACTGTGGCAGGACATTCATTGGGGCAGCCTGTTGTTTCTTTCGCCGCTGTGGCCATTGGCGCTAACCTATCCGCAATTGCTCGAAGAATGGGAGTTGCGGGTTATCCACAAGGGCGAATCGGCGCGCACGGTCGAAAAGCAATTGTTCGGCGTACGCCTGCTGAAAATCGCTGAAGCGCTGGTCGAGGCCTGGCACCTGCCGATCTGGGTGCAACAGGGTTACAAACTGCTGCTCAGCGAACAGCGCGAACTGGTGAAAGTGCTGCGCATCGCTCGCGACAGCGCACACCCCCTGCGCCAGCAAAACCGTCTCGATGACGACCCGACTCTGCGCCGCTGGCTCAATCAACCGGCCAATACCGTGCTGCTGGCCAACGGTCTGGCGCTGTCGGCGCAACAGGCCTGGGACAGTCCGCACAGCGAGCGCTGGCAGTACCTGACCAGCCTTTACTTGCAGATTTCGATGGATGAAGTGCAGCAACAACTGCACCAGCAGGCCGCCAACAGCGCCCGTTATCATGCGATGCCGGATCTTTGGCACCCGGCGGTTTCGCTGCTGTGGCCGTGGGGCACGCGGCGCTTGCCGGCCGGGATGTTGCCCGCCGCTGCGCCCACCGCTGAAGACCTCGGTCAATGGCGCAAACAGTGCGCCGAGCTGCTCGCCGAGCCAAGCCGCTTCACCAATGCGATGAGCCTGACCGTCGCCGCCCGCGATGCGTTGGCCGCCAGCGGCATGCGCCGGGTGATGATCCTGATGGCCGACCGCACGCAGTCAAGTCTGCGCGTGCAGCAAACCTATGGTTTGCCAAAAGAAGCTGCGGCGCTGACGTTCGCCGTCAGCCAAAGCAGCGTGCTGCAACGCTTGCTCGCGCAACAGGCACAGGTGCGCATCAACCCGGACAACAACGCCCAGTTCTCCGCCCTGCTGCCGCCGAGCCTGCGTACGCTGTTTCGCGGTGAGCATCTGTTCCTGCGCTCACTGGTCAATAACGGCCGGGTAATCATGATCGTCGTCGCCGATCAGGGTGGCGGGCCGTTCGCCGACATCAGCGTGCAAGCCTTTGGCAAAACCGCGCAGTGCATCGAAAAAGCCCTGCACAGCTTTAGCAGCCGTGGCCGATGAGGCTGCGCTACAATCCTCCCCTTTGTGCTCTGGAGACCTCACATGTCTGACTTCTCTGGCTTGCCGCTCGTCATTGAGCCGAGCGACCTGCTCCCGCGCCTGGAGTCTGGCGAACTGATTCTGGTGGACCTGACCAGTGCCGCCCGCTACACCGAGGGACATATCCCCGGCGCACGCTTTGTCGATCCGAAACGCACCCAGCTCGGCCAGCCGCCAGCGCCGGGGCTGCTGCCGGCGAAAGCTGATCTGGAGGCGCTGTTCGGTGAATTGGGCCATCGCAAGGATGCGGTCTACGTGGTTTACGATGATGAGGGCGGCGGCTGGGCCGGACGCTTTATCTGGCTGCTCGACGTGATCGGTCACGACAAGTACCACTATATAGACGGTGGTCTGCCGGCATGGCTGGCGGATGGCATGCCGATGTCGATACAAGTGCCAGCGGCAGTTGGCGGCCCGGTTGCGCTGACCTTGCACGACGAGCCGACGGCGACCCGCGAATACCTGCAAAGCCGCCTCGGCGCCGAAGATCTGGCGATCTGGGACGCGCGCGGGCCGCTGGAATATTCCGGCGAGAAAGTGCTGGCCGCCAAGGCCGGGCACATCCCCGGCGCGGTCAACTTCGAATGGACCGCAGGCATGGACAAGGCCCGTCAGCTGCGCATCCGCACGGACATGCCGCAGATCCTCGAAGACCTCGGGATCACCAAGGACAAAGAAATCATTACCCACTGCCAGACCCATCACCGGTCGGGCTTCACTTATCTGGTGGCCAAGTCCCTCGGTTATCCGCGGGTCAAGGGCTACGCCGGTTCCTGGGGCGAATGGGGCAACCACCCTGACACGCCTGTCGAGATTTAAGGTTTTTTAAGGACAACCAATGAAAGAGCGTCTGTTTATCCTCAGCCAGTACCTGCTACCTCATCACCTGCTGTCGCGCTTGGCCGGCTGCATTGCCGAGTGCCGCGTGCGCTGGTTCAAGAATGCCTTCACCCAGTGGTTCGCCAAGCGCTATCAGGTGGACATGTCGCAAGCGCTGGTCGAAGACCTGACCGCTTACGAACACTTCAACGCCTTCTTCACCCGCGCCCTGAAAGACGGCGCGCGTCCTCTGGACCAGACTCCGGGCGCGATCCTCAGCCCGGCCGACGGTGCTGTCAGCCAGCTCGGCCCGATCGAACACGGTCGCGTGTTCCAGGCCAAGGGCCACAGCTTCAGCGTGCTGGAATTGCTCGGCGGTGACGCGGCCAATGCCGCGCCGTTCATGGGTGGCGACTTCGCCACCATTTACCTGTCGCCGAAGGACTACCACCGCGTGCACATGCCGCTGGCCGGCACCCTGCGCGAAATGGTCTACATCCCGGGCCGGATCTTTTCGGTCAACCAGACCACCGCTGAAAACGTGCCAGAACTGTTCGCCCGCAACGAGCGCGTGGCGTGCATTTTCGACACCGAGCGCGGCCCGATGGCGGTGGTGCTGGTCGGCGCGATGATCGTCGCTTCGATCGAAACCGTGTGGGCCGGTCTGGTCACGCCGCCGAAACGCGAGCTGAAAACCTTCCGTTACGACGAAGCTGCGCGTGCGCCAATCCATCTGGAAAAAGGTGCCGAACTGGGTCGCTTCAAGCTGGGTTCGACCGCTATCGTGCTGTTTGGCCCGGATCAAGTGAAATGGGCTGAAGAGCTGGCCGCTGGTTCGCCAGTGCAGATGGGCCAAGGCCTGGCGCTGCCGAAAGCCTGATTCTAGAAACACACAATCCCTGTAGGAGCTGCCGAAGGCTGCGATCTCTTGATTCTGGTTTTTAAAATCGAAATCAAAAGATCGCAGCCTTCGGCAGCTCCTACAGGTTGAACACCAGTTCGCTTATTTGCTGCTATGGTTTTTGGCATGAGCCAGACCATATCCTCCCCACAGTTGCGCGCCCCGACCCCAAGTCAGCCGCGCCTGTCATTTTGCGAAGCCACTCCGCGCGACCTTAAGCGCTGGATCGCCGGCCTGCCCAAGGCCAACATCGGCGAAACCGCCCGCCTGCTGTATCAAAGCCTGGGCGAACTCAATCAATTGCTCACCCCCAGCGGCAATCGCCTGCAATTGCTCGAATTGCTGCGACCGGAAGTTTATTTCGTCTGCCAGCATCTGGAGCGGCATTTTCTGCATCAGGCGATCATGCTCGACGAACGCTCGCGCAAGATCAGCAACCTGTGTCAGGCCCTGCAAAGTCAACTGGCCATCGGCTACAAACAGATCGTCCTGCGTATTACGCCGAAATACGGCAAAGATCGCGCAGTACTGGTCAGCACGGCCCTGCAACGCGCGGCACATGCTTTGAAGGGCCAACTTGTGCGCGCCACGCAACTGTACAGTCCACCGCCGGAACACCTGTGGTTCGAACTGCATCAGCTATATCGCACAGCGTGTGAGTTGCAACTGCAACAGCACCGGGTGCATGACGACCTGGCCAGCCTGACCACAGAGTTGAGCCTGGAACAGGCCTACATCGCCGCCCTGCTGCTGGGCAGCGCTCGTTGCAATCAACTGCGGCAAAATCAGATCGCCCGCCTCGCCGAAGTGCTTGAACCGTGGAGTGCCTTGCTCAAACTGCAGCCTGCGCGCGCAGATGCCGGCTTGTTCGCGGTCAGCGCCGAAATCGATGCCGGGCCGCGTTACCGCAGCATGTTCCGCAGCGAGCAACAAGCGGGACTACTCGGTTTCGATCCGCAACCGCTGGTAAACACCCTCGAAGCGCACTTGCTGCATCAGGACACGTCGACGCCCTTAGCGATCCCGACCGGGCTCAGCTTCGACACCCTGCAACACTTGCATGCCACTTGGGGCCAGGCCGCTGAGCGCAGTTTTCAGCGCACCGTGGGCCAGGGCAATCTGACCGTGTGCGTCGGCATGAGCGCCCTGCACTTTTATCTGGGTGGCGAGCGCACGTTCAGCGACCTGCTCAAACACCCCGGCGCCCGAGCGGCGAATTTCAGTCGAGCGGTGGCCCAAGGCGAAAAAGACAGCTGGAGCCAGGCGTTCGATGCCGCACCGCAAAACAATGAGCAGTTTTTGCCCTACGAAGAAATCCAGTACGACCACCTCGTCGAAGACGAAAGCAGTGCCGACGCGGTGCCGCACTATCCAACCTATGCCCTGCCGGTGATCAATCACAGCCCCGGCGGTTATTGCCTGGCGTGGCCAAATGAGGTGCCCGCCGAACTGCAGGCCGGGGAAATGCTCGGCATTCAGGACAGCGTCAGTCTGGGCTGGAGCATTGCGGTGATCCGCTGGATTCGTCAGGTGCGCGGTGGCGGCACGCAAATGGGCATCGAACTGGTGGCACCGCATGCGCAGCCGTGCGGCTTGCAATTGGTGCGTTCGAGGGACGATCACAGTCAGTATCTGCGCGGACTCTTGTTACCGGAGATCAGTTCGATCGACTTACCGGCAACCTTGCTGGCGCCGCGATTGCCGTTTCAGGAAGGCAATAAAGTACTGATCAACACCCAGGGCGAAGAACACCGCGCCGGCCTGGATCGTCGGGTGGCGAGTACGCACAGTTTCAATCAGTTTGCTTATCGCTCGCTGGAGGCCGCGCAGAATGGCGCGAGCGAGGAGGATTTTGATTCGTTGTGGAAATCACTCTAAAGCAAAAGATCGCAGCCTGCGGCAGCTCCTACAGGAAACCTATGTAGGAGCTGCCGAAGGCTGCGATCTTTTGCTCTTTAATTACAACTGCCCATCACGATCGCGAAAGCCCAGCAGATACAGCACACCATCCAGACCCAACGTCGAAATCGCCTGCTTCGCCGATTGCTTGACCAGCGGCTTGGCACGGAACGCCACACCCAAACCGGCAATCGCCAGCATCGGCAGATCGTTCGCGCCATCGCCCACGGCAATGGTCTGCTCCAGACGCAAACCTTCCTTGTGCGCCAATTCTTTCAACAGGTCAGCCTTGCGCTGCGCATCGACAATCGGCTCGATTGCCACGCCAGTGCACTTGCCATCGACCACTTCCAGTTCGTTGGCGAACACGTAGTCGATGCCGAGTTTGGCCTGCAATTGCTTGGCGAAATAGGTGAAGCCACCAGACAAAATCGCGGTCTTGTAGCCCAGACGCTTGAGCTCGGCAAATAGCGTTTCGGCGCCTTCGGTCAGACGCAGCGAGGCGCCAATCGAATCCAGCACGCTGACGTCCAGGCCTTTGAGCAAGGCCAGACGCTCTTTGAAGCTGGCGCGGAAGTCCAGTTCGCCGGCCATCGCCCGCTCAGTGATTGCGGACACCTGCTCACCCACGCCGGCAGCCTTGGCCAGTTCGTCGATGACTTCGGCTTCGATCAAGGTCGAATCCATGTCGAACACCGCCAGACGACGGTTGCGACGGAACAGCGAATCTTCCTGGAAGGCGATGTCGACGTTCAGTTCCTGGGCAACGCTGAGGAATTCGGCACGCAGCGCCTGCGGATCGGCCGCTTCGCCACGCACGGAAAACTCGATGCAGCCCTTGCCCTTGTCGGCCGGGGTGTCCAGCGGCATGCGACCCGACAGACGGTCGATGTGGTCGATGTTCAGACCGTATTTGGCGGTGATCGAGCTGACGGCCTGCAATTGGCCGGCGGTCACTTTGCGGGTCAGCAGGGTAACGATATGGCGTTTCTTGCCCTGATTGCCCACCCACTGCTGGTAATCCTCTTCGGACACCGGAGTGAAGCGCACCTGTTGGTCGAGCTCGTAGCCCTTGAACAGGATGTCCTTGAGCACGGATTTACCCTGCTCCGAATCGGGAATTTCAACCAGGATGCCGAACGACAGGGTGTCGTGGATCACCGCCTGACCGATGTCGAGAATGTTCACACCACCTTGTGCCAGAACACCGGTAATGGCTGCCGTCAGACCCGGACGGTCGACTCCCGTGATGTTAATCAGGACGATTTCGCGCAACGCGCACCCCCGCAACTGGAAAAAAACCGCATTCTACCCACTTTCAGTGACCATCGGGCACCGCGAGCGCTTTGCCGGTCTAGGGCCTGTCGCTATACTGCGCGTCAACTTCACGGACAAAAGAGCCGAGCTCAGTGAACCGGCCCACGCCAGTTAAAACCGATAACTTCTTCCTGCTGATCTTCCGTGCACTGCGCCACCGCCGTGTACCGATTGCATTGCGCATTGCCAGCCATAACGTGATCCTGGTCGCTCTGGCCCTGGTGATCTATGCCTGCGTGATGGGCCTGCAATTCAAGCAGGCCATGCACCAGCAGGCCGATGCGCTGGGCGAAAGCCTGACCACGCAGACCGCGACCTCGGCCACGGAGCTGTTGGTGTCCAATGACATCCTCAGCCTCAACGTGCTGCTCAACAACCTGACCAAGAACAAACTGGTCGCCCACGCGGCGATCTACAGCGTGGATAACCGCATCCTCGCCGAGTCCGGTCAGCGCCCCAAGCACAGCCTGCTGGGCGAAGCCGAAGGCATGTACGAGAGCAAGATCACTTTCCAGGACGTGACTGCCGGGCAACTGCGCATCAGCCTGGACATGGATCAGTTCCAGCAGCCGATGACCATCAGCCTGCAAAGCATGGGCATTCTCAGCGGCATTCTGCTGGCACTGTCGCTGGCCCTGAGCCTGCGTATGGGCCGCTACTTGTCGACGCCGCTGCTGCAATTGCGCGTCTGGCTGCGCCATATCGATGAACATACACCGGGCACTGATCGTCAGGACGAGATCGGCGATCTGGCGCGGCAGTTGCACGCCGACTTCGCCCCGGAACCCGCGCCCAAGCCTGAGCCGGAACCCGAGTTCGAAGAGGAAGAGGACGACGAACCGGAGTTCGAGGTGCGCAACCTGCGTGATCCGAGCTTTGACGAAAGCCGTCCGCTGGCCGCACAGAAACCGGCGCCGCGCCACGTGGTCAGCACTGTTGAAGACGATGACGACGACGACGCCTTTGCCGATCTGCGCGACGAGTCACTCGATACCGCACCGCAACCGGTAACCCGCAAGGCCACGCCAAGCGTGCCACAACACAGCGCGGTGCTGGCGGTGCAACTGGGTTCGCAAGAGCAATTGCGTCGCCTGCCACGCGCGCGCCTGGAAGAATTGCTGGAGCGTTATCGCGACTGCCTCGATCAGGCCGCGTCGTTGTATCAGGGCGAAATCGAAACGCTGAACGATGGCAGCACACTGATGCTGTTCCACACCGAAGACAGCGGCGACGACTACCTGACCAATGCGATCTGCTGCGGCGAGCTGCTGCGGGCGCTGGGCCATCAATTGCAGATCGAAGTCGCAGACAGCGGCATCACCCTGCAATTGCAGTTGGGCCTGACTTTGGGTGACGAACTGTTTGGCCTGAGCCAGATTGATCTGCTGCTGACCGACTCGGCGCAGGACGCACTGGCCCTGTCGCAACACAGCCGCAACCTGCTGCTGGTGGAGCGCAAGATCAGCGATGACACGCTGATTCGCCAACGTGCGCGAATCCGCCCGATTGCCAGCCCTGAGGGTGCTTGCTGCGTGGAGCGGTTGATGGAGCCTTATCCGTCGATGCTGGAACGGCAACTGGCGCGGATGCATGAGCGCCGGGCTTAAGTTCCAGGCCTGATGTGAAGAAGCCCGCAGACAAGCGATTGTCTGCGGGTTTTTTTGTGGGTGACTGAAGGGCCCCTCACCCTAGCCCTCTCCCAGAGGGAGAGGGAACCGATCCGGGGATATTGCCGGAATACACCGACCTGCACGTCCTGCTTTGAATCCATAACCGCCAAGCGCTTGCAGGTCGATGCATAGCGCCAGACACCTCGGTCAGTCCCCTTTCCTTCCGGAAGAGGGGACTGACCCGGGGATATTCCAGAGCCACACCGACCTGCCCCTGTCCTACGGAATCCATAATCGCCAAGCTCTTTCAGGTCGATGCATAGCGCCAGACACCTCGGTCAGCTCCCTCTCCCTCGGGGAGAGGGCTGGGGTGAGGGGCTTTTGATCTTTCACGCAGAACCCCAGACACAACAAAGCCCGCACAAGGCGGGCTCTGTTTGATTCGATCCGGCGTTAGAAGCGGAACACTTCCATATCCGTACGAATCGGCGAAGCCATCGGAATCTTCGGCTGCTTCTCGGCTTCCGCCGCCGGCGCGGCCGGTTTTGGTGCCGATTTACGCGGTGCCTCAGCCACCGGAGGCTGATTGGCCAGTGGCTTGAGTGCCACGGACAATTGCTCGGCCAGACGCTGCAGCAAAATGCCCTGCGCCTGCACCTGCGAAGCCGTGCTGCCGGCATGCAGCTCTTGCAGATGGACGATACGGTTATCGCGCACCTGACCACGACGATCGATCAAGCGCCATTGCGCATCAAGGATCGCCGGTTGTTTCTCGCCGGAGTCCAGACGCGTGATGGTCAGCAACACCTGCACATCCGGGGTAAACCCACTGGTGGCCGGTGCCAGCACCACACGCTGGCTGTCGAGATGACCTGCAACCTGACGCATCAACAGCTGGTCAATATCCGACGAAAGACTACCGGCCCAACGACCGTCGGTCGCCGCCTGCAGACTGCCGTCCGGCTGACGTTGCAGCAATGTTTCACGTTGCAGGTAGTCGGCCAAGACCACCGGCCCTAACAAAATCGCCATGCCTGCGCTTTGCGCAGGCTGAACCGGACTTCCGCTGTCCAGTTGATACAGCGACACCGGCTGGTGAACGCTGCAACCCGCCAGGCCCAAAACGCCGGCGAGCAGAAAAATAAGGGGGCGCAGAGCAGTCATCATCCCGTCCAGGTGGCCGCCACAAGGCTGACCACAGTGAAAATACTCAATAAATATGAAGAACGCTCGGCCACGCCGGCGCTTGGAAAGGGCATATCATCCGTGAATATGCGTTCCGACTCCAGCGCCAAAGCGTCGATCTACGCGTTAAATCGTGGATCGACGCCTCTAGGACGCCTAATTGAGGTTTTCGACGAGCAGCGCATCGACCCGTTGGAAGCCACGCGGAAGCTTGTTACCACGTCGACCGCGCTCACCTTTGTAGTGTTCGAGGTCTTCAGCCTTCAGCGACAGGGTCCGTTTTCCGGCCTGCAGCACCAGGGTGGCGCCTTCCGGAATGACGGCGATGTCCGTAACATATTCTTCGCGACTGGCCACCCGCTCACCGGAAATACCGATGATCTTGTTGCCTTTGCCCTTCCCTAATTGTGGCAGATCGCTGATTTTGAAGATCAGCAGGCGACCTTCGGTCGTCACCGAGGCCAGCCAGTTCTGCTCGCGATCAGCCACCGGACGCGGCGCAATCACCTTGGCGTTGTTCGGCAGACTCAACAAAGCCTTGCCGGCCTTGTTCTTGGCTTGCAGGTCTTCACCTTTGACGACGAAACCGTAACCGGCGTCGGACGCGATCACGTACAACGCATCGTCTTCCGGCATCAGCACGCATTCAAACGTCGCACCCGGCGGTGGCGTCAGACGACCGGTCAACGGTTCGCCCTGGCCACGGGCCGACGGTAACGTGTGCGCGGCGACCGAATAGCTGCGGCCAGTGGAGTCAATCACCACGGCAGACTGGTTGGAACGCCCCGCCGCCGAAGTTTTGAAGCCGTCGCCAGCCTTGTACGACAGGCCGGTTGCGTCGATGTCGTGGCCCTTGGCCGAACGGATCCAGCCTTTTTCCGACAGCACGACGGTAACTTTCTCGTTCGGCAGCAGATCGTGCTCGGTCAGCGCTTTCGCTTCGGTACGTTCGACGATCGGCGAACGGCGATCATCGCCATAGGTTTCGGCGTCTTTCAGCAGTTCGGTGCGCACCAGCTTCTTCAGCTTGGCTTCGCTGCCCAGCAGCGCTTGCAGCTTGGCTTGTTCTTTAAGCAGTTCGTCCTGCTCGTCGCGCAGCTTCATCTCTTCCAGTCGCGCCAACTGACGCAGACGGGTGTCGAGGATGTAGTCGGCCTGAATCTCGCTGAGGGCGAAACGCTCGATCAGCTTGGCTTTCGGGTGTTCCTCGGTACGAATGATGTGGATCACTTCATCCAGGTTGAGGTAAGCGATCAACAAACCGTCCAACAGGTGCAGGCGACGCTCGACCTTGTCGAGGCGGAATTGCAGGCGGCGACGCACGGTCTGCACGCGGAATTCCAGCCATTCAACCAGCAAGGCGCGGAGGTTTTTCAGCTGTGGCTTGCCGTCCAGACCGATGATGTTGACGTTGACCCGGTAGGTCGACTCCAGCTCGGTGCTGGCGAACAGGTGCTGCATCAGCGCGTCGTGATCAACGCGGCTGTTGACCGGAATGATCACGATGCGGCACGGGTTTTCGTGGTCGGATTCATCGCGCAGATCAGCGATCTGCGGGGCTTTCGACGGTTTCGCCTGCATCAGCGCGGCGATCTGCTCCAGCACTTTCGCACCGGAGACCTGGTGCGGCAGCGCGGTGACGATGATGTCGCCGTCCTCGACGTGGTACACGGCACGCATGCGCACCGAGCCCTTGCCGGTTTCGTACATTTTCAGCAGGTCGGCGCGCGGCGTGATGATTTCCGCTTCGGTCGGATAGTCCGGGCCCTGAATGTGCTCGCAGAGCTGCTCGACCGTGGCTTTCGGCTCATCGAGCAAACGCACGCAAGCGGTCGCCACTTCACGCAGGTTATGCGGCGGCACGTCGGTGGCCATGCCCACGGCGATGCCGGTGGTGCCGTTGAGCAGAATGTTCGGCAGACGCGCCGGCAACACCAGCGGTTCCTGCAGGGTGCCGTCGAAGTTCGGGCCCCAATCGGCAGTGCCTTGACCCAGCTCGCTGAGCAGCACTTCGGAATAACGCGACAAACGCGCTTCGGTGTAACGCATGGCGGCGAAGGACTTCGGATCGTCCGGCGCACCCCAGTTACCCTGACCGTCGACCAGCGTGTAGCGATAGCTGAACGGCTGGGCCATCAGCACCATCGCTTCGTAGCACGCCGAGTCGCCGTGCGGGTGGAATTTACCGAGTACGTCACCGACGGTACGCGCCGATTTCTTGTGCTTGGAATCGGCGTCCAGCCCCAACTCGCTCATCGCATAAATGATGCGACGCTGTACCGGTTTCAGGCCGTCGCCGATATGCGGCAGAGCACGGTCCATGATCACGTACATGGAGTAGTTGAGGTAGGCACTTTCGGTGAAGTCGGCCAGCGAGCGGCGTTCTACACCGTCCAGGCTGAGATCAAGGGGGTTGCTCATGCAGGCCTCATCGGTTCGTTGTCTGGCGCAGCAGCATGGTGCCACCGCGCTGAGTAAATTCAAGTTTGTTCAGGGCGCTCATGCCAAGCAGCACCTGATCGCCATGCAGCCCCGGCGCCACCAGTGCGCGAACATCCCGCAGCACGATGTCGCCCAGTTGCAGGCGGGCAATTTTTGTCCGGTAGCCCTGGCTCAGGCCATTGGCCGTGCTCAGGGTCACACCGAAACCTTCTTCCAGCTTCAATCGCTTGGCCAGATCCGCCGGGATCGCTACATCGGTTGCGCCGGTGTCGAGCATGAACTCGACCGGTTCGCCGTTGATCTGACCGCTGGCGACAAAATGCCCTTGGGCGTTGCCCGCCAGTTTCACTTCGATAAAACCTTCGCCTTGCTGCGAACTGACCACCACATTCGGATTCTGCTGACGCTGCTCCCACTGGCCAAAGAACCGCGTAGCCAGAAACAGCGCCGCGCACCACGCCAGAATCATCAGCGCGCGACCGGCGCGCTTGCCCGGCGGTTGCTGGCTCACGGCTTGGCGCTCCAGCCACCGTCAGGTGCGGCGAAACGCCAGACGATCGGACGTTTTTCGCCGTCGGCACGGACGCCGTCATTATTGTCGAGGCCGATCCATGCGCCCTGCGCATCCACCACCAGCGCTTCCGCCAGGCCATAGGCCTGGGAATAGCGGCGTTGCGGCTGCAAAGCGTCTTCGGCGTACGACCAGCATTGCTCGACCTTAGCGGTTACTGCATCGCGGCGGCAGATCTGAAAGGCATTACGCTCAAGGGTAAACAGCTTGCCATTGAACAGCGACAGGTCAGCAAAATCGCGAGTCACGGCGCGCGCCTTGGGAAACTGCGACGGCTGCATTTCGACCCCGGCTTCGCTGAGCAGCACGCAAGCACCGTCGCAATCCCAAACCGTTTGCTGGCGCTTGATCTTCAGCAGGCCGCGACGCTCGCGCTCGGCCGCCAACCACAACTGATCGCCCGCCGGATTGATCGCCAAGCCCTCGAACAACGCATTGAAGTGCAGCAACATGCCACTGGCCCGGGCTTCTTTCACCAGCATCGGCGAGATTTTCAGCCACGACGCCGGGCCTTGAGGTGGCACTTGCAACACGGCTGCATGTGCCTCGCTGACGATGTAGCGGTTGCCGGCGCTGTCGCAGGTGATGCCTTCGAAGTCCAGCTCGCCACCACGGATAAACGACGCCGCCCAGGTACGCGAGCTGAGGCCCCACGGCAAGCCGCTTTCAGGCACCGGCGGGACGTCGATGTGCACGGTTTCGGCCTGCCAGACCTGATCGCGGGTATCGAGACGGTAAATCTGATCGTCATCGCGATCAGACACCGTCCACAACTCATTGCCGCACAACGCCAGCCCCGACAGGTTGCCGCCGCGCATGCCGTCGACCGGATGCTCGGCGAGCAGGCGCAGTTCCTGTATCGGCTCGGCCGACACGCTCATTGAACTCAGCAGCAAGGCTCCCGCCAAGGCCCAGCCAAACTGCATCAGGTCAGCACCTCGGCGAGGTTGCCTTTGGATTCGAGCCAGGTCTTGCGGTCGCCGGCGCGTTTCTTCGCCAGCAGCATGTCCATCATTTCCGAGGTTTGTGCGTAGTCTTCGCCCAGCGTCAATTGCACCAGACGCCGAGTGTTCGGGTCCATGGTGGTTTCGCGCAGCTGCGGCGGGTTCATTTCACCCAGCCCCTTGAATCGGGTGACTTGCGGCTTACCGCGTTTCTTCTCGGCGACCAGGCGGTCGAGAATGCCATCGCGCTCGGCTTCGTCGAGGGCGTAGTAGATCTCTTTGCCCAGGTCGATGCGGTACAGCGGCGGCATGGCGACGTAGACGTGACCGGCATCCACCAGCGGGCGGAAATGCTGGACGAACAAGGCGCAGAGCAATGTCGCAATGTGCAGACCGTCGGAGTCGGCGTCGGCGAGGATGCAGATCTTGCCGTAGCGCAGCTGGCTCATGTCCGCCGCGCCCGGATCGACACCGATGGCCACGGCGATGTTGTGCACTTCCTGGCTGGCGAGCACTTCGCTGCCGTCGACTTCCCAGGTGTTGAGAATCTTGCCGCGCAACGGCAGGATCGCCTGGAACTCCTTGTCCCGCGCTTGCTTGGCGGAACCGCCGGCGGAATCACCTTCGACCAGGAACAGCTCGGAACGCATCGGGTCCTGCCCGGCGCAATCCGCCAGTTTGCCCGGCAACGCCGGGCCCTGGGTGACGCGCTTACGCTCGACTTTCTTGCTTGCCTTGAGGCGGCGGCCGGCGTTGTTGATCGCCAGTTCAGCCAGCGCCAGACCGGTTTCCGGGTTGGCGTTGAGCCACAGGCTGAAGGCATCCTTGACCACACCGGAGACGAACGCCGCCGCTTCACGCGACGACAGACGCTCTTTGGTCTGGCCGGAGAATTGCGGCTCCTGCATTTTCATCGACAGGACGAACGCGATACGTTCCCAGACGTCTTCCGGCGCCAGCTTCACGCCGCGCGGCAGCAAGCTGCGGAATTCGCAGAATTCGCGCATGGCATCGAGCAAGCCCTGACGCAAACCGTTGACGTGGGTACCGCCCTGCGCCGTCGGGATCAGGTTGACGTAGCTTTCCTGTACCGCATCGCCACCTTCCGGCAACCACAGCAGCGCCCAGTCGACCGCTTCTTTGTTACCCGCGAAAGCGCCGCAGAACGGCTCGTTCGGCAGGCGTTCGAATTCGCTGACGGCATCGACCAGATAGGAGCGCAGGCCGTCTTCGTAATGCCATTCGACTTTCTCGCCGGTGCCTTTGTCTTCGAAGCTGACCAGCAGCCCCGGGCACAGCACAGCCTTGGCCTTGAGCACGTGCTTGAGGCGGCTGATGGAGAATTTCGGTGAATCGAAGTATTTCGGGTCCGGCGCGAAGTACACGCTGGTACCGGTGTTGCGCTTGCCGACAGTACCGACGATTTCCAGCTCGGTGGCCTTGTAGCCATCGGCGAAAGTCATCTGGTATTCGTTGCCATCACGTTTTACACGTACGCGGACTTCGGTCGACAAGGCGTTGACCACGGAAATACCCACACCGTGCAGACCGCCGGAGAACTGGTAGTTCTTGTTGGAAAACTTGCCGCCCGCATGGAGTTTGGTGAGGATCAGTTCGACGCCCGACACACCCTCTTCCGGATGGATGTCGACCGGCATGCCACGGCCGTCGTCGCTGACTTCCAGCGAGTGGTCGGCGTGCAGGATGACCTGCACCGATTTGGCGTGGCCGGCCAAGGCTTCGTCGACGCTGTTGTCGATGACTTCCTGGGCGAGGTGGTTCGGCCGACTGGTGTCGGTGTACATGCCGGGGCGTTTGCGCACCGGGTCGAGGCCCGAGAGGACTTCGATGGCGTCGGCGTTATAAGAGCTAGCGCTGGGAGTGGCCATAGGGTCTCGTCGTCAGTCATTCATGAAATAGGGGCAAGACTTCACAGTGCGGTGAAATCGATTGCCGAATACACATCGGCGCCAATGCCGGCAAAACTCAGCAGCGCCGGCAATTGCCCGGCAAAACCCTGAAAACTGTGGTCGCCGCCGGCCTGAATGCGCAAGGCACAGGCGCGGTAATACTGCTGGGCGAGGCGATAATCCAGTGTTTCATCGCCAGTCTGCAACCATACCTGATAGCGCTGGCCATCCTGCGGCGCAGGCACTTCCAGTTCGGCCAGGGCCGTGACGTGGTCGTGGGTCAATTCCCAGGTTTCATCGGTATACAGGTTTTTCTGCGTGCCCAGATAGCCGTCGAACATCCGGTGCGGGCTGACCGCCGGGTTGACCAGCAGGGCTTTCAGACCATGGCGCTCGGCCAGGTGAGTCGCATAGTAGCCGCCGAGGGAGCTTCCCACCAGCAGCGGGCTGCCCAGCTCGGCGATTGCTCGCTCCAACTGACCGATGGCTTCGCGCGGATGGTGATGCAGGGCCGGAACACGCAGTTGCTCGCTCAAACCCAGTTGCTCCATCACCGTTACCAGCTGACAGGCCTTTTTCGAGGCCGGGGCGCTGTTGAAACCGTGGATATAGAGGATCGAACCGGACATTTGAGCTCCCTGAGTGTCGGTTTGGGTTTGCGGAGTTTACAGGGAGAGAAGATTGGATTGGGGGGTGGTTTCGAGAAATTGGTCATTCAGCAGGAGCGGCCCTCACCCTAGCCCTCTCCCGGAGGGAGAGGGGACCGAATGGGGGATATTTACGAACTACATCGACCTGAACGCCTTGCTGTGAATCCATAATCGACAACGCTGCTTCAGGTCGATGGATAGCGAAAGACACCTCGGTCGGCCCCCTCTCCCTCCGGGAGAGGGCTGGGGTGAGGGGCTTTTGATTCGATCAGTAGCCGTTGGAACCGTAATCAACCGTGAAGGCAAAACCGCTGACGCGTTCGACGCCGGTTTCCAAGCGACCATCCGGTAACAACCGCAACCACCGATACCCAGGCGCCTGCTCCCCCACCTTGAAGTCCTCACTGCCCGGCTCGAACTGAATGCAGGTCGACGGCGATGCCATCAGGCGCACGCCGTTGCGCTCGCGATCAAACGCCTGATGCACATGCCCCCACAACACCGCACGAGCCTGTGGAAAACGATCCAGCACTTCGAAAAACGCGTCTGGATTGCGCAGGCCGATAGGCTCTGCCCACGCACACCCGATCGGCACCGGATGATGGTGAAAGCACACCAGATGATGGCGTTCCGGCGCTTCGCTCAAAGAGCGCGCCAGTAGTTGCAGTTGATCGTCCTGCAGATACCCCGGCACCGAGCCCGGCACTGCCGAATCCAGCAGCGTCACCCGCCAGTTGCCGATATCGACCACCGGCTCCAGCAGCGTGCTCTGCACGGCGGCCTGGGCCATTATCATCGGTTCGTCGTGATTACCGGGAATCCACCGCGCCGGTGCGTCGATCTGCGCGCTCATCTGGCGAAACTGCTGATACGACTCCAGCGTGCCGTCCTGCGAGATATCCCCGGTGGCCAGAACCAGGTCGATCTGCGGCTGCTGCCCCAGTACCAGCTCAATGACTTTTTGCAGGCTCTCGCGGGTATTCATGCCCAGCAGCGTACCGTCCGCGTCAGCGAACAAATGGCTGTCGGACAACTGCACCAGCAACGCCGGATCGGCGGTGGTCAACGTGGATACGCTCGGCAAGGCGTTCTCCCAAGGCAAAAGCACGGAATCGATCGAGTGCCGCAATTATGCTGGGGGATCAGTAAAAGAGGAAACCGTCGAACCGGACGCAGTTCACAACTAGCGTACGACTTCGTACTCATGCCCCAACGCCAGGCAATGACTCAGCCATTCCCCCAGGAACAGATTGAGCTGGGCTTTTTCATCCGGTTGATGCATGGCCGCGTTCGGATAAGGATAGATGCCGCGAAAGCGTCGTGCATGTTCGGCGCTGACCACTTCGGCCATGCGTGCGTCGTGATAGACCTGCACTTCCAGTTGCGGCACCGGCAACCAGGGCAGGCTGTGTTCCTGGCGCACTTGCAACGTCGTGGTGTATGGGCAGGTTTGCAGCACTTCGAGGGCCAGCACGCCGAGCATCTGCTCGCCTTGAGTCACGGCGATGCGCCGCGCCTCGGGCTCGTTGCGCATGTCCGGAACCAGTCGCATCAGACGCGCGTAGTTGGCCTCGCAGGCGGCTTGCAGCCCCGCGAGGTCGACTCGATAGCGATCGCGCAACTTGTTTACGACCATAACCCCCTCACTTCGGCGCGGTTCAGCGCCAGCCACTGCAAGGCGATGATGCTCGCCGCATTGGCAATGCGTCCGTCACGGACGGCCTGCAAGGCATCTTCAAAGGCCCAGACCGTGACGCGGATATCTTCTGCCTCTTCTTCCAGGCCATGCAGGCCGCCAACGCCTTCGGTGTTGCAACGCCCCAGATACAAGTGCACGAATTCGTTGCTACCGCCCGGCGACGGGAAATACTTGGTCATCGGCCACAGGGCCTTGATGTCCAGCCCAGCTTCCTCCTGAGCTTCGCGATGAGCAACTTCTTCCGGTTGCTCGTCCTTGTCGATCAGACCGGCGACCAGCTCGACCAGCCACGGATTGTCGGTCTTGCCCATGGCGCCGATGCGAAACTGCTCGATCAACACCACTTCGTCGCGCTGCGGATCGTAGGGCAGCATGCACACGGCATCGTGGCGGACAAATATTTCACGGTTGATTTCGCGGCTCATGCCACCGGCGAACAATTCATGGCGCAGGTGAACACGGTCGAGCTTGTAAAAGCCCTCGAAGCATTTTTCGCGCCGCACGATATCGACGGCGGTCGGAATGGCGTTGGCAAAATCAGTCATGAGCATCCTCTTTACTGCAGATCCATTACGAGGTTGCTGTATGTGACTGGCAACCTCGACTTCGCGCCATCCTAACGCGCCCGCACGGTTTGATGCAGCCCCTTTACCGTCAGCGGGATGGACGGTGGCGGCGAAACGCACTCTAATTAGCTTAGTGGCGAACTGACTGCTTCGTGGAGAGTCGAAGCGGTAACTTTTTGCCTTCCCTTGCTTTCGAAAGGACGCCCATGTCGCTTTTCAAAATTGCCTCCGTGGCCGCCATCGCCCTGACCCTGGGCGCTTGCGCCAGCCTGTTCCAGCCCAACTACCGCACGCCGCTGGAAACCACCCGCGATGCGTCGGAACAACTGAAACCCGGTTGTTCCAACCCTGACTGCCCACTGGTGAACATCGACACCCTGCGCTTCCCGGCCGAACCTGCGCTGAACGGCATCATCGAAAAACGTCTGCTGCAAATGACCCGCACCGAGAAAAACGCGCCGGTGGCGCCCACCCTGGCGGCCTATCGCGAGCAGTTTCTGGCCAGCGCCGGCCCGCGCAACAGCAGCTACCTGCAAGCAAAAGTACGCGAACAGCATGACGGCTTGGTGATCATCGAGGTGTCGAGCTACCTCGACACCGGCGGCGCGCATGGCACACCGGGTCGCGGTTTCATCAACTATTCGCGCCAGCAGCACAAGGTGCTGAACCTGTCCGACATGTTGCTGCCAGGTCAGGAAGACGCATTCTGGAAAGCGGCGCAGGTGGCGCACAACAGCTGGTTGATCAGCACCAAGCTCGATCAGGAGCCGGAGTTCGTGGCGAACTGGCCGTTCGTGAAAACCCCGAACGTGGCGCTGACCTATGGCGGCGTGATCCTCAAGTACGACGTGACCACCATCGCGCCTTACGCGCTGGGCCACGTCGAACTGAAGATTCCTTATCCGCGTCTGAACGGCATTCTCAAGCCCGAGCTGTTTCCCGGCCGTAACTGAAGGCCCGACCGAGTACTAGCTGCAACAGCCCTGCCAGCACCAGCGCCGGCAGGGTTGCGCCGACATCCGGATACAGATTCGCCAGCAAGTGGTAGGTGCTCACGCCACCCAGCCACGCCAACAACGCCGGCCAGCGCAACGCGGCTGACGCGACCTGAGCACTGCGCTTGCGCAGGATGAAGTGATCGACCAGCACCACGCCGAACAGCGGCGCAAACACCGAGCCGATCAGCAGCAGGAAATTCTGGTACTGCGCCAACGGCGCCAGCAGGGCGATCAGCGTGCAGATCACGCCGATGGCCAAGGCCAGATGCTCGACTTTCAGGCGCAACAGAATCCCGCTCGAAACCGCAGCCGAGTGAATGTCGGCGAAGGCGTTTTCCGACTCGTCCAACAGAATCAGCAACAGCGGAATACCCAGTCCGGCACCGGCCAGCGCCAGCAGCAGCGCGTTGACTTCACCGCTCGGCGCGAAGGCCAGGGTGTAGGCGACGCCGAGGCTCATCAGCCAGAAGTTGCCGATGAAGAAACCGACGGCGGTACCGCCGAAAACATTCTTCGCACGCTTGCCGAAACGTGAGTAGTCGGCGATCAGCGGCAGCCACGACAGCGGCATCGCGATAGCAATGTCGAAGCCCACGGCGAACGGCATCGAACCGTCACCGGCACGCGACCAGAGATCGGCCAGATCGGCTTTGGCAAACAGGTTCCAGGTCAGCCAGATGCACGCTGCCAGCAGCAACCAGATGCCCCACTTGCGTAGAATCTGCCGGACGAAAGTCAGCGGCCCGCTGACCGCCAGCAACGTCGCGAGGGCGCCGAAAAACAACGTCCACAACACTGGGTTCGACCACAGCGAACCTTCGCTGAACGCGCGGGTGCCGAGCAGGCTCGCAGCGTCGCGCATGACGATGATTTCGAACGAGCCCCAACCGATCAGTTGCAGCAAGTTGAGCAGCGCCGGCAGGCTCGCGCCTTTGCTGCCGAGGCTGAGTTTCAGCGCGGCCATCGAAGACAGACCGGTATCGCTGCCGATCACGCCGACGGCGGCCAACAGCAGCACGCCGACCAGCGTGCCGAGGAAAATCGCCAGCAGCGAACCGGACAGGCCCAAGCCTGGCGCGAGCAGTGCGCCGGTCTGCAAAACCATCAGGCCGATGCCGAGGGAGAACCACAGGGAAAACAGATCACGACCGCCGAACACACGCTTGTCGGCGGGCACGGCGAGGTCGGGGGAATAGGTGCTGGGTTGAATGCTCAAGGGTGTTATCTCAGAGGGACATTTGTTGTTGTGTTGTGATCGTTCCCACGCTCTGCGTGGGAATGCCTCTAGGGACGCTCTGCGTCCAGTGACGCGGAGCGTCACGGGCTGCATTCCCACGCGGAGCGTGGGAACGATCAGTAAGGGGTCAAACCTTCTTGTACAGCTGACTGCCTTCCTTCTTGAACCGCTCGGCCTGTTCCGCCAGGCCTTGGGCGACGTCCACGTCGACCGCATCGATGCGCTGGTTGGCCGCGTACTCGCGAACTTCCTGGGTGATCTTCATCGAGCAGAATTTCGGCCCGCACATCGAACAGAAATGCGCGACCTTGGCCGAATCCTTCGGCAGGGTTTCATCGTGATACGAACGGGCGGTGTCGGGGTCGAGACCGAGGTTGAACTGGTCTTCCCAACGGAACTCGAAACGCGCCTTGCTCAAGGCGTTGTCGCGAATCTGCGCGCCCGGATGCCCTTTGGCCAAGTCCGCCGCATGCGCCGCGATCTTGTAGGTGATGATCCCGGTCTTCACGTCATCCTTGTTCGGCAGGCCCAAGTGTTCCTTCGGCGTCACGTAGCAAAGCATCGCGCAACCGAACCAGCCGATCATCGCCGCACCGATACCCGAGGTGATGTGGTCATAGCCCGGCGCGATGTCGGTGGTCAGCGGGCCGAGGGTGTAGAACGGCGCCTCGTCGCAGCACTCCAGCTGCTTGTCCATGTTCTCTTTGATCAACTGCATCGGCACGTGACCCGGGCCTTCGATCATGCACTGCACGTCGTGCTTCCAGGCAATCTTGGTCAGCTCGCCAAGGGTCTCCAGTTCACCGAACTGCGCTTCATCGTTGGCATCGGCAATCGAGCCCGGACGCAGACCATCGCCCAGCGAGAAGCTGACGTCGTAGGCCTTCATGATTTCGCAGATTTCGTCGAAGTGGGTGTAGAGGAAGTTCTCTTTGTGGTGCGCCAGGCACCACTTGGCCATGATCGAGCCGCCACGGGAAACGATGCCGGTCACGCGCTTGGCGGTCAACGGCACGTAGCGCAGCAACACGCCGGCGTGGATGGTGAAGTAGTCGACGCCCTGCTCCGCCTGCTCGATCAGCGTGTCGCGAAACAGCTCCCAGGTCAGGTCTTCGGCGACGCCGTTCACTTTTTCCAGCGCCTGATAGATCGGCACGGTACCGATCGGCACTGGCGAGTTGCGGATGATCCATTCGCGGGTTTCGTGGATGTGTTTACCGGTGGACAAGTCCATCACGGTGTCCGAACCCCAGCGAATGCCCCAGGTCAGTTTCGCCACTTCTTCTTCGATCGAAGAACCCAAGGCGCTGTTGCCGATGTTGCCGTTGATCTTCACCAGGAAGTTACGGCCAATGATCATCGGTTCCAGTTCAACGTGGTTGATGTTGGCCGGAATGATCGCGCGACCACGGGCGATTTCTTCGCGGACGAATTCGGCAGTGATTTCTTTCGGGATGCTCGCGCCGAAGCTGTGGCCGGCGTGTTGTTGCGTCAACAGGCCGGCGGCGCGGGCCTCTTGCAGCTTCATGTTTTCGCGGATGGCGACGTATTCCATCTCGGCGGTGATGATGCCTTTACGGGCGTAATGCATCTGGCTGACGTTGGCACCGGCCTTGGCGCGGCGCGGGTTGTTGACGTGGGCGAAACGCAGCTTGGTCAGCTCGGCATCGGCCAGACGTTCTTGACCGAAGTTGGAGCTCAGGCCTGCCAGGCGCTCGGTGTCGCCACGGTCATCGATCCACGCCGAACGCACGTCGCCCAAGCCTTTGCGCACATCGATCACCACGTTCGGATCGGTGTACGGGCCCGAGGTATCGTAGACGGTGACTGGCGCGTTGATTTCGCCGCCGAAGTCGGTCGGGGTCACATCGAGGGTGATTTCGCGCATCGGTACGCGGATGTCCGGGCGCGAGCCCTGAACGTAGACTTTTTGCGAACGGGTGAACGGCTTGACCGATTGTTCGTCGACCTTGGCCGAGTCACTCAGGTTGATCGCGTTTTTTGATTTTGTAGTCATCACGGGCTCTCCAGACAGCATCCAGGCAGTGGATTGTCGGAGCAGAACCTGAAAGGCACGGACGCACCAGGACCGGTGCTGTGCATCGTCGTCGAGCGTTCGATTGTCGAACAATTTCCCGGACGAAGCACAAGAGGACTCGCCGGGTGACGAGAAATCTTGTTCCCTACGCAGGCGCTAACCTGATCAGGTTCAACGGGATCCGAAATTATTCGATCTCAGCCTCATAGCAAGGCACCCCGACAAGAACCCGGCCAGTCTAGACACAACTGGCAAAGAACGCCAACACCGCAGCAATCACCATGATGAATGGCGCAAATACAGGGGCTTGGCCGATTGTTGTGAACCGATTGCGCAACTACACTCGCCTTGCCCCGCCACGCCTTGACGCTGCGGGGCCTGCGCCGTACCTTTGGCGCCCGGATTACTTCCATAATATTAATGCTAGGGATCGCCTCATGCTGCGCAAACTCTCACTGGCTGTTGCCGTGTCTTGTGCGTCCAACGCAATGGCCTGGGCAGCAGAAGCGCCCTTGTCAACCAAAACCGATCTGGTCAGCGTCTATCAGGAAGCGGTCGACAACAATGCCGATCTGGCCGCTGCGCGCGCCCAGTACGGCGCGCAGAAAGAAGTGGTGCCGCAGGCCCGCGCCGGGTTGCTGCCGAATCTTTCCGGCGGTGCCGAGACCGCCAACGTGCGCACCTCGATCGATCAGCCCTCGGCCATTGCCAATCGCAGCGCGCACTCGTATCAGGCGACCCTTGCGCAACCGTTGTTCCGCGCCGATCGCTGGTTCCAGTACCAAGCGGCCAAGGACGTCAATGAGCAAGCGGCACTGCAACTGTCGGCGACCGAGCAGAATCTGATCCTGCAATCGGCCGAAAGCTATTTCAACGTGCTGCGCAGCCAGGACAACCTGGCCTCGACCAAGGCTGAAGAAGCCGCGTTCAAGCGCCAGCTCGATCAGTCCAACGAGCGCTTCGATGTCGGTCTGTCGGACAAGACCGACGTACTGCAATCGCAAGCCAGTTACGACACCGCACGCGCCAACCGTATCGTCGCCCAGCGTCAGGTCGATGATGCGTTTGAAGCGCTGATCACCCTGACCAACCGTCAGTACAACTCGATTCAAGGCATCGTCCATTCGCTGCCGATCCTGCCGCCGGCGCCGAATGACGCCAAGGCCTGGGTCGATACCGCAGCGAAACAGAACCTCAATCTGCTGGCGAGCAATTTTGCCGTCAGCTCGGCCGAACAAACCCTGAAGCAGCGCAAGGCCGGCCACTTGCCGACCCTCGACGCCGTGGCCAAATATGAAAAAGGTGACAACGACGCCCTCGGTTTCGGCAACCCGAATTCATTCGGCGCGCCTTACGGGGGCAACGTCGAACAGAGCACGGTCGGCTTGCAACTGAACATCCCGATCTACAGCGGCGGGCTGACCAGTTCGCAGGTGCGCCAGTCTTACGCGCAACTGGATCAGAGCGAGCAGCAGCGCGAATCCCTGCGTCGGCAGATCGTCGAGAACACCCGCAACCTGCATCGCGCGGTGAACACCGACGTCGAGCAGGTCCAGGCGCGCAAGCAATCAATCATTTCCAACCAGAGCGCGGTGGAAGCCACGGAAATCGGTTATCAGGTGGGTACGCGCAATATCGTTGACGTGCTCGATGCGCAACGTCAGCTGTACACCTCGGTGCGCAACTACAACAACACGCGTTACGACTACATTCTCGACAACCTGCGCTTGAAACAGGCAGCGGGGACGTTGAATCCGGGGGATCTGGAAGATCTGCGGCGTTATCTGAAGGCCGACTACAACCCGGACAAGGATTTCCTCCCGCCGGATCTGGCCAAGGCAGCCGAAGCGCAGCTCAAGGCCCGCCCTTAAAAGCAAAAGATCGTCCGATCGCGGCCCGAGCCTGCGGCAGCTCCTACAGGAAAATGCATTCCAATGTAGGAGCTGCCGCAGGCTCGGGCCGCGATCGGACGATCTTTTTGCTTTATTTGATCAGTCGGCCCAAGCCATCCAGCAACCGCTGCAACGCGCCCTGATTACGGCGCATCACTGCCAGCCCGGCCTCGGCCATGCGCTGTGCATCACGCGGCAGCTCGAACAGTCGCTGCACCTCCACTGCCAACCCTTCGGCATCATCCACTTCCGCCAACGCCCCGGCTTCACGCAGCTGCGCCGCAATGTCGAGGAAGTTGAACAAGTGCGGGCCGCAGATCACCGGTTTGGCCAGCGCGGCCGGCTCCAACAGGTTGTGCCCGCCGTTCGCCACCAGGCTGCCGCCGACAAATGCGCTGTCGGCCAGTGCGTAGAGAAACAGCAATTCGCCCATGGTGTCGCCGAGCAGCACTGACGTTTGCGCATCGACATCGACCCCGGTCGAACGCCGCACCGTGGCGAAGCCTTCGCGCTGGCACAGCTCGAACACCGAATTGAAGCGTTCTGGATGGCGCGGCACCAGAATCAGCAGCGCGTCCGGGTGATTGGCCAGCAAGCGACGATGGGCATTGAGTACCACCTCGTCTTCGCCTTCGTGAGTGCTGGCGGCGATCCAGACTGGGCGCTCTTGCGCTTGCCATTGGCCGCGCAAATCAGCGGCGCGCTGCAGCAATTGCGGGTCGATGGTCAGGTCGAATTTGATCGAACCGGTGACATCGACTGTTTCCGGACGCGCGCCGAGATCGCGGAAACGCTGGGCTTCGGCTTCGGTCTGCACGGCGAACAGGCTCATCTCGGCAAGCATCGGCGCGGTGAGTTTGCTGAAACGGCCATAGCCTCTGGCGGAGCGCTCGGACAAACGCCCGTTGGCCAGCGCCACCGGAATGCCGCGCTTGGCGCACTGGTGAATGTGGTTGGGCCACAACTCGGTTTCCATGATCACCGCAAGCTTCGGTTGCGCGCGATCCAGAAAGCGCGCCGCTGCACATGGCAAGTCATACGGCAGGTAGCAATGCTGGATACGCGGCTCGTTGGTGAACAACGCCTGAATCCGTTCCGAACCGGTCGGGGTCATGCAGGTCACGGTGATCGGCAGTTGTGGGTAACGCTGCAGCAAAGCGCGAATCATTGGCGCGGCGGCGATGCTCTCGCCAACAGATACCGCATGTACCCAGATGCCACCCGGTTGCAGCGCCGGCATCCCGTAAGAGAAACGTTCGCCGATACGCTTGGCGTACGCCGGCGCCTTGCGCGCCCGCAGCCACAGCCGAATCGCCACCAATGGCAGCCCCAGATAAAACAGCGCGGTGTAGAGAGTTCTATTCATGGCGGCGGAGTTTATCGACTTTTGTCGCCGATCGCGCGCAAGTGCACGGCAAAACGTTCGGCCAGCCACCTCGCGGCCGGGCCAAGGGGCTCGTCGCGGCGCCAGACCAATTCGACCACCAGCGCCGGCGGCGTCCATTCACTGTCGAGTTCGACCATCAGGCCGTGATACGCCGAGTATTGCACCACATGCCGGGGCAGCCAGGCCCAGCCAAGGTCGCGCACCAGCCACTCAGCCATCACATAGAAACTGTCGGCGCGCCACACCTGCGGGCTGGCCGGCTCGTTGCCCGGATAGACGCTGGTTTGTGTCGACATCAACAACTGCCGGTGTTGCGCCAGTTGCTCGCAGGTCACGTAGGACTGTTTGGCCAGCGGATGATTGATCCCGCAGACCGTGACCATTTCCACGCTGCCGAGCACGCGCCGCTCCAGCGCCTCAGGGATTTCATCGTGATAGAACAGCAGGCCGAGATCGGCGCGCCGCTCCACCAGTTTGCGCGCGACTTCACCTTGGGCGGCGCTGGTCAGTTGCACTTCGAGACTGGGGAATTGCTCGGCGAGGGCGCCGAAACTTTCCACCAGCGCCTGATACGGCATCGCCTCGTCCTGGGCGACGCGCAGTTGCGCTTCCTGGCCACGCATCATCGCCATGGCACGCCCGTTAAGGCGTTCGCACTGGCGCAGCACTTCCCGTGCTTCTTCGAGCAGCGCTTCACCTGCTTCGGTGAGGGTTGGCTGGCGGCCGCTGCTGCGCTCGAACAGACTGACGCCCAGATCGTCCTCGAGCATGGCAATCGCGCTGCTGACCGCGGACTGCGCTTTGCGCTGCTGACGCGCCACGGCGGAGAACGAGCGTTGATCGGCGACCGCGATAAATGTGCGTAATTGATCTAGATTCCACTGCATGCTGCGCGCCCCACCCATCTTTCCAACAGATAGGTAATGACTTTACCGCATCTGGAGAATCACTAGAATGCCGACCTCAGACAGTAACGCTCCACTTGAGGAATACACATGAACGCCTACGCCTACCTTGCCATCGCCATTTGTGCCGAAGTCATGGCCACCGTCTCGATGAAAGCGGTCAAAGGCTTCAGCACGCCGCTGCCTTTGCTGGTGGTGATCGTGGGCTACGCCATCGCGTTCTGGATGTTGATCCTGGTGGTGCGCACCGTTCCGGTCGGCGTGGCCTACGCGGTGTGGGCCGGGATGGGCATCGTCATGGTCAGCGTCGCGGCGCTGTTCATCTACGGGCAAAAACTGGATGTGCCGGCGATGCTCGGGATGGCGTTGATCGTGCTCGGCGTCGTCGTGATCCAGCTGTTCTCGAAAACTGCCGGCCACTAAAGCCAAGACGCATCCCCCTGTAGGAGTGAGCCTGCTCGCGATAGCGGTCTGTCAGACGACATAAATGTTGAATGACAGATCGCTATCGCGAGCAGGCTCACTCCTACAGGTTTGCATTCCCTCTGTTGATCATCGACAAATCCGCCTCTTTCCCGAGTCTGTATACTGCGCCCTCGTCTTGAACACTGAGGTCGCTGCATGCCATCCGTTATTTCCACCGACGTTCTGATTGTCGGCGCTGGTGTCGCCGGCCTCTGGCTGAATGCGCGTCTGCGCCGTCAGGGTTTTTCGACCGTGCTGGTGGAAAGCGCCAGCCTCGGCGGCGGGCAGACTGTGAAGTCGCAAGGGATCATCCACGGCGGTGCCAAATACGCGCTGCACGGTGCGTTGACGGGTGCTTCGGAAGCCATCGCCGACATGCCGCGCCGCTGGCGTGAAGCGTTGGCCGGCGACGGCGAATTGGACCTGTCCGGGGTGCGCCTGCTTTCCGAGGCTCACTACCTGTGGTCGCCGGGCACACTGGCGGGCAACCTCACCAGTTTCTTCGCCAGTAAAGCCGTGCGTGGCCGGGTTGATCAGGTCAAGGGCGAGCAACTGCCGCCAGCCCTGCAAGACAAGCGCTTCAAAGGCAAGGTCTACCGCCTGGCCGAGCTGGTGGTGGATGTGCCGAGCCTGGTTCAGCGCCTGGCCGATCTGGCCGGCGATGGCTTGCTTGCCGGACAAATCATCGAGCCGCTGCTGGAAGCCGGTGTGCTGGTCGGCCTCAGAGTCGATGGCCGCGAGATTCGCGCACAACGTATCGTTCTCAGCGCGGGCGCCGGCACCGCGCAATTGCTCGAAACCCTGAACCTCAGCCGGCCGGCCATGCAACGCCGCCCGCTGCACATGATCATCGCCAAAGGCCCTGGGCTGAAGCCGCTGTACGCACACTGCCTGGGCGGCGGCACCAAACCGCGCATCACCGTGACCACGCACCCGGCGGCGGATGGCAACTGGGTCTGGTACATGGGCGGCGACATCGCCGAGAGCGAAGGTGTCCATCGCGAGCCCGCCGAGCAAATCGCCACCGCGCAAAAAGAAATCGCCCAGTTGCTGCCGTGGATCGACCTCAGCACCACGCAATGGGCGACCCTGCGGGTGGATCGCGCCGAACCACTGCAAACCGGGCTGACTCGCCCGGACCACGCTTTCCTTGCCGAAGAAGGTCGCCTGCTGGTGGGTTGGCCGACCAAACTGGCGCTGGCGCCAGATTTCGCCGACCGCGTGATCACCGCCCTGCAACGCGACGGCATACAGCCGCAGGCCCACCAACCGTTGCCGGCCTTGCCGCAGCCCCCGATGGGCGTTCCAGCCTGGGAGCAATTGCTGCCATGAGTATCGCCAACCTGCATGACTTGCACCGTCCGCTGGGCAGCACTGGCCTGATGGTTTCGCCACTGGGCCTGGGCACCGTGAAACTGGGCCGCGACCAAGGGGTGAAATACCCCAACGGTTTCCAGATTCCCGGCGACGACGAAGCGCGGATGCTGCTCCGGCAAGCCCGCGAACTGGGGATCAACCTGATCGACACCGCCCCGGCGTACGGTCGCAGCGAAGAACGCCTCGGCCCGCTATTGCGCGGCCAGCGTCAGGACTGGGTGATCGTCAGCAAGGTCGGCGAAGAGTTTGCCGATGGTCTGTCGCACCACGATTTCAGCGCGACGCACACGCGAATGTCGGTCGAGCGCAGCCTGCAACGTCTTGAAACCGATTTTATCGATCTGGTGCTGGTGCACTCTGACGGCAATGACATGGCGATCCTCGAGCACGAAGAGGTGTACGCCACCCTCGCGGCGCTCAAGGCCGAGGGCAAGATTCGTGGCTTCGGCTTCTCCGGCAAAACCGTCGAAGGCGGCTTGAAAGCATTGGAGCAAGGCGACTGCGCGATGGTCACCTACAATCTGAACGAACAAAACGAGAAGACTGTCATTGACTATGCTGCTGCGCACGGCAAAGCCATTCTGGTGAAAAAAGCCTTGGCCAGCGGTCATGTTTGCCTGAGCCCGGGCGTGGACCCGGTGCGCGCCAGTTTTGAATTGCTGTTCGCCCAGCCTGGCGTGGCCAGTGCTATTGTCGGCACGATCAATCCGCTGCACCTCGCCCACAACGTTGCGACCGTTGCCCAGGTCCTTCGTGGTCACTGACGCCGCTTCGCGGCCTTAAGCAGGAGCCGATATGCCGCGCACGCTCATCAGAAAGAACCCGAGCAACTTCAAGACCCTGCCATTGTTCGTCGAAGCCACGCCCGAAGGCCTGACCTACCAGAGCGTTGGCATGCCGCTGAATTTCACCCAGACCCTGCAACGGCGCAAACCGGTCAGCGTAGCGGACGCCGAGCGCTTTGCGCTGGAGCTGGCCAACCTTGGGGTGTCGGTGCGCCTGACCCTGCACTGGCAGAATCGCGACTATTGGGTTCTGGTACGCCAGCGTCGGCAGGATCGCGGCGACGTGGTGCTCAAGCTGATTTCCGGTTATGTGCCGGCCCACGAGCTGAACATTCCCCTGCACACCGCCATTCAGGAAATTGCTGAAGAGTGCCTGCTGGAAACTCCGGAAGGCTGGCTTGGCGGGCGTTTCAATGACACCTGGCTGCCAGCGCCTTATGCGACGGCCCTGCATTATCGCGAAGCCCTGCCTTTTCGCCTGACGCCACTATCCGGTTCGGCGCGCCCGGTGCGCTGCGCCAATCTGCAACTGCAGGAACGCCCACGGGCGTATGTGCATCTGCCCACTGCTTCACTGCAATTGATCTACGACCTGCGACTGGAAGTGCCCAAGGAAGCCAAATCCTTGAGCCTGTTTCATGTCGATGAGCGGCTGGAAGGTGATCAACTGGTGGCGCGGCTGGATCGTAAACGGCCGGATCTGTACCTGATGCCATTGCAGGACGGCGAACCGCTGCCTGAGTTGTATACGTTGAAAAAGGGTCAGTTGTACCCGGCAGGCACTCGCGGTCTGTATCTGGCCGAGAGCTTCGCCAAACAGGATGGCTGGCTGGTGCGTGAGGAGCGGATTCGCTGGAAGGACTGGCTGCGCCAACAGGGGCTCACGCCGCCGGAGAAGGCGACTGGTCTGGCGCGGTTGCGCGGCAAGGCCAGGCAACTGCTGAAAAAAATCGTACCGCGCAAGAAAGTGAATTCCTGAAAGCAAAAAGATCGCAGCCTGCGGCAGCGCCTACATTGGAATGTATTTCCCTGTAGGAGCTGCCGCAGGCTGCGATCTTTTGACCTTAATGACCGCGGATTTTTTCCACAATCGCCGTGGTCGAGCTGTTTTCAACCAGCCCCAGCACTTTTACCGTACCGCCATAGGCCGTGACGATATCGGCGCCGACCACCTGATCAATGCCGTAATCCCCGCCCTTGACCAGCACATCCGGCTTGACCTCGCGCAGGAGGTTTTCCGGGGTGCCTTCCGGGAAGCTGATCACCCAGTCCACCGCACCGAGGCCGGCGAGCACCGCCATGCGCCGGTCGACGCTGTTGATCGGACGGCCAGGACCTTTAAGACGGCTGACGGACGCGTCATCGTTGATCGCCACGATCAGACGGTCGCCCTGTGCGCGCGCCTGTTCGAGGTAGGTGACATGGCCGGCATGGAGAATATCGAAGCAGCCATTGGTGAAGACGATGCGCTCGTTATGCGCACGGGCATCGGCCACCGCCAGAATCAGTTGCTCCAGGCCCAACACACCACGCTCGGAGCCTTCTTCGCGCTGGATGGCACGACGCAGTTCCGGCGCGCTGATTGCCGCCGTACCCAGTTTGCCGACGACGATGCCCGCCGCCAGATTGGCCAGAGCCACGGCGTGAGGCAATTCTTCACCGGCCGCAATCGCCGCCGCCAGCGTCGAAATCACCGTATCACCAGCACCCGTCACGTCGAACACTTCACGGGCGCGGGCCGGCAAGTGCAACGCCGGATGATCCGGGCGCAACAGGGTCATGCCGTGCTCGCCGCGAGTGACCAGCAGCGCACCGAGGTCGAGGTCGTGCATCAGGGCTGCGCCCTTGCTCACCAACTCGTGTTCGTCGGCGCAACCGCCGACGATGGTTTCGAATTCACTGAGATTCGGCGTGATCAGGCTCGCACCGCGATAGATCGAGAAATCCTTGCCCTTGGGATCGGCCAAAACCGGAATACCCTTGGCACGCGCGGCCTGGATCAAGGCCTGATGATTTTTCAACGCGCCTTTGCCGTAGTCCGACAGCACCAGCACCTTGATGCCTTCGAGCAGGTCATCGACCTGCGAGGCCAGGGCCAGGGCATCAGTGGCGAACGGTTCTTCAAAGTCGATACGCAGCAATTGCTGGTGCCGGCTCATGACCCGCAACTTGACGATGGTCGGCTGATGCGCAATGCGCTGGAACAACGCGCGTACGCCCGCACCCTTGAGACTGTTGCTCAGGCTGTCGGCGGCTTCGTCATCGCCGGTCACACCGACCAGCGACGCCGGCGCACCCAGCGCGGCGATGTTCAAGGCAACGTTGGCAGCGCCGCCCGGACGATCTTCGATTTGCTCGACTTTAACGACCGGAACCGGCGCCTCAGGGGAAATCCGTGAGGTACCACCATGCCAGTAACGGTCGAGCATGACATCGCCGACCACCAAGACAGGGGCTTGATCGAATCGCGGCATGGACAACTTCATGGAGCAACCCACATACAAAATGAACAGGGGCGCGATATTAACACAGGGTTGGCGAAGGCTTGTGCGCGGGCTGCAACAGGATGAAACAGCTGGCTTTTTTGCTCATTTTTTGAGCACCAGAGCAGTCAGTTGGCGGCACGCTTCGGACAAGTGCAGATCCTCGGTATCAATTTGCCAATCGGCTGCCAACGGCGCCTCGTAAGGACTGTCGACGCCGGTGAAATGCTTGATTCGCCCTTCCCTCACGGCTTGATACAACCCTTTCGGGTCACGCCGGGCACAGACCTCGAGTGACGTACTGACATGCACTTCAATAAAGTCGCCGTGGGCAAACAGTTGCCGCGCCGCTTCGCGCTCGGCACGAAACGGCGAAATGGCGGCGACAATCACGATCAGTCCGGCGTCGACCATCAACCGCGCCACTTCAGCCATACGGCGGGTATTCTCGCGGCGGCAAGCATCGCCCATGCCCAGATCCCGACACAGCCCGTTGCGCACATTGTCGCCATCGAGCAGAAACGTGTGCAGGCCGGATTGATGCAGATGCATCTCCAGAGCATTGGCCAACGTAGACTTGCCAGCACCGGAAAATCCGGTCAGCCACACACAGCTCGGGCGTTGCGCCTTGAGCGCGGCACGCGCCTGACTCGACAACGCCAGGCCATAGGGATGGATATCCAGCGTCCGTGCCGGCAAAGACAAGCACTCATTCATAACCGAGCAGCTCATAGTCGCGCTGATAAACCCGTCGCACCAGGCGCCGTGTACGCAGAGAACAGAACTCACGCGCGGGCAACTGTTGGCGTTGTCGAGAAACGTTGACGTGAGGTAGCCGGCTGGTCACCCCCAAACGCTCGCAAACCAACCGAAAATCGCGTTGCAGATGCTCCTGATAGCCAATGAAGTCCAGCGCCAGATGGCCCAGCGAGTCGGTCAGAAAGTCGGTTTGCGCTGCAAAATGCAATTGTCGCGGAATGTTTTCCGGGTGCAGCCAGCGCGCGACGAAATCATCGAAATCACGGTACTGCCGAACCAGTCGCTGTGCGGCTTGATCGCGACCACTGAGTTCGTTTCCGTGCAGAAAGGCATAAGCGGAGTAAGCACGCTCCAGCGGATCACGGACAAAGGCGAACTTGTACATCGTCGCAAACTGCTCGGGAAACTGCTCTTCGTACCAATACAGGGGCAAATGCCCTGGGCGCCAGCCGTCGAACATGGCCGTGCACACGCTGCTGCCAGCGCATTTGGGCACATGGATAAACAGGCAGGCATGTTGCTTGAACGCTTGCGGAAAATTCAGACTGGCCGACATCGATTTGTTGACGACCTGACGGTCAACCACCGACAGCCGCCCAAGCAAAAAGGCTCGCTGCGCCTTGGGCAGCAGTTTCCAGAGATATCGTTGCAACATGCAGATCACCGCGCGAAGGGGATAGCCCCTCAATCAAGTTCAGAGTTCGTGGAGGAACCTTAACAAGCGCGGCAGCGGGATTTATTCCCGTTTGGTCAAGATGGGTAAAGGACTGGATACAAACGCGGGAGCAAGCAAGCTCGCTCCCACGGGATTTTGCCGGTTATCAGGCGATGTCTTCAGTCGGGGCATCGAGGCCCATGGCGTTGAGACGGGCGTAATAGCCATTTTGCGCGAGCAATTGATCATGCGTGCCGCGCTCGACGATACGGCCCTGATCCATGACCAGGATCAGATCGGCTTTCTCGATGGTCGACAGACGGTGCGCAATCACCAGCGTAGTGCGGCCTTTCATCACTTGATCCAGTGCGGCCTGGATGTGCCGCTCGGATTCGGTGTCGAGTGCCGAAGTGGCCTCATCGAGAATCAGCAGCGGCGCATTCTTGAGCAAGGCACGGGCAATTGCCAGGCGCTGGCGCTGGCCACCGGAAAGCAGGACGCCGTTTTCGCCGACCTGAGTGTCAAGGCCTTCCGGCAACTGCTCGATGAAGTCCATCGCGTAGGCGTCCCGCGCAGCTTTCTCGATATCCTCACGCGGCGCACCGGCCAGATCGCCGTAGGCAATGTTATTGGCCACGGTGTCGCTGAACAGGGTGACGTGCTGGGTAACCTGGGCAATATGACGACGCAGGTTGAGCAGTTTGTACTGTTCGACTTCCACACCGTCGATGAGAATTTCACCCTTGTCGTGGTGATAGAAACGCGGAATCAGGTTGGCCAGGGTCGACTTGCCACTGCCCGAACGCCCCACCAGCGCAACCATCTGCCCCGGTTCGGCGGAGAAACTGATGCCGTCGAGCACCTGACGTTCGGTGCCCGGGTAGGTGAAGCTCAGGTTGCGCACATCCAGACGACCGGTCACCGAGTCACGCGTGACCGTACCGGTATCGACTTCAGGTTCGACGTCCAGTTGTTCGAAAATGCTTTCGGCACCCGCCACGCCTTTCTGGATGGTCGAGCTGACTTCGGACAGTTGGCGAATCGGCTTCGGCAGCAGGCCGGCCAGGGTGATGTAGGCGACCATATCTCCTGCGGAGGCATCGCCGCGCAGGAACAGCACGAGGAACATCAACACCGCCATGGCGCTGTAGATCACCAGTTGCAGCATCGGCGTGTAGATGGCGCCGGTACGGGTCATGCGCAGTTGTTTGTCGGTGTTGCTCTGGCTGGCAGCGAGGAAGCGTTTTTCTTCGTAAGCCTCGCCACCGAAGCTGCGCACCACGCGATAGCCCTGAATGGTTTCCGAAGCCACGTGCGTGACATCGCCCATGGCAAGCTGGATTTTCTTGCTCTGTTTGCGGAATTTCTTGCTCGCCGTGCGCACCATTACGGCAATCAGCGGCAGGATGGCAACCATCACCAGCGTCAGCTTCCAGTTCATGAACAGGAGGGAAGCAAACAGGAAGATCACCGTCATGCCTTCACGGATTACGACCTTGATCGCATCCGTTGCCGCCCCCGTGACCATGGTCACGTTGAAGGTGATACGCGAAATCAGATGACCGGAGTTATGCTTGTCGAAATAACGATTCGGCAGCACCAGCAGGTTGTTGAACAACTGCACCCGCAGATCGTGCACCAGGCCGAGGGAAACCTTGGCCAGAAAGTAGTTGCCCAGATAAGATCCCAGCCCCTGCCACGCGGCGATCAGGATGATCAGCAGCGGAACGGCCTGCAACAGTTGCAGATCACGCAGGTAAGGTACGCTTGGAAACAGCACCGCTTCCGGGTTGGACAGGCCGTCGACGAAATACTTGAGGATGTAGCCAAGCATCGGCTGGGTCGAAGCGAAAATCAGGAACCCGACGATGCTGATCAGAAACAGACTGATGTACGGCCGAACATAGCCGAGCAGGCGGAAGTAGATTTTCAAGCTCGAAGGGCTTGCGGCGGTACTGGAATCGGTCATATCACGCGAAAGTCGATAAAAAGGACGGTGACTTTAGCACAGCTTCTTCAGGGTTCTGGCAAACAGCGAAAGGCTGTTATTGTTAGGCACGTTTTTCAGCATCAAATAGCCATCACCCGAATGGTCGATCAACTTCAGGATTGAATCTCACAGCATGCAACTTCGCGGCTTCAACAGTACGTCCAATCGAGTATTCGATTTCATTAGCCTGTGGATTCTTCCCGCCGGCTACTTCCTGCTCTTGTGCGCGCTGTTTTTTCTGCCGGGCCGAAGTCTGCATCACAAGCTTTTTTACGGCTTGTTCAGCATTCCGACATTGGTCGCTTTGTGCCTGCGTCCGCGTGAACTCAAGGAGTTGCTACGCGAGCCGGTGTTCGTCGCGCTGCTGGTGTTTGTCGCCTGGGCCTTGCTCAGCCTCAGTTGGGGACCGCGCGACGAAGGTATCGCCGGGATGTTCAAACCGTCACTGCACACCTTGCTGTTGTTTGCCGGCACCTATCTGCTGGTGCGTTATCGCAGTGAGATCCTGCAACCTCTGCTGTTCGGCGCCGCGTTGGTGGCGTTGGTCGCAACGACGTGGTTCTTGTTCAGATTCGCCCGTATTTACGAACCGGGCATGCGTCTGATCGGCGGTGGCGCTTTTGACAACCCACTGCTCAGCTCGCACCTGTTCGGTTTCTTCAGCGCCTATTGGCTGAGCGTGACCATGACCTGCAAACGCCGCCAGATGATGTGGCTGAGTGTGCCGGCAATGGCAATCATGTTTATGGCGGTAATCGGCACCGGGTCCAGAACGCCGCTGGTGGCGCTGACCATGGCCGCGTTGTGGCTGTGCTTCATTTGCTGGAACCGTCGCTCGATAGGCTTGTTGATCGGCCTGGCGCTCAGCGGTGTAACGGTCGCCGTCCTGTTTGCACAAATGATCATCGAACGTGGCGATTCGTATCGACTGGAAATCTGGAAACAGGTGCTGCACATGATTGCCGACCATCCCTGGATCGGTCACGGCTACAGCGCCACGCTGTCTGTCGACCCCGGTGTCGGCATCAACTTCCAGGAGCCGCACAGTTTCGTGCTGGGCGTTCTCTATTACGTCGGCATCTTCGGCCTGTTGCCGTGGTTGTTCTTCATTTTCTGGGGCCTGCTGAGCAGTTGGCGCCAGCGCGTACAACCACTGTTGATTGTTGCCTCGACGCTGCTGATCTTTGGCATCGGCGCCGGACTGACCGAAGGTGGCGGAATCATTTCACGGCCCAAGGAGCACTGGTTCCTGTTGTGGATTCCGCTGGCACTGATCGCGGCACTGAGCATCAATCAACGTGCGCGGCGCCTGCTGACAATGCCGGTGCAAAAACTCACCGTCACCGGCCTGCAAAATCTGAGCAACGCCGCTCAGGTGATCGAAGAGGATGGTTTGGGCCCGAAAGTCCTGCGCCTGACCGATGGCAGCTTCCTCAAGCTGTTCCGCCGTCGTCGCTGGTACACCTCGGGCAACTTCAATCCGTACTCCGAACGCTTTGCCGTCAACAGTGAACAGTTGCGCCTGATGGGCATTCCAACCCCGCAAGTGCTCAACCTGTATCGCCTCAACGATGGCAGCAGCGCCGTGCACTACGCCCCCCTGCCCGGCCACACTCTGCGTCAGGTATTGCAGAGCATTACCGCACCGGCCGTTCGCCAGGCGCTGGTGGAACGCTTTGGCAAGTTCATGGCGCAACTGCATGAGAAAGGTATCTATTTCCGCTCTCTGCACTTGGGCAACGTGTTGGTGCTGGAGGATGGCGAGTTCGGCTTGATTGATCTGGCTGACCTGCGCGTTTACCCTAGCCCGCTCAGTCTGGCCCTGCGCCAGCGAAATTTGCGCCATATGCAGCGTTACACCGTCGACAAACGCTGGCTGTTCGAAGAACACTTCGAAGCACTGCTTCAGGGCTACGCCGTCACGGCGTCGCAATCTGCGGTGGATAATCTGCACAGGCAAGTGCTGGCCGGCAACACTCCGGCCCGAGTTCACTGATGATCGAGACTAACCCCCTGATTGCGCTGGGCGCCTATGCGCTGGCCATCGTATCCGCCGCACTATTGCTGCGCGTCGTGCCGAAAATCGCCCGCCATCTGCAGCATTCCGGTGAAAGCCGCTATGCCAGCATTGATGGCTTGCGCGGCTATCTGGCGTTTGGTGTTTTCGTGCACCACACGGTCATTACCTGGATTTTTCTGCGCACTGGAGAGTTCGGATTTCCGCCCAGCAACTTTTACTCGATGATCGGTCAGGGCAGCGTTGCGCTGTTTTTCATGATCACCGGATTTCTGTTCTGGAACCGTCTGCTGACCCAAGGGCGTCAGCACGATTGGTTGGCGTTTGGCATTTCGCGGGTGTTTCGACTTTATCCGCTGTACCTTCCGCTGATGCTGATTGTCTTTGTCACCGTGTTCCATTTGCAGAACTGGGAGCTGAAGGAGCCTGGCAGCGCCCTGTTCAAACAGATTCTGGCGTGGCTGACTTTTGACCGCCCCGACATCAACCAATATCCGCAAACCGGCATGCTGATCTCCAACGTCACCTGGACGCTGGCCTATGAAGTATTCTTCTATCTGGCGCTGCCGCTGGCCGCAATGGTCTTCATCTACCGCGGCAACTGGGTACAAGTGGTGCTGTGCCTGATCGGCATCTATGCGCTGTATCAAGTGGTCGGTTGGGAGCATTCGCTGAAGAAGCACTTCATCGCCAGTTTTCTCGGCGGCATCGCGGCGGCGTACTGGATTCGCCGACCGGCGTTGGTGGCGTGGAGTCGTACACCTCTGGCGGGAATCATTGCGTTGCTGGCGCTGGTGATTGCGTTCACCGCGTTCAACCGTGCCTTCAAGACCGGGCCGCTGTTCCTGCTGTCACTGTTTTTCGTGATCGTGGCGTCGGGCAACAGCCTGTTCGGTGCGCTCAAGCCACGCAGCATCCGCTGGCTCGGCGAGATCAGCTACAGCACCTATCTGCTGCACGGTTTCGTGTTGTGGCTGATGGTGCAGCGTCTGCCGCTGCTGCTGAATCTCGACGCGCGGGAGGCGGATGTCTATCTGCCGCTGATCGCGATCTGCACGTGCCTGCTGATTCTGATCAGCAGCCTGAGCTTTCTGTACATCGAGTTGCCGGGCATGGCCGCCGGCAAAAAAGTCCTGCTGTGGATTCGCTCGCGCCAGAAAGGCGATAAGCAGCTCTCGGAGAAAGTCGCCCGCTAAGCGCGGGCGACCGCTGTTTCAACTCTTTTCCCGCGGCGAAAACAGTAACCGTCCAAGACCGCGCCAGGTCTTTTTGTTCCACGCCTTGAACGGGATCTGCGCCAGCAGTTCCCGCGCCAGCTTGCGATTGCGGTTGGCGGTCTTGAGGAACATCGAGTTGAGCGCCTTGTAACGCACTTCGTCATACAGCGGATGATCGCTGAACAATGCGTAGATACGCAGGATGCTTTCGATCATGAAACGGTGATTCTTGTACGAGTTGGTGGCGTGCTTGCGGTAGCGCGCCATGACCATGTTCAAGCCGTCGATGAAATAACCGGCACGCGTCACCTTCAACTCGATATACAGATCTTCAAGACGAATCGCTGGATCGAACCCGCCGACCTTGTCCAGCGCTTCGCGCCGGATCATCAGCGTCGGCGCCGGCGGATACGGTTTGCGCTCAAGGAACATGTCGTCGAAATCGAGGCGGCGGAACGGTACGTCGCGGCGCTGACGTTTTTCCGGGTAGAGATTGCCATCGGCGTCCATCAGTTCGATGTTGCCGGCGCAGATCCCGACTTCGGGTTTGCCGGCCATGTAGGCCACCTGCGTGGCAATACGCTCCGGATACATGATGTCGTCAGAGCCGAACGGCACGATCAGGCTGCCCTTGGCGCGCGCAATGGCGCCATTGAGCGTATTGGTCAGGCCCTGGTTCTGCTGCACACGGAAATCGAAACCGTGCTGCGCCTGCAAAGCACTGATGCGCTCGACGCTGTCGTCGTTCGAGCCGTCATCGATCACCAGCAGTTCGATGTTCTTGTAAGTCTGGTTGATGACACTGAGGATGCTTTCCTCAATGTACGGCCCGTGGTTGTACGATGCGATGATGACGGTGACGAGGGCGTTCGCTTCGCTCGTTGCTGTTTGTTCACTCATGGCTGCTCCCTGCGAGCCTGTCCCAGGCCAGAGTCAATCAAGTCCAGATATTCCTGACGGAACACCTCGATATCATGCTGGTCCTGTAGATAGCGGTAAGCCTGCTCGCCCTTGGCCTTGAGCTCGTCATCGGACAGCGCGAGATAATTATCCAGCGCCGCGACCAGGCTCGGCACATCTTTCGGGGTAATCGACAACCCGCCTGCGCCTTCGATCAGCGGCAGCATGGCCGGCACGTTCGAGGCGATCACCGGCAGGTGCCCGCTCATGCCTTCGAGCAAAGCCAGGCCTAGGCCTTCAGCCAGCGACGGCATGGTCCAGATATCAAAGGCACGCACATATTGCAGGGCGTTTTCCTTGAAGCCCAGCAAGTGTGCGCGTCCGCCCAGGCCCAACTGCTCAATTTCGGCAGCCAGCGGCGCTTGCAGGCGGCCGGCACCGATGATTGCCAATTGCGTGTTCGGGTATTTGTCCTTGAGCGCGGCAAACGCCTGCAACAGATAGGTATGGCCCTTGACCGAAACCAATCGCCCCAGCGCGCCGATCAGGCGCACATCCGGATCGATACCGAGCAGTTCGCGAGCCCTTTCACGGCTGTGTTGCAAGCCTTCGGCCTGTTCGATGTCGATGGCGTTGGTAATAGCGTAGGTATTCTGGTCGGTGAACCCGCAATCGCAGTCCAGCAGGTACTGTTTGACCGCTGGCGAAACACCGACGAAACGCCAGTGCCGATCGATCAGGCGCTGGGTCTGACGACGACGATAGAAACGGTCGTATTCGCCGAAACCGTGGGAGATGCCAATACACAACGGCACCTTCAACCAGCGGTTGAGCGTGAGCATCATGTTCACCGGTTTGAAGCGGTTGCAGATCACCACGTCAAACTTTTCCCGGCGGCAGAACTTGTATAGCTGCCACATCGCCCGCAGGCGCATGCCCTTGAGCGACTTGTCGGAAAACTCGAAATACACCGAGCGGTCAGCACGACTCACTGGCTCACCGGCCGCAGGTTTACCGCGCAGGAAAGCCGCCGTGATCTCATAGCGCTCCGACGGCAACGCCTTGACGATCTGCTCGGCAAGGTCGGCGAAATCATGGGCTTTGACGTTGTAGTCAGGTTGCAACTGCAGAACCTTTGACCGTTGACTCATAAATCTCCCCGATTCACGCCTGATTCACCCGGTTTCAGCAGCCAGAGTAATTCCTGGCGTCGGACCGCTTTTCGAAAAAACTCGTTCTCGCCGTATATCGACGGCGCACGCCCGGCCAGCACGCGCTGAATCAAGCGGCGCAAACGACGCTTGAACGGTGCTGGCGGCTGCAAGTCATGCATCATGCCCAGCGCCATGGCCTTGTCGCGTTGCTGCTCAAGGGTTAGCGGCAAGCACAGCGGCTGCATCGGTACGGCGCCATCGAAGGCCGGAGGCAACGCAACGCCTTCACCGGCATTGCCCATCGGCCAGCGATCGTTATCGTGCAAATGGTTGGCGTAACCGAGCAGGGTCGGCTGCCAGTCGAGGCTGTTCAGCACCTGCATCACGGCTTGCTGACTGCAGAGATGGTCGGGATGCGGATCAAGCGTCGGATGCGGCAGGACGATCACGTCAGGGCGCGCTCGCAGCAGCACTTCGCGCAGGTCGGCCAGCAGATTGTTCCAGGTCGGCGCGCCGTCGACGTCACTCGGCAAACTGAACGGATTCAACTGACGGAATAATCGGGTATCGCTCAAATCAGCTTCGCGCGAAGCGACCGGTTGACTCGGCGCAGCCTGCATCGCTGCCAGTTGCAGACAGAAATAACCGAGCTGCACGCAGTTTTCCTGTGGCACGCCAGCCCAGCGCGGCACGGCGAGGCTGTCCCAGGCACGCAATCGGCCCTTGAGCCGCGCGGCTTCGACTTTGCTCAGGCCCATCTGCTGATAGTGTTCGGCTTCAATTTCGCCGGCAGTCAGGGTGACGATCCAGGCTTCATCGGCCTGACTGTACAAACCGTAGGCGGCCAGTTCCGCATCGTCGGCGTGCGGAGCAATCACCATCACCCGCGAACGGCGGTAATCCGCTTGCTCCAGCGCCCACAGCAGCGGCTCACCCCAGACGCGACAGAAGCGTCCGCGCAAGCGCAGCACGCCTTGGGACAAGGCTTGCGCCTGACCGCTGAGGTTCAGATAACGCAGGCCGTTGACGCCGCGCTCAAAGGTTTGCGCGTCGGGATTCGTACCGCCTGCCAGCTCAATGCGCGGATCGAAGAAGCGTCCCAGCCATGTGCTTTTGACGTGCACCGCGAGAATCAGCGTGGCGTCATCCACCAGCATCACGCCTTCATCGAGGCGCAATTGTTCACCGTTAAGGTGCACTTTTGGCTGCGGTGTGAACGGCGGAAAGCTGTACTGGTAATCGTCTTTCGGCGAATAGAACAAATGATCGGCGAACCACGCCTCATGGGTGATCCAGCCGATCACTGCAAGCACCAGCGGCAACCACCAAACAACCAGTACACCGACCGCGATCAACACGGCCAGCGCAATCAACAGACCGATGCGTTTGTTGCGCCGGTGACGCTTGAGCAATTGTTGTTTGCGACTCATGGGCGGGCTCATACGGTGAACACCGGCACAGGATTGCACCAGCGATCCTTGTATTCACGGTCGGCGCGACCAAAGGAAAAGCGCAGCGGCTTGTCCAGCGCTCGCGCGTGCTCCCAGGCGCTTTGCGTATTGAGAAAGCTCAACACGCTGCCGGGGCTGAAATCGCGGGTTTGCGGATCGACACCGCCGTTGATGTATTCGACGCTGATCCACTCTGGCGCTTCGACGCGGTACACCAATTGAATCGCAATCGGCGCATCGTTGAGGAAGATCACCGAGCCGATCAACAGCTCGCGCAACAGCTCGATCACTTCGCCCATGCGTGCCGCGCCTGTGGCCGGGAAGCCCCAGCGACGCTGAAACAGATCGCAGTAGATCGCCGCCAGTTCGGCGCTGGAGAACTCACTGACCGCACGCACCACGCCGCCCGCCTCTTCCAGCAAACGCAGTTCGCGGCGCTGGTTGTAGCGGAATTTCTTCGACAGATCTTCCGGGGTGCGGGCCATGGCCAGTTGTTCGGTCTGCAACTTCAGGCCGCTGAAGCGGCTTTCATTGAGGGCCGACAGGTAGCGTGCGCGATGGCGCAGCGGGGCTTGAGCCTCAACGGCGGCCGGCAGGATCAGCTCGGCATTGCCGAGGTCGAACAAGCCTTTTTTGCCATTGCGCTTGAGCACGTCCTTGGACAACGCCAGATCGCGTCCCCAGGTCGGGATCGCCGCTTTGATTTCGCCTTGTTGCTCCCAGGCCAGGTAACGCACCGGGATGCCGGCGAGATCAGCCAGACGCTCCACCACCAATGGGTGAGTCGCAACGCTGCCACCGAAACGCCGCCAGGTGGTTGCATAGGTGGAGGCGTCAACGGGCGACCAGCCACGTTCGCGCCAGCCTTGAAATCGGTTGAGCATCAGCCCCTCGGTGCCAGATCGGTAACTTGCGGCAGACGCCAAAAGGTGTCACGCACCGCACGGTCGGAGAAACGCTCACGCAGACGATCGAGCATCATCTCGGCGCACTGAAGACGCTGTTGATCATCCATACCAGCCAGATGTTGCAGGCCTTGCGCCAAGTGTTCGGCATCGCCTAGCGGAAACAGAATGCCCACGCCTTCCACCACTTCCTTCGCGCCACCGCACGCAGTGGCGAGCAGCGGCACGCCGGCGGCCATGGCCTCCAGCAGCACCATGCCGAACGGTTCGTGATCGGAACTCAAGGCAAATACATCGAAGGCACGGAAGTAATTGCGCGCATCCGGCACCTGACCGAGGAACAGCACGCGATCACCGATACCCAGTTCGCGCGCCAGTTCCTTGAGGTCCTGCTCCAGACGGCCCTTGCCGAGAATCACCAACTGGCTGTTGCCCGGCAAACCCGGCAAAGCCGCAGCAAAGCCGTGCAGCAAAGTTGCCTGATCCTTGTCCGGATGCAGCCGGCCAACGTTGCCGACAATCCACGCATCCGGTGCAAGGCCAAGGGTCTCGCGGGCTTCGCGGACGGACACCTGACTGAATTGCAGCGCAGGCACATCAATACGGTTATACAGCGTCTGAATACGTTCTTGCGGCCACTTCGGCAGGCAACGACGCATGTCGTCGCGCACCGCATCGGACACGCCGAGCAGGCTCAGACGCTTACGGAAAATGTGCGCAAACAGCTTGCGCGTACCGCGTTTGTAATCGTCAAACGCGTGGTGCACGCCAATCACCGGCAACGAAGTGCCGAGCAAGGCGATATAGATCGGCTTGAAGCGATGGGCGATGCAGAAACTGAAATTGCGTGAAGCGGCGATCTTGCGCAGATCGCCGATGGCGCCCAGCTTCAGGCCACGAATGGCCTTGGAGCTGTATTCCATGAACAACACTTCATCGGAAGCACACGCTGCGGCCACCTCGCTATCGGCGACCCCGGTCAGAAAGACCGTGGTCACCCGATAACCGGTGCCCGCGAACAGGCTGGCATACTGCCGTGCGCAGTCGAGGAACGGCCCGTCATAGCCGTGACAGAACTGCAGCACATGGCGTTCAGCCGAGCGAGTCATAAGCGTTTGCGCCCTCTTTGACCACCAGAATGTCTTCCATGATCAGGTACTGCAGATCAGAGCCGAAGAACATGTTCAGCGCGTCGGTCGGCGAGCAGATCATCGGTTCGCCACGACGATTGAGCGAGGTGTTCAGCGACACGCCGTTGCCGGTCAGGACTTCCAGCGCCTTCATCATGTCGTAGTAGCGCGGGTTGTATTCGCGCTTGAGCACCTGGGCACGGGAGGTACCGTCTTCGTGGACGACTTCCGGCACGCGGGTTTTCCACTCATCCGCCACTTCGAAGGTGAAGGTCATGAACGGCGCCGGGTGATCGATCTTGATCATCTGCGGTGCAACGGTGTCGAGCATCGACGGGCAGAAAGGCCTCCAGCGCTCGCGGAACTTGATCTGGTGGTTGATGCGGTCAGCCACACCGGGAATGCTCGGGCAACCGATGATCGAACGACCACCCAATGCACGCGGACCGAATTCCATGCGGCCCTGGAACCAGGCCACCGGGTTGCCATCGACCATGATCCTGGCGATCTGCTCCGGCATGTTGTCGAGCTTGCGCCAGGTCGGCTTGTTTTCGTGACGGGCGCACGCGGCAATCACGTCTTCGTTGCTGTACGACGGGCCGAGGTAGACGTGTTCCATCTTCTCGACCGGTACGCCACGGGCGTGCGACACGTAAGCGGCAGCGCCGACAGCAGTGCCGGCATCGCCGGAGGCCGGCTGGACGAACAGCTCTTTGACGTCATTGCGCGCGATGATTTTCTGGTTCAGCTTGACGTTCAACGCACAGCCTCCGGCAAACGCCAGCTTGCCGGTTTCCTTGAGCACGTCGCCCAGGTAGTAGTCGATCATCTGCAGCGAGATCTTTTCGAACAGCGCTTGCATGCTTGCGGCGTAATGGATGTACGGTTCGTCAGCGATATCGCCTTCGCGCTTGGGACCCAGCCATTCGATCAGCTTCGGCGAGAAGTAGAAGCCTTTGCCCTTCTCTTTATAGCGACGCAGGCCGATCACGTTGGCGTAGTCGGTGTTGATCACCAGCTCGCCGTTCTCGAACGAGGCCAGACGCGAGAAGTCGTATTTGCTGGCGTCGCCGTAAGGCGCCATGCCCATGACCTTGAACTCACCGTCGAGCATCTCGAAACCGAGGAACTCGGTGATCGCGCCGTACAGGCCGCCGAGGGAGTCCGGATCGAAGAATTCCTTGATCTTGTGGATCTTGCCGTTTTCGCCGTAACCGAAGAAGGTCGTGGCGTACTCGCCTTTGCCGTCGATACCGAGGATCGCGGTTTTCTCTTGGAAACCGGAACAGTGGTAAGCGCTGGAGGCGTGAGCCAAGTGGTGCTCGACCGGCTCGATCTTGATCTTTTTCGGATCAAAACCCAGCTGTTCCAGGCACCAGACGATCTTGTTGCGATAGCGCTTGTAGCGACGATTGCCCATCAGGATCGCATCGAGGGCGCGATCCGGCGCGTACCAGTAGCGCTTGGCGTAGTGCCAGCGAGCCTCGCCGAACAGGCTGATCGGCGCGAACGGAATCGCCACCACGTCAACGTCGGACGGCTTGATACCGGCCTGCTCCAGGCAGAACTTCGCCGATTCGTAGGGCATGCGGTTCTTTGCATGTTTATCGCGTACGAAGCGCTCTTCTTCAGCCGCCGCCACCAGCTTGCCGTCAATGTACAAGGCTGCTGAAGGATCATGGCTAAGGGCGCCGGACAGGCCAAGAATCGTCAATGCCACAGGGGTCTAGCCTCTTTAGTCTGCATGCAGGCGCGATGCGCCTTGAAAATTGATGTGCCCTCGCACCGGGCGAGAGACAGCTAAAGGGCGGGATTATAGCGTAAAAGCGCCCACAAGCCTCTAGCCGAACTGCCGCGCCTGCGCGTTGACACTCTGTACCTCTCGTCATATGCTCGTACGCAAATGGACTGGGGGATCCCGGTCGGCGCTAATGCCTCGGTGAGATCACCGGGGCTTTTCGCTTTCTGGGGAGGGGAAAATCTTCAAGCCCCAGTTCTCGAAACCCTGTCCGACTTTGTTCCGCCCGCCGCTGCAGTAAAATTTGCGCTTGAGTACTTCAAATGCACGATTTTCCTGACCAGCCTTCAGAACGCTCATGCCGATGGGTCTCGCAACGAGATCAGCGAGCTGCAGACCGGTGGAATTCACTTGTTTTGTGGCAAAGACGATGTCAAATGGCAGTTGAATTCCCAAACGATTCGCACCACCGCACATCCTGCGAAACTCCAACTCAAACTCGTTATCTTCCCGCCTCCCTCGGCGCTCGAAAATCACATGCGTCGTTGCCCCTTGCTGATTCTTTTCCTGCAAGAACTCATAGAGCGTTTCCAGACAAAAGCCGAGAGCGAGGTGGTATGGTTTATGGCTGGGGCCTTGCCTTTCGCGCAGAGCAGCCTTGTCTATGACGCAGCTGATCAGAACGAAGTTGCTGGCTTCAATGATGCACGTCAGTTCCTCAGGAAAAGCATTCTTGTGCTCCCGGGAAATGAAAACTCCTGAGAACGCGCCTTTCTCTTTGCGAATTTCAAGTTCATGCAGACCAATCAGGTCGTGGCCATATGGGTGAACTTGAATTTCTGCAGGGCAGGAATGACTTTTTCGCAGTAATGCCGCTTGTCGAAGGCGCAAAACGCGAGCACAAAAACGGGATATTTGGGATCCAGTGTTTGCATCCCATGGTCACCGCTCTCATCGACATAGACGATGACATCGCTGTACCTGGCTATCGAAGGCAAACCAGTTACCCGCCACCTGAACGCCAGTAAATATTCAGATTGCCATCTTCGATCTGCCGATAAAGCGTGTACGGCAGCGAGACCGTGTCGAAGACCCCGGACAGCGGCAGGTCCAGCAACACGAAGGGCACCAGGAAGCCCGTGGGATCGGGAGGTGCGTTCAATACGCAGAAATCGAAGGCCAGACCGCTGTAGATCCGCGGAATGGATTGGCAGTAGGTTTTCTGTTTGCGCATGTCGCGGGCGACGTCGGCGTCGTCCTGCAGCACGGTCAGGGCACTGCCGCAGCCCGATAAAACCCATGAAAAAACAGCCAGTGTTGCAGCCTTGTTGATCATCAAGCGTTGCCCTCCGAAGTCGTCAGGCAAACTAGCATCGGGGCTGGAGGCCGCACAGTTCATGGCTTCTGTAGAAGCTGTAGGAGAAGTCAGTGGGTGTTGTGCACCGTTTCCCCGTGGGGATTTGTAGTGTTTCGGCCGATCTCTTCGCGAGCAAGCTCGCTCCCACATCCTGAACGCATTTAATGTGGGAGCGAGCTTGCTCGCGAAGGCGGCTCAGGCAGCGCCGGAGATATCTTTAGGCAACCGCTGATCGATCACTTGATACAACGCGCTGCTCTGCGGCCAGTTGCGCATGAAACGCGCCCGGTCACGGGCATAGGCCGGGGCGAAACTCCCCAGCGAACCATGCTGGCACATCGAATCAAGATCGATCAGCGCCCAGCGATCTTCCTGCCAGAACAGGTTATGGCCTTTGAAATCGCCGTGGCTGATGCGCTCGGCAATCAATCGCGCGAACAGCTGATCCAGTGCCTGCAACTCGGTTTCCGGTGCATCGCCACTTTCAACATATGGCGCAAAACGCTCGATGATGTCCGGCCCCGACAGGTATTCGGTAATCAGATAAGCGCGGCTGCGCAGCCACAAGAAACGCTTTTCCAGCACTGCCAGCGGTTTCGGCGTGGCGATGCCGAGGAACGCCAGACGATTGCCTTCACGCCACGAGTGCCACGCACGGCTCGGGCGCCAGAAACGCTTGAGCCAATGGGCAAAATTCTTAATGTTGTAGCGTTTGATCACCAGCGTGCGCCCGGCCACGTCGACCTTGCCGACACTCGCCGCACCGCCGGTCTTGTACAGATGCCCCTGATCGAGCAGCGCATCGGCCTGCTCCAGCACCGGCACCATCGCCGCTTCTTCCTCGCGACGAATGGCGCGCAGAGCGAATGCACCACGCTGCACCGCAAACAGTGTGCACTCACGACCGACCTTGATCAGATAATCGCGCAGACGCCAGGCGCGCACCTTGTCGATCTGCTTCTGCAACGCTTCCAGCGGCAGCGCGTGCTCAGCGTTGCTCAGCAGGTAATACACCAGCAACTCTTCGGTAAACGGCTCCAGCGATTTGGGCAACTGGGCGAAAAATACGCCGAGGTTTTCCAGCACCTTTTGCCGTGACAGCGGCTGACCGGCGGTTTCCGCGCAGATCCCGGCGCCATCGATCAAGTACAACTGGCCGTCGTGGCGCAGCAGATTGTCGAGGTGCAGGTCTTGCTGCCACAGGCCTTTGCCGTGCAGTTGCGCGATCGCACCGAGCGCTTCGGCCAGCACTGCCGATTGTTCATCCGCCAATACCGGCAACGCCTCGACCTGCGCCCAGGCATCGCCAAGGCTTTCAGCGTCTTCGAGGAATTCGAACAGCAGCCAGCCGCCCTCGCCTTCCTTCAAGCCATCGGCCAGCAGCAACGGCGTGGTCAGGCCTTGCGCTGCCAGCAGTTTCACGCCATTGAGCTCACGCTGAAAATGCCGCGCAGCCTTGCTGCCGACCAGCAACTTCGCCAGCACTGGCCGACCGCGCCAGACACCGGCACCGACATAACGCTGCCCCGGCAACACCCGCAGCAGACTCAGCAACTGCAGATCGGCAGGCCCGGCGGCATCGGCCAGGGCAATCGTCAGCGGCAGACCTGGCGTGCGCCCGGCATTTTTCAGGTCGGACAGGTGCATCAGCGAGTCTCCTTGCGACTGCGTCGTGCGGTCAGACGCGTAACCCACGCGTTGACCAGCGAGCTGTCGACCGACTGATCGACATAGGCCGCCAGCAGCTCGCGCAGTTGCGCCTCGTTCCATTGTGGCGCGCGGCGCAGCAGCGGCTCCAGATCCTTGACCCGATCGCGCATCCCCCACAGCAGTGGCCGTGTTTTCTCCAGATCAATCAACTGCGCCCGATATTGCGCGCCGTCGGCCTGCAAGAAAATATGTTTCGGGTAAAAACAACCGTGCACCTGACGCAGACCGTGCAGCAGCCGCGCCAGTTGCCCGCAGGCTTTGAGGATCGCCGATTGCTGCGTGGCGGTCAGTTCTGACCAGCGCTGCAACAACGAATCGAGGTCATCCCAGCCGTCCAACGCCCGGGTCAGCAGGATCGCGCGAACTTCACCGTCGACCTTGCGCTGCCCAAAGAACGCCGCTTGCAGCGCCGGAACCCCCAGCGTGTTGTAACGACTGATATTGCGAAACTCACGGGCGAAACTTGGCTCGCCAAAGGGTGCGTGCAAGGTGCGGGTCAGGTAATTGCTCTGGCGCTTGAGGTAATAGGCATGACCTTCCAGTTCAAGGCGAAACACGCTGCTCCAGCCGCCACCGTCGGTGTTCGGTTCGTCCACCGCTTCGAGCTGCTTGGCCCACAGGGCGTCAAAAGTGCCGAGGCCATTACGCTCGAGCAGCGCACGGTCTTCAGCGGCCAGAAAATCAGTCATTCGCGTCCCTCGAAAAATCTCACCACGTGGCGAATGCGCTTCTTGTCAGCGCCATTCAAGCGATCACGCCCACGGTATTGCAGGTAAAAGCGCAGGCGCTGGGTATTCGACAGGTGATATTTGGCGACCTTGTCGAGGCAGGCCAGATCCTTGGTAATCCGGTACTTGAGCCAGAAACCGCGCCAGAAATCGCCGTTCGGGCAGTCGATCAAAAACAACTGCGCCTGATCGTCGATCAGCAGGTTGCGCCACTTCAGATCGTTATGGGTGAAGCGATGGTCATGCATGATCCGCGTATAAGCGGCCAACTGCCGACTCACGCCATCGACCCAGGCGCGATCCTTGAGCTTGGGATCGTTGCGCTCAGCCAGCGCCGAGAGGTCTTCGGTACGCGGCAGTTCGCGGGTGATCATCGCGCCACGGTCGTACGCCGCGCCACGTCGCTCCAGGCCCCAGGCCACCACTTCAGCGGTGGGAATGCCCCACTTGGCAAAGCGCTTGAGGTTCTGCCACTCCATCTTGACCCGCGGCTTGCCGAGGTAACGGCGCAAGCCCTTACCGGCGCCGACGTAGCGTTTGACGTAGTAGTTGACGCCATTGCGCTCGACGCGGATGACTTCCGACAGTGGGTCGCGGGTCAGGCGCTCGCCTTGCAGGGCGAACACCGCTTCGAGGCTGCCGAAGTCGTCGGCGAGATCGCTGTATTCAGGTTCAAGGATCCAACCCGCCATCAGAGCGCATCCCCGTAACGCTGCTTGCGCGCATAGAGCTTGTTGGCCTTGCCTTCCAGCCAACTCAGCAACGGCGCTTCTTCCGCTAGAATCTGCCGCAGCGGCTGCTGGAAATAGCCCTTGAGGAAACGCAGCTTGTCGCGGCGGGTCAGGCCGATGTCCAGCGCCGAGAAATACAGCGCCGCCAGATCCTTGTTGCGCCAGCGCTGCGTGATTTTCGCGCGGGTCTGGGCACGGTGCAGGTCGATCACCGAGAGTTTGAAATCTTCTGCCGTCACCGGTTTATCGGTGTGCAGCAGGAAGTGACAGATGTAGCAGTCGCGGTGATTGACGCCGGCGCGGTGCATCATGCCGGTCATGCGCGCAACTTCGGCGATCAGTGCGCGCTTGAGTTTCGGCTCGGGCGGCTGCTTGACCCAGTCGATGCTGAAGTCTTCAAGGCTGATGGTCGGCGCCAGTTCTTCGGTGACGATGAACGAATGCTGATCCGCCGGGTTGCTGCCCTTCTCACCGTAAGCGACGGCGGTCATGGTTGGCACGCCGACTTCCTGCAGGCGCTGGATGGCTTTCCACTCCTGACCCGCGCCGAGTACCGGCAGCTTGGCGGTCAGCAGATTCTTGAAAATCTCGCCCCAACCGATGCCACGGTGGATCTTGACGAAAAATCCGTTGCCGTCGACTTCCGTACGCAGTGTCCGACGTGCTTCCAGCTCGCGGTATACCTCGCCCTGCAAGCCTTCGACTTCGGCGAACGGGTCGCGTCCGGCCCAAAGGCTTTTGAACGGTTCAGCCAGCATCAACTTCATTAAGCGTGCTCCGCCAGAATCACATCGGCCGCGTGCTGCGGCATGCTGTAGAGGTCGGCCGTCTCGGCGAAGGCCAGACCATTGCGGCTCCAGGCCGCGCGTGCAGCGTCGTCTTTCAACATGTCAGTCAGGTATTGCGCCAGCTGCGCCTGATCGAACGGTTCGTCCAGCACTCGCCCGGCGTCGGCCTCAGCGATGTAATGGGCATAACCGCAGACCGCGCTGACCAGCACCGGCAACCCGGCGACCAGCGCTTCAAGCAATACCGTGCCGGTGTTTTCGTTGTACGCCGGATGGATCAACAGATCGGCGCCAAGCAGGAAACGCGGGATATCGCTGCGCCCCTTGAGGAACGTCACGTTATCGCCCAGGCCCAAAGTCGCGCTCTGCATCTGGAACAATTTGGGGTCATCCTGGCCGATTACAAACAGCCGGGTGCGCTTTCTCAGTTCCGCGGGCAATGCGGCCAGCGCTTTCAGGCTGCGATCGACGCCCTTGGTCTTGAAGCCAGAACCGATCTGCACCAGCAGCAATTCGTCGTTCTTCAGATTGAATTCGGCGCGGAAACCGGCACGGATTTCGTCAGCATCCGCTGGGCGGCGGCGATCCTGGGCGATGCCCGGCGGCAGCAGGTGGAAGCGCTCAAGCGGCGTGTCGTAATGCTTGATGAACAACGGCTGCTGCACTTCGGAAATCATCAGCACTTCGGTCTTCGCGTCTTTGGCGAACACCGCGCGCTCGTACTCGGCGAAGTGGCGATAACGGCCCCAGCGGCGGTACAGCGAGTTGCGCAGGTTCTGCGCCTTGTCTTCGAAGCAGCCGTCGGCGGCGTAATAGACGTCCAGACCGGGCATCTTGTTGAAGCCGATCAGACGATCCACCGGGCGTTTGGCCAGATCCGCTGCCATCCACGCGCTGAGCTTTTCATTGCGACGATGGTTGAAGAACGCCTTGACCGGCGCCACCAGCACTTCGAAACCGGGCGGCACCTCGCCTTCCCAGATCAACGTATAAACGCGGATCTGATGACCGCGTTGCTGGCATTCGAGAGCGATGCGCATGAAGTCGCGCTGCAAGCCACCGAACGGGAAATATTTGTACAGGACGAATGCCAATTGCATCAGCGCAGCTCCTCAGCCATTAACAACGTGCTCAGTCGGCTGGCGACACGCTCGGGGTTCAGACGCGTGAAGCACAGCGGCTGCTCACGCTTCAGGTCAAACTGACGGGCATCCTGCGCGGTCGGTTGATAGGTACATTTCTTTTGCAGGCACGGCGCGCACGGGAAGTCGCTGGCCTGGTGAATCTGCAATTTGCCGTAGGCGCCGGTCAGACCCGGATTGGTCGGGCCGAACAGCGAGATTGTCGGCACGTCCAGCGCAGCGGCCAAATGGCCGAGACCGGTGTCCACCGCTACACAGGCTTGCGCCCCGGCAAGGACTTTGCCGACGCCGGCCAGATTGAGCTTCGGCAGCACTTCGGCGTGCTTGAAACCGGCGGCAATACGCTCGGCACGGGCCTTTTCCTGCGGGTTGCCCCACGGCAGTTTGACGCCGACGCCAAGATAGCCGACGCGTTCGGTCAGTTCGCGCCAGTAGCTTTCCGGCCAGTGTTTGGTGTCCCAAGTCGTGCCGTGAAGAAACACCACAAAGGCGTTTTTGCGCGGCAGCTCGACCAGACGCTCGACGTTGAGGCCGTAATCGCCCAAGCCTTTCGGCAAGTCGTAGCCAAGGGCGATGGCGAACAACTGCCGCACACGCTCAACGGCGTGTTGCCCACGGGCCACGGCCAGTTTGCGGTCATAGAAACGCGCAGCCATCGGCTCACGGGCCGAGCCTTTGTCGAGACCGGCCACCGGCGCTTTGACGTAACGGGTCAGCCAGGCGCTTTTCAGCAGACCCTGAGCGTCGATGACCAAGTCGTATTTGTTCGCGCGCACGCTTTGCTTGAAGCGTTTCCACTCGCCGCTGGTAATGGTCTTCCAGATGTTTTTACGCCAGCGGCGGATCGCCACCGGAATCACTTTATCGACGGCCGGGTGCCAGGTCGGAATCTCGGCGAAGCCTTCTTCAACAACCCAGTCGAACTTGATCCCGGGGATCGCCCGGGCGGCGTCGGTCAGCGCCGGCAACGCGTGAATCACGTCGCCCAGCGATGAAGTCTTGATCAGCAGTACCCGCAACTTAATGAACCTCGACCACGGAGCCCTGCAGTTTCTGCAAGGCATCGTTGACTGCGTCCGGCATCAGTTGGCGCAGGCAGTTGTAATGGCCGAAGCGGCAGGTACGGTCGAAACACGGACTGCAATCGAGCCCCAGCCGGACCACTTCGACGTGCTCGGCCAACGGCGGGGTAAAGCCCGGCGACGTCGAGCCGTAGACCGCCACCAATGGGCGGTTCAGCGCAGCGGCGACGTGCATCAGACCGGAGTCGTTGGACACCACCGAGTCGGCGCAGGACATCAAATCAATGGCCTCGGCCAGCGAGGTGCCGCCACTGAGATTGACCGATTCTTCGCGCAGGCCCGGGATCAGCCGCGCGCGGATGTCTTCGCCGACCGCGTGATCGTTTTTCGAGCCGAACAGCCACACCTGCCAGCCTTCGCGAATACGCGCTTCGGCGACTTTGGCGTAATGCTCGGACGGCCAGCGCTTGGATTCGCCGAACTCGGCGCCGGGGCACAGGGCCAACACCGGACGATCGAGGCTCAGGCCGAATTTGGCCAGCGCTGCTTCGCGGGTGACCGGATCGATTTGCAGGCTTGGGCGTGGATACGGTTTCGGCAGTTCGGCGTTCGGCTCATAGGCCAGGGCCATGAAACGCTCGATCATCAGCGGATAGCGTTCTTTATCGAGGGTGCGCACATCGTTGAGCAGACCGTAGCGGAATTCGCCGCGCCAACCGGTGCGCTTCGGGATGCCGGCGAAGAACGGCACCAGCGCCGATTTCAGCGAGTTGGGCAGCAGAATCGCCTGATCGTACTGACCGCGCAGGGATTTGCCGATGCGTCGACGCGTCGCCAATTCCAGCGCGCCGTGGCCGAGCGGAAAGCTCAAGGCCTTGCGCACTTCGGGCATGCGCTCAAGGATCGGCCGGCTCCACTCGGGGGCCAGCACGTCGATTTCGCATTGCGGGTGGCGCTGTTTGAGACACTGAAACAGTGTCTGCGCCATCACCATGTCACCGACCCAACTGGGCCCAACGATCAGAATATTCATGTGGTTTCCAAAAACGAACCGGGGAGGCATTTACGCCTCCCCGCCTCGATAATCACTGTGGGAACACCGGCGGCTTGCGATGGGTCATTACCTTCAACATTTCTGTCGACTGTTACTCCGCTATCGCGAGCAGGCTCGCTCCTACATGGTTTTGCATCTATTCACACATCTGCGACTCACCGCAGATCCATTGTAGGAGTGAGCCTGCTCGCGATGGGGTCGTTACATTCAACATTGTTGTCGTCTGATACTCCGCTATCGCGAGCAGGCTCACTCCCACAGGGTTTTGCATTCATTCTTACATCTGCGTTTCAGCTTAGCCCCATCTCTTTCCATATCCGCAAAACCTGCCGCCGTTCTTCGACAAACTGGTCTCCGGCAATCACCCCCGGGTCCTTCTGCAAGGCCTGCCGGTGGGCGGCGGAGCGGTAGGCTTTGTAGGCCTCACGCAACAGGCTGGCGTCTTCGGCGGGCATCAGCCCTTCGCGTTCCAGCTCTTCCGTGATGCGGATGTTATCGGTCCAGCGCAGCAATGGCGGGTGGCTGTGCGACCACGCCAGGGCCGCGTATTGCACCATAAATTCAATATCGACGATACCTCCGGCGTCCTGCTTGAGGTCGAACGGCGCCGTGGCGTCGAAGGCATTTGCCGCTGTGCCGGCCGCGGTGCTCTTGGTGCCGAGGTTGTCGCGCATCTTCGCGCGCATCTCGCTTACTTCCTGTTGCAACTTTGCCAGATCGCGGGATTTGCCCAACACCTGCGCACGAACCTTCTCGAACGCCTGACCGACATCCTGACTGCCGACCAGCACCCGCGCCCGTACCAAGGCCTGATGTTCCCACGTCCAGGCTTCATTTTCCTGATAGCGGGCAAACGCGCCGAGCGAACTCACCAGCAGCCCCGAAGCACCGGACGGACGCAGACGCATGTCCACTTCATAGAGCTGACCCGAGTTGGTCTGCGCCGTCAGCAAATGAATGATCCGCTGCCCCAGTCGGGTGAAGAATTGCGCGCCATCAATCGGCTTGGCACCGTCGGTTTCCGCCTGCGGGTCGCCGTCGTGGATGAACACCAGATCCAGGTCCGAACCATGTCCCAGTTCCAGACCGCCGACTTTCCCGTAACCGACAATGATGAAACCGGGATCGCACAAAGTGCCGTCGGTGCGCAGCGGAGTGCCGTGTTTGGCCACGGTCTGGCGCCAGGCCAGGGCCAGCACCTGCTCGAGAATCGCCTCGGCCAGCCAGGTCAGGTAATCGCTGACTTTCATCAACGGCAGACTGCCGGCGATTTCCGAGGCGGCGACGCGCAGGCGGTGCGCCAGTTTGAAATGGCGCAGGGCTTCCATTTGTTGTTCGAGATCGTCTTCCGGGATTCGCGTCAGACGCTCGCGCAATTCGGCGGCCAACTCTGGCGCCAATGGCGGCTTGAACAAACGCCCTTCGTTAAGCAATTCATCCATCAGCAGCGGGAAGCGGGTGATCTGCTCGGCAATCCACGGGCTCGCCGCGCACAACGTCAGCAAGCGCCGCAGCGCACCGGGGTTTTCCGTGAGCAAGACTAAATAAGCCGAACGCCGGGCAACCGCCTCCACCAGCGGCAACACCCGCTCAAGCACCAGATCGGGATTGGCGTGCTCTACTGCCTGTGCCAGCAAACGCGGAATAAACGCATCGAGACGTTCACGCCCCAGTCGCTGCATCGCTCGCAACTGCGGGCTGCTGCGCAAACCGGCCAGCGCCTTCAGGGCTTTGCTCGCATCAGCGAAACCGCCCTCTTCCAGCTGTCGGCAAGCCGCCTCTTCGTCCTGCTCTTCTTCCCACAGCGGCAGCCATTCACCGCCGACCACCACTTCACTTTCGGTGCCGTCTTCCTCGTCGGGATCGGCGATCACTTGCGCGAAGTGCCAGGCGACACGGCCGCGCCAGAACATCAGTCTTTCGTGGAACGCCTCCCAATCGGCGAAACCGAGCATGAAGGCGATGCGCGCCTGATCCTGCGCGCCATCCGGCAGCATCTGGGTCTGGCGGTCGGCAATCGCTTGAATCGCGTGTTCGGTGTAACGAAGGAATTCGTAGCCTTCGCGCAGCTCGCTGATCACTGCCGGCGGCAGATAACCCTGACCCTCCAGCGTACTCAATACCTTTAATAGAGGGCGCTGTTGCAAGCTCAAGTCGCGGCCACCGTGGATCAACTGAAAGGCCTGAGCGATGAACTCGACTTCGCGGATGCCACCGGAGCCGAGCTTGATGTTGTCGGCCATGCCTTTGCGCCGCACTTCCTGCTGGATCAACTGCTTCATGGTGCGCAGCGCTTCGATCGCCGAGAAGTCCAGGTAACGCCGATAGACGAATGGTCGCAGCATGTCGAGCAACTGCGCCCCCGCAACCTGATCGCCAGCCACCACCCGCGCCTTGATCATCGCGTAGCGTTCCCAGTCGCGGCCCTGATCCTGGTAATACTGCTCCAGCGCGTTGAAACTCAACACCAGCGCGCCGGACGAACCGTATGGGCGCAAGCGCATGTCGACGCGGAACACGAAGCCGTCGACGGTCATCGGATCCAGCGCTTTGATCAGGCGCTGGCCGAGACGAATGAAGAATTCCTGATTATCCAGCGAGCGTTTCACGCCCACCGTTTCGCCGCCCTCGGGGTAGGCGAAAATCAGGTCGATGTCGGAAGACAGGTTCAACTCGACGGCGCCGAGCTTGCCCATGCCGAGGATGACCATCGGCTGCGGCAAACCGCTGCGGCGCCCGGTCGGCGTACCGAATTGTTCGCAATGGCGGCTGTACAACCATTGATAAGCCTGGTCGATGGTGGCGTCGGCCATGTCCGAGAGATCGCGGCAGGTCTGCACCAGATCGGCCTGACGGGTGAGGTCACGCCAGATGATCCGCACCTGATGGCGGGCGCGCTGACGGCGCAGGGCGCGACCGAGTTCGTCTTCGCTTTGCGCCGCGTTTACGGCAGCAGAAATCTGCGCACACAATTCACCCGGCGCAAAAGGCCGGTCGAGCTCGCCGGACTGCACCAGCGCCAACAACATCAAAGGGTCACGAACGCTCTGTTCAATGACAAACTCGCTGGCGGCGGTGACGCGGGCGAACTGCGCCCAGCGCTCTCGCGTCCAGTTGGCAAAGCCGTGATCGTCTTCAAGCGCGGCGACGGCCGTACGGAACGACTGCTCGGATCGAGTGACCAACGGCAGGAGAATGGCAGGCAGTTCGGCAAGCACGGGCAGGGTCATGGTCTATCCTTGATCGGCGTGTAAATGGCCGCTTGTAGTGAATGATGAAAACCCGCTACGTGAAGGACTGTCGAACAAAAGTTAGAAATAGCTGAAATTTCTTCTTCTTTAGCATCCAGCATCAAAGTTTCACCTTTTACGGATGGTAATCGACCAACCTTAACGATTATTCTCACAACGCAGTCGGAGGCCACAAGCCTTTCATCTGTAGTTTTACTACTCGTCTATACATCCGAAAGGCTGAAATGCCGGAAGATTTGTAGTAAAACTACACGCCGCCGGAACAACCTGACGGCAATCCAAGAATTTTAAATCGTCTGCCCACAAGGCCAGTCGCAAACTCAGGCAACCGATTCTGGAAGCCTTTCCGCCCTGGAGCAAGCCATGCAAGACCTCGATCCCGTCGAAACCCAGGAATGGCTGGACGCCCTGGAATCGGTTCTCGACAAAGAAGGCGAAGACCGTGCTCACTATCTGATGACCCGTATGGGTGAACTCGCAACCCGCAGCGGTTCGCAGCTCCCTTACGCCATCACCACGCCTTACCGCAACACCATCCCGGTAACCCACGAAGCACGCATGCCTGGCGACCTGTTCATGGAACGCCGCATTCGCTCGCTGGTACGCTGGAACGCGATGGCCATGGTAATGCGTACGAACCTGAAAGATTCTGACCTGGGTGGTCACATCTCCAGCTTCGCTTCCAGTGCGACCCTGTATGACATCGGCTTCAACTACTTCTTCCAGGCCCCGACCGACGAACACGGCGGCGACCTGATCTACTTCCAGGGCCACACCTCGCCAGGCGTTTACGCCCGTGCGTTCATGGAAGGCCGCATCACCGAAGACCAGATGAACAACTTCCGCCAGGAAGTCGACGGTCAGGGCCTGTCGTCCTACCCGCACCCTTGGCTGATGCCTGACTTCTGGCAGTTCCCGACCGTATCGATGGGTCTGGGCCCGATTCAAGCGATCTACCAGGCACGCTTCATGAAGTACCTGGAACACCGCGGTTTCATCCAGCCGGGCAAACAGAAAGTCTGGTGCTTCCTGGGCGACGGCGAGTGCGACGAGCCGGAATCCCTGGGCGCGATCTCCCTGGCCGGCCGCGAGAAGCTGGACAACCTGATCTTCGTCATCAACTGCAACCTGCAGCGCCTCGACGGCCCGGTTCGCGGCAACGGCAAGATCATCCAGGAACTCGAAGGCGTGTTCCGCGGCGCTCAGTGGAACGTGACCAAAGTCATCTGGGGCCGTTTCTGGGACCCACTGCTGGCCAAAGACGTCGACGGTATCCTGCAACGTCGCATGGACGAAGTCATCGACGGCGAGTACCAGAACTACAAAGCCAAAGACGGCGCGTTCGTCCGTGAACATTTCTTCAACACGCCAGAACTCAAGGCGATGGTTGCTGATCTGTCCGACGACGAGATCTGGAAACTCAACCGTGGCGGCCACGACCCGTACAAGGTCTATGCGGCGTACCACGAAGCGGTCAACCACAAAGAACAACCAACCGTTATCCTCGCCAAGACCATCAAGGGTTATGGCACCGGTGCCGGCGAAGCGAAAAACACTGCGCACAACACCAAGAAAGTCGACGTCGACAGCCTGAAGTTGTTCCGCGATCGTTTCGACATCCCGGTCAAGGACGAAGAGCTGGAGAACCTGCCGTTCTTCAAGCCAGAGCCAAACAGCGCCGAAGCCCGCTACCTCAGCGAGCGTCGTACTGCACTGGGCGGTTTCGTGCCACAGCGCCGCGCACAAAGCTTCAGCGTGCCGACGCCGGATCTGGACACCCTCAAGGCCATCCTTGACGGTTCCGGCGACCGTGAAATTTCCACCACCATGGCCTTCGTGCGGATCCTCGCGCAACTGGTCAAGGACAAGGAAATCGGCCCGCGCATCGTTCCGATCATCCCGGACGAAGCCCGTACCTTCGGTATGGAAGGCATGTTCCGTCAGCTCGGTATCTACTCGTCCGTCGGCCAGCTCTACGAGCCAGTCGATAAAGACCAGGTGATGTTCTACAAGGAAGACCAGAAAGGTCAGATCCTTGAAGAAGGCATCAACGAAGCAGGCGCCATGAGCTCGTTCATCGCTGCCGGTACTTCGTACTCCAGCCACAACCAGCCGATGCTGCCGTTCTACATCTTCTACTCGATGTTCGGCTTCCAGCGTATCGGTGACCTGGCCTGGGCCGCTGGCGACAGCCGTACCCGTGGCTTCCTGATCGGCGGCACCGCCGGCCGGACCACCCTGAACGGTGAAGGTCTGCAACACGAAGACGGTCACAGCCACCTGCTGGCCGCGACCATCCCGAACTGCCGCACCTACGATCCGACCTACGGCTACGAGCTGGCGGTGATCATTCAGGACGGCATGAAGAAGATGACCGAAGAGCAACAGGACATCTTCTACTACATCACCGTGATGAACGAGTCGTACCAGCAGCCAGCCATGCCGGCCGGTGCCGAAGAAGGCATCAAGAAAGGCATGTACCTGCTCGAAGAAGACACCCGCGATGCGGCGCACCACGTCCAGCTGATGGGCTCCGGCACCATCCTGCGTGAAGTCCGTGAAGCGGCGAAGATTCTGCGTGAAGAGTTCAACGTTGGCGCTGACGTCTGGAGCGTTACCAGCTTCAACGAACTGCGTCGCGACGGCCTCGCTGTCGAGCGCAGCAACCGTCTGAAGCCTGGCCAGAAGCCTAAGCTGAGCTACGTCGAAGAGTGCCTGAACGGCCGTAAGGGTCCGGTCATTGCCTCTACCGACTACATGAAGCTGTTCGCCGAGCAGATCCGTCAGTGGGTACCGTCCAAGGAATTCAAAGTCCTGGGCACCGACGGTTTCGGCCGCAGCGACAGCCGCAAGAAACTGCGTCATTTCTTCGAAGTCGACCGTCATTTCGTGGTGTTGGCAGCCCTGGAAGCACTGGCTGACCGTGGTGATATCGAACCTAAGGTTGTGGCTGAAGCCATCACCAAGTTCGGCATCGACCCGGAAAAACGCAACCCACTGGACTGCTGAGGAGACATTTTGTGAGCGAACTCATTCGCGTACCTGACATCGGCAGCGGTGAAGGTGAAGTAATTGAACTGTTTGTGAAGGTCGGCGACCGTATCGAAGCCGACCAGAGCATCCTGACCCTGGAATCGGACAAGGCCAGCATGGAAGTGCCGGCCCCGAAAGCCGGCGTCATCAAGAGCCTGAAAGTGAAGCTGGGCGACCGTCTGAAAGAAGGCGACGAACTGCTTGAGCTGGAAGTCGAGGGCGCCGCTGAAGCGGCCCCTGCTCCGGCTGCTGCTCCGGCTGCAAAAGCGGAGGCCAAACCGGCTGCCGCGCCTGCTGCCGCTGCACCCGCCGCCGCCCCTGCTGCCGCATCGGTTCAGCAAGTGCACGTGCCGGACATCGGTTCGTCGGGCAAGGCACAGATCATCGAAATCCAGGTCAAGGTCGGCGATACCGTCGAGGCTGATCAATCGTTGATCACTCTGGAATCCGACAAGGCGAGCATGGAAATCCCGTCGCCTGCCGCTGGCGTGGTCAAGGCCATCAGCGTCAAGCTCAACGACGAAGTCGGCACTGGCGACCTGATTCTGGATCTGGAAGTGGCGGGTGCTGCGGCCCCTGCTGCTGCCGCTCCGGCTCAGGCTGCTGCTCCGGCCGCTGCCGCTGCGCCTGCTCCGGCAGCCGCGCCAGCAGCTCCGGTTGCCGACAGCGTCCAGGACATCCACGTTCCGGACATCGGTTCGTCGGGCAAAGCCAAGATCATCGAAGTGTTGGTCAAGGCTGGCGACAGCGTTGAAGCCGACCAGTCGCTGATCACTCTGGAATCCGACAAGGCGAGCATGGAAATTCCATCGCCTGCCGCTGGCGTGGTGGAAAGCGTTTCCATCAAGCTGGATGACGAAGTCGGTACCGGCGACCTGATTCTGAAGCTGAAAGTCAAAGGCGCGGCACCTGCTGCTGCCCCGGCTCCAGCTGCCGCCGCCGCTGCTCCAAGTGCTCCTGCCGCTGCTGCTCCGGCTGCCGCTGCGCCTGCACCTGCTGCCGCTCCAGCCGCAGCCCCGGCCAAGCCGGGCGCTAAAGTTCACGCCGGCCCAGCCGTGCGTCAACTGGCCCGTGAGTTCGGCGTCGAGCTGAACGCTGTCGGCGCCAGCGGCCCGCACGGTCGTATCCTGAAAGAAGACGTGCAGGTTTACGTCAAAGCGATGATGCAGAAGGCCAAGGAAGCACCGGCCGCTGCTGCTGGCGCAACCGGTGGCGCGGGCATCCCGCCGATTCCGGTCGTCGATTTCAGCCGTTTCGGCGAAATCGAAGAAGTGCCGATGACTCGCCTGATGCAGATCGGCGCGTCGAGCCTGCACCGCAGCTGGCTGAACATCCCGCACGTGACTCAGTTCGATTCGGCTGATATCACCGAGCTGGAAGCCTTCCGCGTTGCGCAGAAAGCTGTTGCAGAGAAGGCTGGCGTCAAGCTGACCATCCTGCCGCTGCTGCTCAAGTCGTGCGCGCACATGCTCAAGGAACTGCCGGACTTCAACAGTTCGCTGGCGCCAAGCGGCAAAGCGATCATCCGCAAGAAATACGTCAACATCGGCTTCGCCGTCGACACCCCGGATGGCCTGCTGGTACCGGTCATCAAGAACGTCGACCAGAAGAGCCTGCTGCAACTGGCAGCCGAAGCCGCTGCGCTGGCCGCCAAAGCCCGCGACAAGAAGCTCACTGCTGACGACATGCAGGGCGCCTGCTTCACCATTTCCAGCCTCGGCCACATTGGCGGCACCGGCTTCACGCCGATCGTCAACGCGCCAGAAGTGGCGATTCTCGGTGTTTCCAAGGCAACCATCCAGCCAGTCTGGGACGGCAAAGCCTTCCAGCCGAAACTGATGCTGCCGCTGTCGTTGTCCTACGATCACCGTGTGATCAACGGCGCTGCTGCCGCACGCTTCACCCAGCGTCTGGGCAGCCTGCTGGCGGACATCCGCACCATCCTGCTGTAATCCCAGGCGGCCCTCCGGTAACGGCGGGCCGCTTGTGTTTCACGTTTTCGAGCGCCACACGCTCGCACCTCAACCCCGTCAATTTGGCGGGGCTTTTTTTGCCTGAGTTTTATCAACTGGTACTTTTCCTACAAAGCCCGTTGAGATCGGCTACGACCTGAATCCACTTCACACCGATATTTTTATTCTGTCGGCAACTAGTCTTGCGACAACAAAGTCAGGGCATCAACTTTTGCGCAGTGCATGCGCTTTCCTTCACTCATTCGAATGGACTCGAATATGTTAAAACCTACGATCGGCCCCATTATTGGCCACAGCACAACTAACCACGCACGCATATTCGTCCGTGGTGAATATCAAAAGAATCTACAAGTATTTGCCGGACTGCGTTATCGGCCGAGCAACTCACAAGCATGGTCAAACACCCTGTTCAGCAGACTTGGCGAACTACGCGACATGTGTGAAGTATTCATCCTGCAGGACTTGCTGGAGGATACCGAGTATGAATTTCAAACCGGCTGGTTCAGCCCGATGAGCCCGGTCCACACCGTGGACAGCGTCGCAGAATTGCCACTGCAATGGCCGCGGGAGATTTATCGCTTGCGTACCCGCAGCAGCCAGCCCTTGCGGCCACACGCTTATATTCTCGGCTCCTGCCGCTATCTGCGCCTGACGGCAGGCGTGCCGGTACTGCCATTACTGGGGGACCGGATCTTTACGTCGATCAACCAGTTGATCGAAGGCCAGCAACCGCCAATCAGCGCTACCGTCATGACCGGCGACCAGATTTATGTCGATGACCTGAACCGCATCGCCCCCGATCGAAGTTATAAAGACATCCTCATCAAATACCGCGCAGCCTTTTCACAGCCGGGCATAAAACGACTGATGTCGGGTACATCGACTTACATGATACTTGATGATCATGAAATCGAAGATAACTGGCCGGCGAATGCCGAAACTTCAGATGAAGAGTTATATCGCAACGCCATGGCGGCATACGAGCTATACCAGGCCAGCCATAGTCCGGCTTATGCACTGACAACTAACGGACAACTTGATCATGCTTCACTCAAGCATTACTGGTATCAATTCAGCGATGCCGATATCGAATGGTTTGTCACCGACACTCGCAGCCGACGCGATCTGTCGAGCGCTGAGCGCCGCATCTTCGATGAAGCTCAGGAACATGCCTTATGCCAATGGCTGATCAACAGCAAGGCGCGGGTCAAGTTTGTCGTCACCAGCGTGATGTTCTTCCCGGATCGCCAAGCGAATGGCGACGATGCCTGGCAAGGCTTTGCCGAGCAGCGACTGCGGCTGCTGGAAACCGTGCGCACGCACAAGATAAACAATGTAGTGATCGTTTCCGGCGATGTGCACGGCTCGCTGACTGCGCGCCTGCGCCATCGCGAGGATGCCGATTTCGAAATCCACACCGTGGTGTCTTCGCCGCTGTGCAACAGCAAGCTGCTGCCGTATGCCAAGGCGTCAACGTTTGTCCTCGATCAGCCCCTTGCGCGCACGGCGGCGGGTGACTATGTGCATGAATTGACCAGTGAAGTCATCAGCCAGGACAACTTCGCTCATATGCTGGTCGAGAGTGATCATATTTTGATCAATTACCATGATCGCGATGGCAAGCCACTTCAGTCGGTCACCATAAAACTGCGCTAAGCGATAAAGATCGCAGCCTTCGGCAGCTCCTGCATTGCTCGCGTTGCCCTGCAGGGGCTGCCGCAGGCTGCGAAGTTTGGCTCTTTTCACCCCCATGCTGGAGAAATGATCAACGCAGCCGACACATTCTTATAGCACTTGGCCTTCATCTCTCTTGTCAGTCAGTGCCGCAATGATGCAACCTTGCCCCAGGCAACGTTAAAGAGGGCGAGAGCCCCCGCGTTCAGCATATTTCAAGCGAGTTCCCTTCATGAAGAGCCAACCCGATGCTGCCAGCCGTATGGCGGCCGAGGTAGTGACGCAGTTGCCTGTGCCCTCGCGGCTCGGCATGCTGCGTTTCGAGCGCTTGAATGAAGCCAGTTGGGCAATGTTGTTCCTCGATCCCAACTGCGAACGCCAATTCGGTCAACCGGCTGTCGAGCTGTGCGCTCTGGTCGGTTCACCCTACGCCAGCCTGATGGAGCCCGAAGCGCGCTATCAACTGCATGACGCGATCCAGCAACAACTGGCCGCCAGCCCACATTATCTGGTGCGCTATACCCTGCACACTGCGGCCGGGGCGCTAAGCATCCTCGAACTTGGCGAAGCCTACAAACAACACAACCGTCATCTGCTGCGCGGCTACCTGCTGGCGGTCGATGAAGTGTTCGCCGAAGAGCCGCTACAGCCTTCGGTCGATCTGGAAACCCAGAACTCGCGCCTGCAAATCGCCCTCGAACTGAACCAGCGCGCCCAGCAGGAACAACTGCAACACCTCGAACGCGTACGTGCCCAACAGGACTTGATTCTGTTGCTCGCGCGTCAGCGCTACAGCACGCACAACTCGTTGCAGGAAGCCGCCGAACTGATTACCCGCTGCGCCTGCGATATCTATGAAATCGACTGCGCCAGCCTGTGGAACCTCGAAGGCCAGCAACTGGTACCGATCTCCGCGTATCACCGCACGACGCAGGAATACATCCTGCCGGACGTGATCGACGTCAGTACCTTCCCTGACTACATGGAAGCGTTGCACAGCAGCCGCGCCATCGACGCACACAATGCCATGCGTGACCCGCGCACCCGCGAGATGGCCGAGGCGCTGCGCCCGCGGGACGTCAACGCAATGCTCGATGCCAGCATCCGTGTCGACGGCCAGGTCGTCGGCGTGCTGTGTCTGGAGCAGACAGGCATGACCCGTGCCTGGCAGTCGGATGAAATCGCCTTTGCCGGTGAGCTCGCCGACCAGTTCGCGCAAGTCATCAACAACCACAACCGCCGCACTGCCACCAGCGCCCTGCACCTGTTCCAGCGGGCGGTCGAGCAAAGCGCCAACGCGTTTTTGCTGGTCAATTGCGACGGCGTGGTCGAATACGTCAACCCAAGCTTCACCGCCATCACCCAGTACACCACCGAAGAAGTCCACGGCCAGCGCTTGTCCGAGCTACCGGCCCTGGAAAACCTCAGCGAGCTGCTATTCGACGCGCCTTCCGCGCTGGCCAAGAGCAACAGTTGGCAGGGCGAATTCAAAAGCCGCCGGAAGAACCTCGAACCGTACTGGGGCCAGTTGTCGATCTCCAAGGTCTACGGCGACAACCGTGAGCTGACGCACTACATCGGCATCTACGAAGACATCACCCAGACCAAACTGGCGCAGCAGCGCATCGAGCGTCTGGCGTACACCGACAACCTGACCAACCTCGGTAACCGCCCGGCGTTTATCCGTAACCTGGACGAACGCTTCGCCCGGGATAGCGATACCCCGATCAGCCTGTTGCTGGTCGACATCGACAACTTCAAGCGGATCAACGACAGCCTCGGCCACCAGACCGGCGACAAGCTGCTGATCAGTCTGGCCCGGCGTCTGCGCAACAGCCTGAGCCCGAGTGGCAGCCTCGCACGTTTCGCCAGTAACGAATTTGCCGTGCTACTCGACGAGACCGACCTTGCGACTGGCCAGAAAATCGCCAACCAGTTGCTGGCGACCCTCGACAAGCCGATGTTCGTCGACAACCAGTTGATCAGCGTCACCGGCTCCGTGGGCCTGGCCTGCGCGCCGCTGCACGGTCGTGATCCGCAAACCCTGATGCGTAACGCCGGTCTGGCGCTGCACAAGGCCAAGGCCAACGGCAAGCATCAAGTACAAGTCTTCACCGAGGCGCTGAACGCCGAGGCCAGCTACAAACTGTTCGTCGAGAACAATCTGCGCCGCGCGCTGACGCAGAATGAGCTGGATGTGTTCTATCAGCCGAAGCTATGCCTGCGCAGCGGTCGTTTGCTGGGCATGGAAGCACTGTTGCGCTGGAACCACCCGGAGCGCGGGATGATTCGCCCGGATCAATTCATCAGCGTGGCGGAAGAAACCGGCCTGATCATTCCGATCGGCAAGTGGATTGCGCGTCAGGCCTGTCGCATGAGCAAATCGCTCACCGCCGCCGGTATGGGCAATCTGCAAGTGGCGATCAACCTGTCGCCGAAGCAGTTCTCCGATCCTGATCTGGTGGCGTCCATCGCCAACATCCTCAAGGAAGAAGCGCTGCCGGCCCACCTGCTCGAACTGGAACTGACCGAAGGCCTGCTGCTGGAAGCCACCGAAGACACCCACTTGCAGCTCGATCAGCTCAAGCGTCTCGGGCTGACGCTGGCCATGGACGACTTCGGCACCGGTTACTCGTCGCTCAGCTATCTGAAGAAATTCCCGATCGACATCATCAAGATCGATCGCAGCTTCATCCACGAAATCCCCGACAACCAGGACGACATGGAAATCACTTCAGCGGTGATCGCCATGGCGCACAACCTCAAGCTCAAGGTTGTGGCCGAAGGTATCGAGACTGCCGAGCAACTGGCGTTCCTGCGCCGCCACCGTTGCGACGTCGGCCAGGGCTACCTGTTCGACCGACCGATCCCCGGCGGCGAACTGATCCAGGCGCTCAAGCGCTACCCGCGCGGCCCGCTCTGCCTCTAACCCCCGCCACCCCTCATGTAGGTGCTGCCGCAGGCTGCGATCTTTTGATCCTGTTTTTCAAAGACAAGGTCAAAAGATCGTCCGATCGCGGCCCGAGCCTTCGGCAGCTCCTGCATTGGATAGTGCGAAGTCGGGCATCATTGGGCACACTGGCGGTCTGACTTTTTACATCCAACCTGACTGAGAGGAACGATCATGGTTCTGCGCTCGGAAATTCTGGTGAACAAAAACGTGCTCCCGACCAAAGAACAAGCTCTGCCCGGCCGCGAAACCGCGATGACCCTGCCTGAAAAGCACTTCGTCTTCGAAGAAACCCCGTTGCTTGGCCCGTTTTTCCAGGACGTCGATTTTGCGATCTTCGGTCTGGGCTGCTTCTGGGGCGCCGAGCGCCGCTTCTGGCAGCGTGAAGGCGTGGTCAGCACGGTCGTCGGTTATGCCGGCGGCTTCACACCGAACCCGACCTACGAAGAAGTCTGCTCGGGCCTGACCGGCCACGCTGAAGTGGTATTGGTGGTGTATGACAAGGCCAAAGTCAGCTACGAAGAGCTGCTGGCGATGTTCTGGGAACTGCACAACCCGACGCAGGGCATGCGCCAAGGCAACGACATCGGCACGCAGTATCGTTCGGTGATCTACGCGACTTCACCAGAGCACCTGGACGCAGCGCTGAAGAGCAAGGCGACCTATCAGGCTGAGCTGTCGAAGGCAGGCCTGGGCGAAATCAGCACCGAGATCGAACAGGCGCCGACCGTGTACTTCGCTGAGACGTATCACCAGCAGTATCTGGCGAAGAATCCTGAGGGCTACTGCGGGATTGGCGGCACCGGCGTGTGCATGCCACCGAGCCTGGCGGGTAACTAACTCCGCCGGTTGATCGTTCCCACGCTCCGCGTGGGAATGCAGCCCGGGACGCTCTGCGTCCCAAAGCGGACGCAGAGCGCCCATTGAGGCGTTCCCACGCAGAGCATGGGAACGATCACTGTAGGAGCTGCCGCAGGCTGCGATCTTTTGATCTTGCCGTTGATCAGCTCTCGGCAATCAACCAATCCATCTGCCACCCACCCTGGGTCTGGCCCAATTTTTTGGACAACCACGGCAGCAGCTCACGCAATTCTTCCTCCAGCCCCCACGGCGGATTGGCAATCGCCATCCCCGAACCGTTCAAGCTGTTCGGCGTATCCAGCGGATGCACCAGCAGCTCCACGCGCAGCAGTTTCGGCGCACCGGTGCCAGCCAGATCCTGATAGAAGCGCCGCAACGCACGCTGATCCTTCACCGGATACCAGATCGCTGCCACGGTTTGACGCATCCGACCAATCGCCTCTTTCAACGACGCCGCGCAACGCTGCATTTCATCGAGCTGTTCGAACGGCGGGTCGATCAACATCACCGCACGCTTCTCCTGCACCGGCAACATCGCCCGCGGCACGTGCCAGCCCTCGCCCAGATGAACCTTGACCCGACGATCACCGGCCATGTTGTCTTTCAACAGCACGCCGTCTTCCGGGTGCTTCTCATTGAGCATCACCCGATCCTGCGGCCGGGTCAGACGCCGCGCCAGCTCCGGCGAACCCGGGTAATAGCGCAACTGGCCATCCGGGTTCATCTCGTGCAGCACCTTCATGTAGTCGGCGGTCAGCGCCGGCAGATCCGGCTGATCCCACAAGCGCGCGATGCCTTCCAGATATTCGCCGGTGCGATTGGCCTGATCGCCCTGCAAGTCATACAGACCGATGCCGGCGTGCGTGTCGAGATAGGCAAACGGCTGCTCCTTGCGCGACATCAGGGCGATGAGGCGGGTCAAGGTCAGGTGTTTGAACACATCGGCGTGATTGCCGGCATGGAAGGCGTGACGATAATTCATGGCTGCTCCTGCGAAGGGCGCAAAGTTTACCTTTTACCGCGCGGCAAGTCAGGGGTTGGCGGCCGAGCGGACAAAAGCCTGCCCTCACCCTAACCCTCTCCCGGAGGGAGAGGGGACTGACGGTGGTGATCTTGCGAGTGACATCGACCTGAAAGATCAGCGTGGTCTCAGGTTTGGCCAAGCGAAGATCCGCGCGGGGTCGGCGTACATCACCCAGACAACTCGGTCAGCCCCCTGAAGAAAACTCATATCAAGGCTTGGCGAAGCGAAGTTCACCACTAAAGTCGCAGGTCGGCGTACATCACCCAGAACTCGGTCAGTCCCCCGAAAGAACACCACCATCCAGGCTTGACCAAACCAAGTTCACCGCTGAAGTCGCAGGTCGGCGTACATCACCCAGACGACTCGGTCAGTCCCCTCTCCCTCTGGGAGAGGGCTAGGGTGAGGGGCTTTGCTTTTATGGCATTACACTGGCAAAACATAAGCGACAGGAAGTCAAAAACTCATGCGATATCTGATCATCTGCTTATTCAGCCTGTTTAGCCCATACCTCGCCCGTGCCGACGAAACCCACATTGAACAGGCACGCCAGACACTAAAGAACTACGGCCTGAGCCACTGCATTCTGAAACCATTCAACGAACGCTCCGCGCTGGAAAAAGACATTGCACTGTCCGCCAATGCTTATTCGTTCATGGGCAAAGGCATGCATACCATTCTGCAAAATGAAGACACGCTGCAGGTGCTGCACGATCCCTACAAAGAAACCCGAAACTACCTGTTGACGGCTTACGAGCAGACACCTTCAAACAGCAAATACTCGAATGAAAAAGTAGTGTTCCTTGCGTGCCTGAAGGTCTACAACTCCGAAGCGTTCAACCGCTTTATCAAAACTCAGGATGCGTACATCCCTGACTGACTAACTGATTTCCTTTAACGTCAAAAGATCGTCCGAACGCGGCCCGAGCCTTCGGACGATCTTTTGATCTTTTTCAGGCGGTCATGCTGCGCAGGCGCCTGCCGATGACATCGAGCACATCACAGCCGTCGCGCAAGGGGATCACGCAGAGCTGGGCGAAGTCGCTGAGGATGACGGAGTCGCATTCGACCGAGCCGCGCATGCACATGTTTTCCAGCACCTGGATCACGGCGCGCAAACGGTGGTTGGCGGCGTCCATGAGGATGTCGAGGGGCACGTGGGTGTCGATGAACAGAGTCGGCATGTCACTGCAATTGCCGGTGAGGGCCATGAAGCGGTTGTCGGGATGGGGGATGATTTTTTCGTAGGGTGGATCGGGTTTAAGCATAGTCATATCAGTTTTACCTCAATAGGTTTAGAGAGGCTGCCAAGTGACCTTCCTACGGGTATAGGTGGCAGCCGTACGCGAGAGTAGGAAACTGAGAAACCCACCAAACTCAGTCACGCCGAAGCGTTCCCGCGCACAGCTGCCGCAAACGATGCTACGGACACATATTAAGTGCCGCAATCAAACGACAACGCTGGTGCGCGGTGAATTTCACAGGGGTCCTACGCCCTGTCACCGCTCTCGCAGTGACAACGAAAAGACTATCCCTGCAACCCACCGCCCACCAGTTCATGAAAACCGCCGCAACTCGAAGGAATCGTCCGAGACCTTCGCCCCGAAAACTCACTCCGATTCTGCCAGCAAAAACGCCAGTAACGCCGATTGCGACGAATCTTCCGACATTGAAACCTGAAAAAACCGCCTCACCTTGCAACGCAAAACCACCTCAGGAAAGGTCTCGAAAAGGGTCGGATGTTCTTCGCTCAACCACTGCAACGCATTGGCGGTTCGAACCTGATCACCCTGCTGCGCCAGCACCGATAGCGGTACCTGCCACCACGGAAACTCACGCATTGAAACCTGCGCCTTGCCACCAATTTCCAGCGCCTGCCCATTGATCAAACAACGCCCGATCAGCGGAAACAGTTGCGCCGCGCCCACCTCATCGGCCCGTAAAATCGGCAACAGAAAGCGCCCGTCCCAAAAACGAAAAAACACCGTTTTCCCGCCAGGCATCAGCACTTGGGTCAGGCTGCGAAAGTGCGCCACCACCTCTTCTAGACTCGCCGAAGAAACCGCCAACCATCCCCAATCCCGCGACTCGGTAGTGGCGACCCAATGCAGAAACTCACTGTTGGCGGCGACAATTCCCACGTAAGGCATCACCGCTTCCCACTCGGCATAGATCGTACCGGCCCAAATCGGACTCGCCATTTCTGGCCAGCCCTCAAGCGGCTTCGCCTCGCAGGCATTGCTGAACACCGCGAACAATTGCTCGGATACTTTCAACGGCTCCCGCGCCAACCAATCAGCAGGCAAAAGAAAATCAGGCTGCACAGAGACCGTCCTTGCAACGCTCGCACTCTTCGCAGAATGGCGCATCACCCTTGAAGCTCATGATTTGTGCGGCAGTCAGCATGGCTGCCGGCGCGGCGGCGAGTTTCTCCGGCAATCCCGGTACAACCGGCGCGGCACTCATCGCCGCCATCGGCGCACCACCCACTACAATCGGCACGCTGCTGAAAATGCCGCCGGGGCCGATGTTGATCCATTGCCCGCCGGCCTGAATCGTCGCACTCGCGCCACCGTCAATGACCACTTGCTGACCGGCGCTGACGTGGAATTGCCCACTGGCGCTGATCGCCTGATTGCTCACGCGGATATGCCGATCGCCCGCCACCGTCAGATGATCGTCCTGCTTCACTTCGGTCTGCCGCTGGCCGTGGGTGATGCGTCGTTCGTCGGCCTTCAATTCATGTTTGGCGGTGCCGGTGACGACAATGCTGCGCTGGTTGTCGACCTGCACTTGCTGGTCGTGCAACACATGCTGCGTCCAGTTGCGCTGGGCGCGCAGGTAGATTTCTTCGGCGCCCTTGCGATCCTCGATGCGCAGTTCGTTGTAGCCGCCCCCGCCGGGGCTGCTCTGGCTGCGGAAAATGCTGCGGGTCTTGTCCGCCGGCAGATCCAGCGGGATCGGCGTCGCGGCGTTGGGCAGGCAGCCCACGACCAGCGGTTTGTCGGCGTCGGCATCGATGAAGCCGACCAGTACTTCCATGCCGACTCGCGGAATCAACACGCTGCCGTAACGGTCATGGGCCCAGTTAGTGGCAACGCGCAGCCAGCAACTGGAATGTTCGTTCAACTCGCCGTCGCGATCCCAGGCTAGTTGCACCTTGACCCGACCGTACTCGTCGCAGTGGATTTCCGTATCGCTCGGCCCGGTTACCACCGCCGGTTGATAGCCAAGCATGCGCGGCTTCTCCGGCCCCAGCGCCGGGCGGAAGAACACGTCCCATGGCGTCGCGAGAAAGGTATTACGGTAACCCTGGAAAGCTTCGCCATCGCTGGTCACCGACTCCTCCAGCACTTGCGGCTGGCGACCAAGGTGTTCAACCGTGGTCAGCAGCCACAGGTCATTCCAGTCGTGGCGCGGATGGCCGATCAATTGCAGGAAATGTCCGCAAACCAACGCGGATTCGTCGCTGATGCCCTCGGCCTGACGGAAATCGGCGACATGTCGCTCAAGTGCCCGCTGAGCGAGGTGCTTGCCGGTTTCACGATCGTTGAATTGGCCGGGGAAGTGATAGTCCTCGAGCACCGGGCGCTGCTCGCCGTCGACACGGCTTTGCAACTGCAGCCGCGGCTTGATGAAGTTGTAATCGCGTCGGGTCACCACACTGGTGCGGGTTTCCACGCGAACGTTGAAACGATTGATCGCCGGCGCGCCACCGGCCATGCCGCTGCCCGGCAAATACAACGTTGGTTCGGCGAGGCGTGGAAACACCGTCTGATCATCGCCGAACACCAAAACATGTCCTTCAGGACTGTGCTGAAAGTGGTAATGAATGCCGACTTCGGCACACAGCCGCTGAATGAACGCCAGATCACTCTCGGCGTACTGCACGCAATATTCACGCGGCGGGTATTCACTGCCGAGGCGGAATTCAAAAGCATCGCGCAGGATCGAGTGATCCTTGAGTACCTGCGCGACGATTTGCGGCACTGTTTGATGCTGAAAGATCCGCTGATTGATGCGGTGCGCGAGGTACGCCAGACGCGGGACAAGGCTTAAGTGATAACGCGTCAAACGTTTCCCGGAATCGCCCTGCCCGACCTGATAAATCTGACCGTGAACGCCGGAGCCCTGAGCATCAAAACTCAGAAACGCCTGACAGTGCAGCAGGCTTTCGAGGTCCAGATCTGGCCGCTCACTGACCAGTTCCAGCTCGAAACGAAACGGTTGGCTGATGGCTTCCTTGCCCGTGAACTCAAGGACTTCGAGGTCATGCTGGGCGACTTCGAGGGTCAACGTGAAACGCGGTTGATTGGCAGGCGCGAACATCCGATGTCTCTCTGCAGTGTGAGGGCGGGCGATTCTGCATGAGGGGCAAGGGGTGATGAATGGGTGACGGGAAAATCAGATTTCTCCTACTTCTATTGTTGAAAAACCCTGCAAAAAGCAGCGCCTTCAACTACAGACAAATCCCCCAAACCCACCACCATCCCTTGTAGGAGTGAGCCTGCTCGCGATAGCGGTCTGACATTCAGCATTGATGTCGACTGACACAACGCTATCGCGAGCAGGCTCACTCCTACAGGGGAGCGCGGTGAATCAGATAAATCACAGGCACAAAAAAACGGCCCGCCTCCTGTAGGAAACGGGCCGTTTTCGCGTGAGCGCTAGCTCAGAACAATCACTTGTTCAGGTGGAAATCTTTTTCCGCCGCTTCGAAGCGCTGCACCATGCCAGCAGTCGGCGCGCCGAGTTTGCTGACGATGAAGATGGCCAGGCTGGCGAAGATGAAGCCCGGAATGATTTCGTACAGACCCAGCAGTTCGAAATGCTTCCAGACCACCACGGTGATCGCGCCGACCAGGATACCGGCCAGTGCGCCGTCGCGGGTCATGCCTTTCCAGATCACCGAAATCAGCACCACCGGACCGAACGCAGCACCGAAACCAGCCCAAGCGTAGGACACCAGGCCCAGTACGCGGTTTTCCGGGTTGGCAGCCAGGCCGATGGCGATCAGTGCAACCAACAGCACCATGGCGCGGCCGACCCAGACCAGTTCAACCTGGGAGGCGGATTTACGCAGGAAGGTTTTGTAGAAGTCTTCGGTCAGGGCACTCGAGCACACCAGCAACTGGCAGCTCAGGGTACTCATCACAGCAGCCAGAATGGCCGACAGCAGCACACCGGCAATCCATGGATTGAAGAGGATTTTCGCCAGCTCGATGAACACACGCTCGTGGTTCTCGGTCACGGGACCGGCCACTTCCGGGTGTGCCGAGAAGTAAGCGATACCGAAGAAGCCCACCGCCACGGTGCCGCCCAGGCACAGGATCATCCAGGTCATGGAGATGCGACGGGCGTTGGCAATCGACTTCACCGAGTCAGCGGCCATGAAGCGCGCCAGAATGTGCGGCTGACCGAAGTAGCCCAGACCCCAGCCCATCAGCGAGATGATGCCGATGAAAGTGGTGCCTTTGAGCATGTCGAAGTTGCTTGGATCGTTGGCTTCGATAGCGAGGAACGTGGTGTCGACGCCGCCGGTGGCCAGCAGGACGATGATCGGCGTGAGGATCAGCGCGAAAATCATCAGCGTGGCTTGTACGGTGTCAGTCCAGCTCACCGCGAGGAAACCGCCAACGAAGGTGTAGGCAATCGTCGCCGCAGCACCGGCCCACAGCGCTGTCTCGTAGGACATGCCGAAGGTGCTTTCGAACAGACGGGCGCCAGCGACGATGCCGGAAGCGCAGTAAATGGTGAAGAACACCAGAATCACGATCGCCGAAATGATGCGCAGCAGGCCGCTTTTGTCTTCGAAACGGCTGGAGAAGTAGTCCGGCAGGGTCAGAGCATCGCCATTGTGCTCGGTCTGCACACGCAGACGGCCAGCAACGAACAACCAGTTCAGGTAGGCACCGACGATCAGGCCGATGGCGATCCAGCTTTCGGACAGACCGGACATGTAGATGGCGCCCGGCAGGCCCATCAACAACCAGCCGCTCATGTCGGAAGCACCGGCAGATAGCGCCGTAACAACGCTGCCCAGGCTACGGCCGCCCAGAATATAGTCAGAAAGGTTGTTGGTGGAGCGATAGGCCATGAAGCCGATCAGCACCATTGCTGCGATGTAGATCACGAACGTGATCAGGGTTGGATTGCTAACGCTCATTAAGTTACGCCCTGGCTTTGTTTTTATGTAGCGGCGGTGGTGAACCGCACGCAAACGACGACGTTTGGCAGACGATCCGGGATCCCGCGCATTTAGGACTGATGTTTCCCCAGGAAAGCCATCAGCCGGTACACCGGGTTATTCCCGGTTGCACCTAGGGCGCGAATGCTATGCAACAAATCAAATAAGGTGCAACCAGTTTCGCGAGAATTAGTTGCACCTAGTCGGATTTATCGACAATCACCCCGTTTTTGCTCCCTTTTGTGGCAGTCATGGCCCTTTGCTAGAAGCAAAAGCACCAAGCAGGAGCAGCACTTTCGTACCAGAAAATAATTCCTGACGAGCTGCCTATTATTCCGACAAAAAAAGGGTTGCACCCGGTTGCACCTCTTTCAGTGCACGGCTAATCTTGCGGCCAGCTGATGCCACGCAACTGTGGCAACCATGAGGATAAAAATATGGCTACCACCACCCTTGGGGTCAAACTCGATGACCCGACCCGCGAGCGCCTGAAGGCCGCCGCAACCTCGATTGATCGCACGCCGCACTGGCTGATCAAGCAGGCAATTTTCAATTACCTGGAAAAACTCGAGGGTGGTGCAACCCTGACCGAGCTGAACGGTTTGACCGCCAAGGACGCCGATGAGGCGGGCGAAGTCCACGCCGATCACGCACACCAGTGCTTCCTGGAGTTCGCCGAGAGCATCCTGCCGCAATCCGTACTGCGCGCTTCGATCACTGCCGCTTACCGCCGCCCTGAGCCGGAAGTGGTGCCAATGCTGATCGAGCAGGCTCGCCTGCCAGCGCCAATGGCCGAAGCCACCAACAAACTCGCCGCATCTATCGCGGAAAAACTGCGTAACCAGAAAAGTGCCGGCGGTCGTGCAGGCATTGTTCAGGGTCTGCTGCAGGAATTTTCCCTGTCGTCCCAGGAAGGCGTGGCGCTGATGTGCCTGGCCGAAGCGCTGCTGCGTATCCCGGACAAGGGCACTCGCGATGCGCTGATCCGCGACAAGATCAGCACCGGCAACTGGCACCCACACCTGGGCAACAGCCCGTCGCTGTTTGTCAACGCCGCAACCTGGGGCTTGCTGTTGACCGGCAAACTGGTCTCGACGCACAACGAAGCCGGCCTGACGTCGTCCTTGAGCCGCATCATCGGCAAGAGCGGCGAGCCGATGATCCGCAAGGGCGTCGACATGGCCATGCGCCTGATGGGCGAGCAGTTCGTCACCGGCGAAACCATCGCCGAAGCGCTGGCCAACGCGAGTAAGTTCGAAGCCAAGGGCTTCCGTTATTCCTACGACATGCTCGGTGAAGCGGCGCTGACCGAGCACGACGCGCAGAAATACCTGGCGTCGTACGAACAAGCCATCCACTCGATCGGCAAAGCGTCCCACGGTCGTGGGATTTATGAAGGCCCGGGCATTTCCATCAAACTGTCGGCACTGCACCCGCGTTACAGCCGTGCGCAGTACGAGCGTGTGATGGACGAGCTGTACCCGCGCCTGCTGTCGCTGACCCTGCTGGCCAAGCAATACGACATCGGCCTGAACATCGACGCCGAAGAAGCCGACCGTCTCGAACTGTCGCTGGATCTGCTTGAGCGCCTGTGTTTCGAGCCGCAACTGACTGGCTGGAACGGCATAGGTTTCGTGATCCAGGCTTACCAGAAGCGTTGCCCGTACGTGATCGACTACGTGATCGATCTGGCCCGTCGCAGCCGTCATCGCCTGATGATCCGCCTGGTGAAAGGCGCGTACTGGGACAGCGAAATCAAGCGCGCCCAGGTCGAAGGCCTGGAAGGCTATCCGGTCTACACCCGCAAGGTGTACACCGACGTTTCCTACATCGCTTGCGCACGCAAACTGCTGTCGGTGCCGGAAGTCATCTACCCGCAGTTCGCCACGCACAACGCCCACACCCTGTCGGCCATTTACCACATTGCCGGTCAGAACTATTACCCCGGCCAGTACGAATTCCAGTGCCTGCACGGCATGGGCGAACCGCTTTACGAACAAGTTGTAGGCAAAGTTTCCGAAGGCAAGCTGAACCGTCCGTGCCGCGTGTACGCGCCGGTCGGTACTCACGAAACCCTGCTCGCCTACCTCGTACGTCGCTTGCTGGAAAACGGCGCGAACACTTCGTTCGTCAACCGTATCGCCGACCAGTCGATTTCGATTCAGGAATTGGTGGCCGATCCGGTAGCGCAGATCGAGCAGATGGCGACCGTGGAAGGTGGCTTCGGCCTGCCGCACCCGCGCATTCCGCTGCCGCGTGATCTGTACGGTGCTGAGCGCGCCAACTCCAGCGGCATCGACATGGCCAACGAACATCGTCTGGCTTCGCTGTCCTGCGCCCTGCTCGCCACTGCCCACACCGACTGGAAAGCCGCGCCGATGCTCGGTTGCGCGTCCAGCACTGAAACCCCTGCGCCCGTGCTGAACCCGGCAGATCACCGTGATGTGGTCGGTCACGTTCAGGAAGCCACCGTCGAAGACGTCGACAACGCCATTCAATGCGCGCTGAACGCTGCACCGATCTGGCAGGCCACCCCGCCGGCCGAACGCGCAGCGATTCTGGAACGTGCCGCTGATTTGATGGAAAGCGAGATCCAGCCGCTGATGGGCCTGTTGGCTCGCGAAGCCGGCAAGACCTACGCTAACGCCATCGCCGAAGTCCGCGAAGCCGTCGACTTCCTGCGTTACTACGCGGTGCAGGCTCGCAACGATTTCAGCAATGACGCCCACCGTCCATTGGGCCCAGTTGTATGCATCAGCCCGTGGAACTTCCCATTGGCGATCTTCAGTGGCCAAGTCGCTGCGGCACTGGCTGCCGGTAACCCGGTATTGGCCAAACCGGCTGAACAAACTCCGCTGGTTGCCGCTCAAGCCGTGCGTTTGCTGCTTGAAGCCGGAATTCCGGAAGGCGTGCTGCAACTGCTGCCGGGTCGCGGTGAAACCGTCGGCGCCGGTCTGGTCGGCGATGAGCGCGTCAAAGGCGTGATGTTCACCGGTTCCACCGAAGTCGCGCGCCTGCTGCAACGCAACATCGCTGGCCGTCTCGACAGCCAGGGCCGTCCGATTCCGCTGATCGCCGAAACCGGTGGCCAGAACGCCATGATCGTCGACTCCTCGGCACTGACCGAACAAGTCGTGATCGACGTGGTGTCCTCGGCTTTCGACAGCGCTGGTCAGCGCTGCTCGGCGCTGCGCGTACTGTGCCTGCAGGAAGATTCCGCCGATCGCGTCATCGAAATGCTCAAAGGTGCCATGGCCGAAAGCCGTCTCGGCAACCCTGAGCGCCTATCGGTGGACATCGGCCCGGTGATCGACGCCGAAGCCAAGGCTGGCATCGACAAGCACATCCAGGGCATGCGCGATAAAGGTCGCAATGTGTACCAGGTGGCTATCGCCGACACCGAAGAAGTCAAACGCGGCACCTTCGTCATGCCGACCCTGATCGAGCTGGAAAGCTTCGACGAGCTGCAACGCGAGATCTTCGGCCCGGTGCTGCACGTGGTGCGCTACAAGCGCAAAGAGATCGATCAACTGATCGGCCAGATCAACGCTTCCGGCTATGGCCTGACGCTGGGCGTGCACACCCGGATCGACGAGACCATCGCCAAGGTGATCGACAACGTCAACGCCGGCAACGTCTACGTTAACCGCAACATCGTTGGTGCCGTGGTCGGCGTGCAGCCATTCGGCGGCGAAGGCCTGTCGGGTACGGGTCCGAAGGCTGGTGGTCCGCTGTACCTGTACCGCTTGTTGGCGACACGTCCTACGGATGCCATCGAACAATCCTTCGCTCGCGGTGACGCCGTTGTTGCCCCGGACGTTCGACTGCGCGATGCCATGAGCAAACCGCTGAACGCCCTGAAAGCCTGGGCTGAAAGCAACAAGTACGCCGACTTGAGCACTCTGTGCGTGCAGTACGCTGCGCAATCGCAGAGCGGCATTACCCGCATGCTGGCCGGCCCGACTGGTGAAAAAAACAGCTACGCCATCCTGCCGCGTGAGCATGTGCTGTGCCTGGCCGAGGTTGAAGGTGATCTGTTGACCCAACTGGCTGCGGTATTGGCCGTAGGCGGTTCGGCGGTATGGCCGGAGTCCGACATCAGCAAGGCCTTGTTCGCACGCCTGCCGAAGGAGATTCAGGCGCGGATCAAGCTGGTTGCTGACTGGAACAAGGATGAGGTGGTGTTCGATGCGGTTCTGCATCACGGCCATTCCGACCAGTTGCGCGGCGTTTGCCAGCAGATTGCCAAGCGTGCCGGCGCGATCGTTGGGGTTCAGGGCTTGTCCCAGGGCGAGACCAACATTGCCCTTGAGCGCCTGGTGATTGAGCGGGCGTTGAGTGTTAACACCGCTGCGGCGGGTGGTAATGCCAGCCTGATGACCATCGGCTAAACCGCTGTAACTCCAGGCGCCCGCAACGGTCGCCTGGAATGTAAACCCTGTAGGAGTGAGCCTGCTCGCGATAGCGGTCTGTCAGTTAAAATAAATGTGTCTGACAGACCGCTATCGCGAGCAGGCTCACTCCTACATTTGATTAGTGTCGCCCTCACCTCTGCATCACTCTCATCAATCATCCTATCCAGCCTCTATTCCCCCCCTTAGACTCGGCCCAACCCCAATTTCAGGTAGGCCGCCATGTCCGAGACGCTGCTCAGTTCCCGCAATCTGGCTTTCGAGCTGTATGAAGTCCTTGATGCCGAGGGCCTGACCCGGCGTGAGCGCTTTGCCGAGCACAACCGCGAGACCTTTGACGCCGCCATCGGCACCGCACGCAACATTGCCGAGAAATACTTCGCGCCGCACAACCGCAAGGGCGACGAGAACGAGCCGCGCTACGAGGACGGCAAGGCGATTCTGATTCCTGAAGTGAAACCGGCGGTGGATGCCTTCCTTGAGGCTGGATTCCTCAACGCCGCGAGAAGTTTCGACGCCGGCGGCATGCAACTTCCTACATTGCTGTCGCAAGCCTGCTTCGCGCATTTCCAGTCGGCCAATGCGGCTTCGACGTCTTACCCGTTCCTGACCATGGGCGCGGCAAATCTGATTGAAAGCTTTGGCACGGACGAGCAGAAACAGCGTTTCCTGCAACCGATGATCGACGGGCGCTTCTTCGGCACCATGGCCCTGACTGAACCCCACGCTGGTTCGTCGCTGTCGGATATTCGTACACGCGCCGAGCCGGCGTCTGACGGCAGCTATCGCCTCAAGGGCAACAAGATCTTCATCTCCGGCGGCGATCACCCGCTCTCGGAAAACATCGTGCACATGGTGCTGGCCAAACTGCCGGACGCGCCTGCGGGCGTTAAAGGCATTTCGTTGTTCATCGTGCCGAAATTTCTGGTCAACGATGACGGCAGCCTCGGCCAACGTAATGACGTGCTGCTCGCCGGGCTGTTCCACAAGATGGGTTGGCGCGGCACTACTTCCACAGCGCTGAACTTCGGCGATAACGGTGAGTGTGTCGGTTATCTGGTCGGCGAGCCGCATCGTGGTTTGAGCTACATGTTCCAGATGATGAACGAGGCGCGGATTGGCGTCGGCATGGGTGCGGTGATGCTCGGTTACGCCGGTTACCTGTACTCGCTGGAGTACGCTCGCGAGCGCCCGCAGGGGCGCGTGCCAGACAGCAAGGATCCAAGCACCGCGCCAGTGGCGATCATTCAGCACGCCGATGTACGACGCATGCTGTTGACGCAAAAGTCCTACGTCGAAGGTGCCTTTGATCTCGGCTTGTACGCGGCGCGATTGTTCGATGACACCACCACACTGGAAACCGAAGCCGAGCGCAAACAGGCCCACGAGTTGCTGGATCTGCTGACCCCGATCGTCAAATCCTGGCCATCGGAGTTCTGTTTGAAGGCCAACGAACTGGCGATCCAGATTCTCGGCGGTCACGGTTACACCCGCGAATACCCGGTGGAGCAGTATTACCGCGATAACCGCTTGAACCCGATTCATGAAGGCACCCATGGCATTCAATCGCTGGACTTGCTCGGACGTAAACTGGCACAGAACGGTGGCGCGGGACTGAAGCAACTGATTCGACTGATCGCCACTACGGCAGAGCGCGCAATGACGCATGAATCGCTGACCGTACTGCGTGAGCCGCTGGAAAAACTGGTGGCGCGCCTGCAAACGGTGACCATCGGTTTGTTGACTGATCTGGGGCAAGGCAAGGTCAATAGCAGCCTGGCGAACTCTGCGCTGTACCTGAAGGTGTTCGGGCACACGGTGATTGGCTGGCGTTGGCTGGAGCAGGCGATTCGTGCCGAAGAAGGGTTGGACAAAGGGAATGCAGCGGATGCGGACTTCTATAAGGGCAAGTTGCAGGCAGCGCGGTATTTTCTGACGTGGGAAGTGCCGGGGTGCCATCATGAATTAGCGTTGCTGGAGGCACGGGATGATACGTGCCTGGCGATGCAGGATGCCTGGTTCTGAAAGCCGACCCTCACCCCAGCCCTCCCGAAACGTCGGACCGCCCGTAGGGAGAGGGGGACGACCGAGGTGTCTGGCGCTATACATCGACCTGAAAAACCGCGTCGATTATGGATTCGGTAAAGCATTTTCAGGTCGGCGTATTTCTCAAGCATCCCACGGTTAGTCCCCTCTCCCTCTGGGAGAGGGTTAGGGTGAGGGGCTTTACAGGCTCAGCACTCAGCACTCAGCACTCAGCACTCAGCACTCAGCTCAGCTTGAACCCACCCATCTGCCGCGCCAGATCATCCGCCAGCCTCTGCAACATCTGACAATCCTCACGACAGGCCCGAACCTCCCCCGCCGTCGCCCGCGCCAGATCGGAAATCCCCTGCACATTGCGGTTGATCTCCTCAGTCACCGCCGACTGCTCCTCCGTCGCCGTTGCCACCTGATGGTTCATGTCACTGATGCGCTCGACCTGCCCGGTAATCGCCGTCAACGATGCCCCGGTGCGCTGGCTCGACTCAACCCCGGTGCCAGTTGCCGCCTGCCCCGTGCGCATCGACGACACGGCGTTTTCCGCGCCTTGCTTGAGGCTGCCGATCATCTGCTGGATTTCGTCGGTGGAGGCCTGCGTCCTGCGCGCCAAAGTGCGCACTTCGTCAGCAACAACCGCAAAGCCGCGTCCCATATCACCGGCGCGCGCCGCTTCGATGGCGGCATTGAGCGCCAACAGATTGGTCTGCTCGGACACCCCGCGAATCACCGCCAATACAGAATCGATCGAGGCCACTTGGTGCGCCAATTCACCCACCGCGCCAGCCGCCACGCCAATTTCATCGGACATGCTTTCAATATGGCGGATCGAGCCGCCGACCACTTCCCGCGCCTGCATCGCTTCATCCCGCGCGGTTTGCGAGGCGAGTGCGGCGTTGCCGGCGTTCTGCGCAATTTCTTGCACAGTCAGGCCCATTTCATGAACGGCAGTGGCGACCATGTCGGTCATTTCCTGCTGACGACCTGAACGCTCGGCGGTGTTCTCCACCACTTTCGCCACTTGCCCCACGGCAGTGCGCAGACGCTCGCTGGTGGTCAGCACCTCACCGATCATCCCGCGCTGGCTGTCGAGGAAACGGTTGAAGCCGCGAGCGAGGTCGCCCAGCTCATCGGCGCGGCTGGAATCTAACCGATGGGTCAAATCTCCACCACCGCTACCGATTGCTACCAGCGCCGCTGTTACTTGGCGAATCGGTCGCACCAGACCTTGTGCCAGCCAGACCACCAGAGCGAGGCACACCAGCGCCACCACCAGACCAATACCGCCACTCATCCACATCGCTTTGCGGGCTTCGGCGTAGATCTGCGACTGCGGCACTTCGGCCACCAGGGTCCAGCCTAAATCGCGCAAAGGCAGGCTGAAGGCGAGGAAGTCTTCGCCGTCTCGCTGGAAGTTGCTGCTGACGGCAGTTTTTTGACCGAGGACTGCCTGTGCAGCATTGCTGCCGATCTGCTCGCTTAAGGTGCGCTTGCCACTGAACTGCGCCTCCGGATGCACCTGGATCAAACCGTCGGAACGCACGAGATAGACCTTGCCGCGCTCACCAAAGCTGAAGTTGTGAATCAGCTCCGAGAGCTCTTTCATGCTCAGCCCGAGCCCTGCCACACCGACCACTTTGCCAGCCTGCTCGACCTTCAAGTCAATGAACAGCGCCAATTCTCCGGTGGCTCCGTCGTTGTCGATATTCAGGGTGCGCGACTGATTGCTGTCGAGAAAGGAATAGAACCAGGCATCGGCCGGTTTGGCACGGCTGAGGGTGCGATCGAGGCCTTTTTCGGTGATGTAATGATTGGATTCGGTGCCGATGATCAAAGCAGTGAAAGCCTTGTGTTCGGCGCGGATGCCTTCCAGGTACTGCGCGAAGTCCGCCGTTTTGCTGCTGTCTTCACCGGAGGCCAGCCAGTCGCGAACCATGGTGTTACTGGCAATATCCTTGGCCGCCGTCAGCGGTTGCACGAGGATGCGTTCGATGTCGTTGCGCGTCGCTTCGATACTCGACGGCAGGGCTTGTTCGACCAGATAGCTCTGGGCGAGGCGGTTGACCACCAAGGTATAAATGCCAACCACGATCAGGATGCTGACCAGCAGGGCGGTGCCCATGCTGAGAATCAGCTGCCATTGAATACTGCGTCGCCACAACTGCATGGAGCACCCCCAAAGAATAAGTGGCCGAATCAATGCAACAGCCGTGCCGATTGTATACAACCCAATCGACAATCTATTCTTTGGTTGTGCGCAACCCCATCAACCCTGATTGATGGTCTTGGCGATGGTCTCGACCGTGGCGCTGACTTGCTCTTGGTAACGGTCGAGTTCTTCCTGATGCTGCTTCTTCATTTCGATCTGTTGCGAGCACAGATTCATTGCTGCCAGCACCAGCAAGCGGTCACCGATCAGCGTCGGGTATTTGCGTTTGGTGTCAGCCAATGCCGCTTTGAGCATCAGTGCAGCGTCCAGCAGGGTCTGTTCTTCCCCGGCCGGTGCCTTGATCGAATAGTCCTCCCCGAGAATGGAGATGACTTTTACCCCTGCTGTACCGTGGTTCATGCGCTGACAGGACCTGCGTTGACGCGATCAACCAGAGCCTGGATGCGCGCTGCGGTGGCGCCGTGCTTCTCTTCCTGTTCCATCAGGCTCAGTTGCAGGCTTTCGTTTTCATCCTTGGCCTGGGCCAGTTCAGTGGACAGGCTCCGGTTGGTTTCCGAGAGGGTCTGGTTCTGTTGCACCAGGTCGCTGACGAGCTGTTCCAATTGGCTGAGGGATGCTTCCAACATTTTGATCTTCCAGGCATTTTCAAAGGGCGCGTACGATAAAGAAAAGTCACCACGGATGCCAGGGTTAAACCGGCGCAAGGCCTTGATTTTCCTGGCGGGCGAACGTTCTTGCGAGTTTTAAAGACTGTGATCTGCCGATCTGGTTCCTGCACTTCGTCGCCCAAGTCCTTGTGCGACAAATACGCACACTGCCTCAAGACTTCAGTCGCATGACCGATAAGTCATCCATACAGCAGTCTGAACCCGCATGGATGCGGCCCTCTCTTGGTACCCGCCCATGTCCCTCCGCAATATGAATATCGCCCCACGGGCGTTTACCGGCTTCGCTTTGATCGGCGGCCTGATGCTGATTCTCGGCGTGTTTGCCTTGAACCAGATGAGTAAGATCCGTGGCGCTGCCGAGGACATTTCGTCCAGCAGCGTGCCGAGCATCAAGAACCTCGACGAATTCACTCAGTTGACCCTGCGCTTGCGTGTGCTGTCGTACCGCTTGCTGGTCAACCGCGAAGCGGACGTGCAGCAGAAAACCGTTGAGTTGCTGGACATGCGCAACCAACAGATCCGCGCAGCTCAAACGGCCTACGAGCCACTGATCGGCAGCCCTGAGGAACGCGCCGCTTACGACCAGTACGTGCAGTTGCTCGGCCAGTACCGTCAGATCGAAGACCGCATGAAGAGCCTGTCGCGCAATAATCAGGTGGATGAACTGCGTAACCTGCTCAACACCGAATTGCTCAGCAACTCCGAAGCGATCAACACCGTGCTCAACCGTCTGATGCAGATCAACGGCGAGCAGATCAGCGAGACCAATCAGAAAGCGGCCGATCAGTACGCTTCGGCGTTCGATCTGGTAGTGACCCTGTTGGTGATCGCCACCGGCCTGACGTTCCTGTTCGCGTGGCTGCTGACCACCAGCATCACCAAACCGATCGCCAAGGCACTGGACGCTGCGGAAACCATCGCCGAAGGCAATCTGACTCAACCGATTCACGTCGATGGCAGCGACGAAGCCGGGCGCTTGTTGGCAGCCATGGCGAAAATGCAATCGAAGCTGCGTGACACCTTGCAGCGCATTTCCGGTTCGGCCACACAACTGGCTTCGGCAGCGGAAGAACTGAACAGCGTCACCGACGAAAGTGCGCGCGGCCTGACTCAGCAGAACAACGAAATTGAACAGGCGGCGACTGCGGTCAATGAAATGACCAGCGCTGTGGAAGAAGTCGCGCGCAATGCCGTGAGCACTTCGGAAGCTTCGAAGAATGCCACCACTTCTGCCGGTGACGGCCGAGACCTCGTACAGGAAACCGTCAGCGCCATCGAGCGCATGAGTGCCGATGTACAGAGCACCGCCAGCCTGATCGGCGATCTGGCCAATGAATCCCGTGACATCGGCAAAGTGCTGGATGTGATCCGTGGTCTGGCCGATCAAACCAACCTGCTGGCCCTGAACGCGGCGATTGAAGCGGCGCGTGCCGGTGAAGCGGGTCGTGGTTTTGCGGTTGTAGCGGACGAAGTGCGCGCCCTGGCGCATCGCACCCAGCAATCGACCAGTGAAATCGAGCGGATGATCGGCAGCATTCAAAGCGGTACCGAACACGCCGTGGATTCGATGCGCAACAGCACCGAACGTGCCGAGTCGACCTTGAACATCGCCCGTGGTGCCGGCATGTCGCTGGACACCATCAACACCGCCATCGTCGAGATCAACGAGCGCAACCTGGTCATCGCCAGCGCCGCCGAAGAGCAGGCGCAAGTGGCGCGGGAAGTGGATCGCAACCTGGTGAACATCCGTGACCTGTCGGTGCAATCGGCGACCGGGGCGAATCAGACCAGTGCGGCGAGCAATGAGCTGTCGCGTCTGGCGCTGGATTTGAACAACATGGTTGGGCGGTTCAGCCTGTAATTCAGTAAATCAAGATCAAAAGCACCCTCACCCCAGCCCTCTCCCAGAGGGAGAGGGGGAAAGGGAGCAGATTTTCGTGTTTTTCAAAACCTGAGTTCGACTCAGAATTTTCAGGTCGATGTACCTCGCACAAACACCTCGATCAGTCCCCTCTACCCTCGGGAGAGGACTAGGGTGAGGGCTGCAATCTTCAGCCGAACCAAAATCCCGAACACGCCAGCGTAAAAACCTTTTTGACAGCATCACATTTCAACAGGTTAGAATCGCTGGCACGCAGACTGCATGGTCAGTTTGTGCCCGTATTTACGCTTCTGGAGTACTGCCTTTGAATGCGACGACCATCAACAGCCTGTTCTTGATCGGCGCGTTGCTGGTAGGTGCGAGCATTCTTGTCAGTTCATTGTCTTCGCGTCTCGGCATTCCGATTCTGGTCATTATTCTCGCGGTCGGCATGGCCGCCGGGGTCGATGGCGGCGGAATCATTTTCGATAACTACCCGACGGCCTATCTGGTCGGCAACCTCGCACTGGCGGTGATCCTCCTCGACGGCGGTTTGCGCACGCGAGTGTCGAGTTTCCGCGTAGCCTTGTGGCCGGCGCTATCGCTGGCCACGGTCGGGGTGTTGATTACCACCGGGCTGACCGGCATGGCCGCCGCCTGGTTGTTCGACCTCAATCTGATTCAAGGCCTGCTGATCGGCGCCATCGTCGGCTCCACTGACGCCGCAGCGGTGTTCTCGCTGCTCGGCGGCAAAGGCCTGAACGAACGGGTTACCGCCAGCCTGGAAATCGAATCCGGCAGCAACGACCCGATGGCGGTATTTCTCACTGTCACTCTGATCGACATGCTCGCCAGCGGCCAGACCGGCCTGCACTGGAGCCTGTTGACCCACCTGATCCGCGAGTTCGGCATCGGCGGCGTGATCGGTCTGGGCGGAGGCTGGCTGATGCTGCAACTGGTCAACCGGATCAATCTGGCGGCCGGCCTGTATCCGATTCTGGTGATCGCCGGCGGTCTGCTGGTATTCGCCCTGACCAACGCCCTGCACGGCAGCGGCTTCCTCGCCGTTTACCTGTGCGGCCTGGTCATCGGCAACCGTCCGGTGCGCAGCCGTCACGGCATTCTGCACATGCTCGACGGCATGGCGTGGCTGGCGCAGATCGGCATGTTCCTCGTGCTGGGGCTGCTGGTGACGCCGCACGATTTGCTGCCAATCGCCCTGCCCGCACTCGGTCTGGCTCTGTGGATGATTCTGTTCGCGCGGCCGCTGTCGGTGATGGTCGGCCTGCTGCCGTTCAAGGCATTCCATGGTCGTGAGAAGGCGTTTATTTCCTGGGTTGGCCTGCGCGGTGCGGTACCGATCATTCTCGCGGTGTTCCCGCTGATGGCCGGGCTGCCGAATGCACAGCTGTACTTCAACCTCGCGTTTTTCATCGTGCTGGTATCGCTGCTGGTGCAGGGCACGAGCCTGCCGTGGGTCGCCAAGCTGCTGAAAGTGACGGTGCCGCCGGAGCCAGCGCCGATCTCCCGATCAGCGCTGGAAGTGCACATCACCAGCGAGTGGGAACTGTTCGTTTACAAGCTCGGCGCGGAAAAATGGTGCATCGGTTCACCCTTGCGCGAGCTGAAAATGCCCGAAGGCACACGTATCGCGGCGCTGTTTCGTGGCCAGCAACTGCTCCATCCGTCGGGTAGTACGGTGCTGGAAGTCGATGATTTGCTGTGCGTTATCGGCCATGAACACAACCTCGGCGCCCTCGGCAAACTGTTCAGCCAGGCACCGCAACGCGGCCTCGATCTGCGTTTCTTCGGCGACTTCGTGCTCGAAGGAGACGCCCAGCTTAAAGCGGTTGCAGCGCTTTATGGGCTGCCGGCCGAAGGCATCGATCCAGACATGACCCTGGGCGCCTTTATTGCCCACAAGGTCGGTGGTGCCCCCATCGTCGGCGACCAGGTGGAGTGGAACAACACCCACTGGACCGTCGCGGTCATGGACGGGAACAAGATCGGTAAAGTGGGCGTCAGATTCCCCGAAGGAAGTCGCCCGGGCCCCGGGCTCTTCCTCTAAACTGCGTCCACTCTCACTTGCTCGACCGGTCTCTATGCCTACCCTGCGCTCCTTTTTCGTCGCGGCCCTGCTGGGCCTGAGTCTTACTGTCGGCCCCCTGTACGCCGCCGAACCACCGTCCAGCGACGCCGTGCAGGCCAGCCTCGACAAGCTCGCCGACAGCAAACTGCCGGATGCCGATAAAAAGAGCCTGCAAACGATCCTGCAGAGCACGCTCAATCAGCTGAACAATCAGCGTGATTACGAACAGAAGCTGGTCGATCTCAAGCAGCAACTGGCGACCGCGCCCAAGCAAACGATTGAAAATACCCGCGAGCTGACGCGCCTCAAGGCCACGGCAGTGATACCGGTGGCGCAACGCTTCCCCAGGGAATCGATCCAGCAACTGGAGCAGATCCTCACTGATCGCTCCACTCAGCAAAGCGATCTGCAGAAAGCCCTGGCCGACGCCAACAGCCTGATCATCACCGCACAGACGCGTCCGGAACGTGCCCAGGCAGAAATCTCCGCCAGCCAGACGCGCATCCAGCAGATCAATAACATCCTCAAATCCGGCAAGGACGCGGGCAAGACCGTCAGCGCCGAACAGCGTGACCAGCTCAACGCCGAGCTGGCGGCGCTGAACGCGCTGATCCCGCTGCGCCGCCAGGAACTGGCCGGCAACAGCCAGTTGCAGGATCTGGGCAACGCCCAGCATGACTTGCTCGCGGAGAAGTCCGACCGCCTCGACCGCGAGATCCAGGAACTGCAAACCCTGATCAACCAGAAACGTCTGGCGCAGTCTCAGGAGACGGTCACCCAGCAATCGATCGAGGCGCAAAAGTCCGGTGGCAGCAGCCTGCTCGCGAGTGAGAGCACCGCCAACCTCAAGCTCTCGGACTATCTGCTGAAAAGCACCGACCGCCTCAACGAAGTCACCCAGCAGAACCTGCAGACCAAGCAGCAACTCGACAGCCTGACCCAAAGCGACTCGGCGCTCGACGAGCAGATCAACGTGCTCAAGGGCAGCCTGCTGCTGTCGAAGATTCTCTATAAGCAGAAGCAGGCACTGCCGCGCTTGAAGGTCGACCGTGACCTGGCGGATCAGATCGCCGACATTCGCCTGTACCAGTTCGAAGTCAGCCAGCAACGTGAGTTGCTCAGCAACCCGTCGACCTACGTCGACAACCTGTTGGCGACGCAACCGCCTGAACAAGTCACCCCGCAACTGCGCAAAAGCCTGCTCGATCTGGCCAATACCCGCGCCGATCTGCTCGAACGCTTGAACCGCGAATTGAGCGCAGTGCTCAACGAATCGATCACCTTGCAACTCAATCAGAAACAGCTGCTGAGCACCGCGCAGAGCCTGCGCGCGACCCTCGATGAGCAAATGTTCTGGATTCCCAGCAACAAGCCGCTGGACCTTGAGTGGATGCGCAGTGTGCCGGAGCGCCTCAAGCGTCAGATCGATACGCTGCCGTGGGCCTCCAGTCTGAGCGAGCTGACCGATGGTCTGATCCAGCGACCGCTGCTGTTCCTGCCGCTGGCGCTGTTGATCGGTGCACTGCTGTGGCGACGCAAGAATCTGTACGCGCGGCTAAACAAGGTTCACCAGGACATCGGCCACTTTAAACGCGACAGCCAGTGGCACACGCCGCAGGCGATCCTGATCAATATTCTGCTGGCGATGCCGGTCGCATTGGGCTTGGCGCTATGCGGACTGGCATTGCAGATCGACGCCCGTGGACAGAACGCCAACATGGGTGCGGCACTGCTGCAGATGGGGCAAGCGTGGCTGGTGTTCTACACCGCGTACCGGATTCTGGCGCCGGGCGGCGTGGCCGAACTGCACTTCCGCTGGGAAAAGCCACAGGTCGAATTCCTTCAGGGCTGGATCCGTCGACTCGGGTTGGTGGTCATGGCGCTGGTGACCATCGTCGCCGTGGCCGAACTGCAACCGGCGGCATTGGCCGACGACGTGCTCGGCATGCCGGTGGTGCTGACCTGCTACGCCCTGATGGCATGGCTGCTCAGCCGCTTGCTGATCAGCAGTCCGGCCCACGAGAACACTTCGCTGTTCCGCAAGGCCGTCGGCGTGATGTTCACCTTGCTGCCGATCGCCCTGTTTGTCGCGGTGTGCTTCGGCTACTACTACACCGCGCTGAAACTCAGTGATCGCCTGATCAACACCCTGTACCTGCTGATGTTCTGGCTGGTGATCGAGGCAACTTTCGTGCGCGGCCTGAGTGTTGCTGCGCGACGTCTGGCCTACCAGCGTGCGCTGGCCAAGCGTCAGGCGGCGAAAGAGGCCGGCGACGGCGAAGCGGTGATCGAAGAGCCGACGCTGGACATCGAAAAGGTCAACGAACAGTCCCTGCGTCTGATTCGTCTGGCCCTGCTCGGCGGCTTCATCGCCGCGCTGTACTGGGTCTGGTCGGACCTGATTTCGGTGTTCTCGTACCTCGACAACATCACCCTGTACGAATACACCAGCGGCACCGGCGCCAACATGAGCATGGTGCCGATCAGCATCGGCGACATGCTTGGTGCGCTGATCATCATCGGCATCACCTTCGCCCTCGCGCGCAACTTGCCCGGCCTGCTCGAAGTGTTCGTGCTGTCCAAGCTCAATCTGGCTCAGGGCAGTGCCTACGCGACCACCACGTTGTTGTCGTACGTGATCGCCGGCGTCGGCTTCGTCTCGACCCTGTCGACCCTCGGCGTGAGTTGGGACAAGTTGCAATGGCTGGTGGCGGCGCTGTCGGTCGGCCTCGGCTTCGGTATGCAGGAGATCTTCGCCAACTTCATCTCCGGCATCATGATCCTCTTCGAACGTCCGGTGCGGATCGGTGACACCATCACCATCGGCAACCTCTCGGGCACGGTGAGCAAGATCCGCATCCGCGCCACGACCATCACCGACTTCGACCGCAAGGACATCATTGTCCCGAACAAGACGTTCATCACCGGGCAACTGATCAACTGGTCGCTGACCGACACCATCACTCGGGTAACGCTGAAACTCGGCGTCGACTACGGTTCCGATCTGGATCTGGTCAAGGAACTGCTGCTCAAGGCCGCTCGCGAGAACCCGCGCGTACTCAAGGAACCCGAGCCACACGTGTACTTCCTCAACTTCGGCGAAAGCACGCTGGATCACGAATTGCGCATGCACGTGCGCGACCTCGGTGACCGCAACCCTGTGCTCGATGAGGTCAACCGCTTCATCAATCGCGAGTTCAAGAAGCAGCACATCAACATCTCGTTCCGCCAGATGGAGGTTTACCTGAAGAACCTGCACGGCCAGGAATACAAGATGGTGCCGATCGAACCGGAAACCAAAACCATCGTGCCGATCGCCGACGATCAGAAACCGCTGCAAGAGCCGCCGCCGGCCAAACTCGACTAACCGGTCTGATCCCAGCAGAATGCTCGGACATTCTGCTGGAGCCGGCCCTTGAAAGCCCTCGACGAACTGACCTTCGACAATCGCTTCGCCCGCCTGGGCGATGCGTTCTCCGCCCACGTGCTGCCCGAGCCGATCGACAATCCGCGTCTGGTCGTGGCGAGCCCGGCGGCCCTGGCCTTGCTGGATCTCGACCCGGCCACCGCCGAAACCAACGAATTCGCCGAACTGTTCGGCGGCCACAAGCTGTGGGCCGATGCCGAGCCGCGAGCGATGGTCTATTCCGGGCATCAGTTCGGCGGTTACACGCCGCAACTGGGTGATGGTCGCGGGCTGCTGCTGGGCGAGGTGTACAACGCAGCCGGCGAGCATTGGGACTTGCACCTCAAGGGCGCCGGGCAGACGCCGTTTTCGCGCATGGGCGATGGTCGTGCGGTGCTGCGTTCGTCGATCCGTGAGTTTTTGGCTTCCGAAGCGCTTTACGCGTTGAACATTCCGTCCTCACGGGCAGCCTGCGTGATCGGCTCCGATACGCCGGTCTGGCGCGAAAAGCAGGAACGCGCGGCCATGGTGCTGCGTCTGTCGCCGAGCCACATCCGCTTCGGCCACTTCGAATACTTCTATTACACCAAGCGCCCCGAGCAGCAGAAAGAACTCGGCGAACACGTGCTGGCGATGCATTTCCCGGAATGTCTGGAACAGCCGGAACCGTACCTGGCGATGTTCCGCGAAATCGTCGAACGCAACGCCGGACTGATCGCCAAATGGCAGGCCTACGGCTTCTGCCACGGTGTGATGAACACCGACAACATGTCGATCCTCGGCATCACCTTCGACTTCGGCCCGTTCGCCTTCCTCGACGACTTCGACGCCAATTTCATCTGCAACCACTCCGATGATCAGGGCCGCTACTCGTTCAGCAATCAGGTGCCGGTCGGCCAGTGGAACCTCAGTGCGCTGGCGCAGGCACTGACGCCGTTCATCAGCGTTGAAGCCCTGCGCGAAACCCTCGGCTTGTATCTGCCGCTGTTTCAGGCGCACTACCTCGACCTGATGCGCCGCCGCTTCGGCTTCACCACGGCCGAGGACGATGACCAGAAGCTGCTGGAAGACCTGTTGCAACTGATGCAGAACAGCGGCGTCGATTACACGCTGTTCTTCCGCCGTCTCGGTGAAGAATCGGCCGAACAGGCCGTCGCCCGGTTGCGTGATGACTTCGTCGACATCCAAGGCTTCGATGCCTGGGGCGAGCGCTACGTCGCCCGAGTCGCCCGCGATGGCGACGCCGATCAGGTAAAGCGCCGCACCCGCATGCACGCGGTCAATCCGCTGTACATCCTGCGCAATTACCTGGCGCAAAAAGCCATCGACGCGGCAGAGCAAGGGGATTACTCAGAAGTACGCCGGCTGCACGCGGTGCTGAGCAAACCATTTGAAGAGCAGCCGGGGATGGACGGTTATGCCGAGCGGCCGCCGGAGTGGGGCAAGCACTTGGAGATCAGTTGTTCTTCCTGAGGCGACCTAGATAAACACGTCTACAGGCAGCTTGAAGTACTCAGCCAACCATCGAACCTGTCGCAGGTTTAGTTGCCGCTTGCCGCTCAGGATCTCAGAGACGACTGACTGAGTGCCCACTCCAGGCAAGTCGCTCTGGGTCAAACCATGCTCACGCATCAGATATCCCAATACTTCAAAACCCGGAGGTTTTGGGACCGGGTGATGCGTTTGATCCCATTCTTCAATCCAGTCACCAATGATATCCACCAAGCTCATCAACGGATGAGACTCGTCATCGCCAGTCATTTCAAGCAACTCGTCAAGTGCCTGAACCAGCGCGTCGTAGTCGTCTTCGTTTTTCGGCTTGCGCAGCAACGGCGAAACGAACTCCCAGTGCTCGGCAGCTTTTTTGATCAGAACACTCATGCCCTTCCCTCCTTCCATTTGCCGCGGTCGTATTCGCGATGATCCAATATGTGCTTGATGTACAGCTTTTGAGGTCGATATCTGACGCAGGCAATCAGCCTCAGTTTGTTACCGCCAATATCGAAAACATGAAAATCTCCCACCTTATCGATAGCGGGAAACAGTGCCTTCATCATTGCAAAGTCTGTTGGCTTGCATCCTTTTGCCACTTCAAGCCAGTGATCCAGCGCACTAGCGGCTGCCGGCCATTTATTCTTAGCTTCTCGTATCCGTTTTCCAGTGATGACATGCATGCAACATCCTTATCGCATTTTGCTATGGGGAGTTAATCACAAACCAAAAATATCGCAAGTTGCGATACAGCTAAGCAGACCAACGGGCTCGCCTGGTCGCCTTCAGACTAGGCACAACGCGAGAGCCTGCACGATTGAAAATATGAGCAAACGTCTCCAACTAGGTGTTATCAGCTCAATTCCGGATTTCGCTCATGACCACCCCACTCTTCATCCCCTGCCCTTCCTGCAATGGCCTCAACCGCATCCCCGCCGAACGCCTTGCGGACCAGCCTAAGTGCGGACGCTGCAAATCCGCTGTGCTGCTGAACAAACCGTTCGAACTCAAGCAAGGCGATTACGCCAGCCAGATCAAGGGTGATTTGCCGTTGCTGGTGGATGTCTGGGCGGAGTGGTGCGGGCCGTGCAAGTCGTTTGCGCCGGTGTTCGAGCAGGCGGCGGCACAGTTGGCGGGCAAGTGTCGGTTGGCCAAGCTCGACAGCGAGGCGAATCAGCAGTTGTCGGCGCAGTTGGGGATTCGCTCGATTCCGAGCCTGATTCTGTTCAAGAACGGCCGCGAGGTGGCGCGGCAGAGTGGCGCATTCCCGCTGCCGCAATTGATGGCGTGGCTGCGTAGCCAGGGCATCTGACCCACCACCGAACCAATTGTAGGAGTGAGCCTGCTCGCGATGGCGCTGCGTCAGTCAAATAGATGTTGGCTGGACGGACGCCATCGCGAGCAGGCTCACTCCTACAGGGGATCTGCGTAGCTCAAGAGATCAGTGCCCTTCGATCAGGTTATGCAACTCGACGAATTGCTGGGTCAGCTTGTGGCGCGGATCGAGGTGGATCAGCGGCATGCTGGCCTGGTGCGATTCACGCATGCGCACCGAACTGGTCAGATACACCGGCAGTACCGGCAAACCTTCGGCAATCAGTTCATCCAGGATCTGTTGAGGCAGGCTGGCCCGGGCCTGGAACTGGTTGACCACGATACCTTCGACTTCCAGACCTTCGTTGTGGTCGTCCTTCAACTCTTCGATTTCCGCGATCAGACCGTACAGGGCCTGCCGTGAAAAACTGTCGCAGTCGAAGGGAATCAACACGCGATCAGCAGCTATCAGCGCCGATACCGCATAGAAATTCAGCGCCGGCGGGGTATCGAGGTAGATCCGGTCGTAATCCTCGGACAACTCATCCAGCAACTTACGCAGCTTGTTGATCTTGTGCTTGGCCTCAAGCTTGGGCTGCAGGTCGGCCAATTCGGCGGTGGCGGTGATGATATGGAGGTTGTCGAACGGGGTTTCGTAGATATCCGCCTGATTCTTCTTCGAGAACGGCCCCGAGGACAGCGTCTGCTTGAAGAAGTCGGCAATGCCCATCGGAATGTCATCGCCGGTGAGCCCGGTCAGATACTGAGTGGAGTTGGCCTGGGCATCGAGATCCACCAACAACGTGCGATAACCCTCGCTGGCGCTGACCGCCGCCAGATTGCAGGCAATGCTGGATTTGCCTACGCCACCTTTCTGATTGAACACCACGCGCCGCATGACCAAACCTCCGTGTATCAAAGAATGACCGAGTGTAGATGCGCGTGGCCTCGGTTCGCTACCTCCACGGACACGGACTACAAAGTCCGGTGCAAATATCGCCGCATGCGCGACGCAGAAACTGTCATTGATCTTCGCCATGCCCGACAGACAAGCCGCTGACAATCTGGATAATGGCCAAATGACAGTTTTACCGCGAACCAATCGGTACATTTCGTTGCACAAAATGTAACCAGCATTTGCTACACACTCGTCGCACCGGGATAATGCGCGCCACTCGGCGCCAAGCGCCACGCCACGCCCGTCGCGGTTCTGGTGATTCAACGCGTCAATACAAGCCCGCAGGGGCGGGATGAATGTCCGTGATCAACTTCAACATCGCCCAATGGCGCGCGTGGGCCCCCGGGCTCGACAGCGTGGACGCCTGGCAGGCCTGGAGCCGACAACCGGTGGTGCTCCAGAGCAGTGATGCCGCGCCCGATGTGTCGTTTTTGCCGGCCATGCAGCGCCGTCGCCTCAGCCGACTGGCACGCATGGCATTCAGCGTTGGCTGGCCTCTGGCCGACGGACGGGAGAATCTGCCGCTGGTGTTCGTTTCGCGTCATGGTGAAACCCCGCGCACTTACGAGATCCTCAGCGATCTGGCGACCGAGCAACCGCTGTCGCCGACCCAGTTCAGCCTCTCGGTGCACAACGCGATCATCGGCCTGTGGTCGATCATGCGCGGTGAGACCAGCGAAATGACCGCCCTCGCTGCGGCGGGCGACGGCCTCGAACACGGCATGCTCGAAGCCGCTGCCCTGTTGAATGAGGGCGCCCCCGCCGTGCTGCTGGTGATCACCGAAGAACAGCCGCCCGTCGCCTACTCGAAGTGGATCGATGACGTGCCGTTTCCGTACGCCGTAGGCCTGCTGCTCACCCCCGGTACCGACTGGCGGCTGACCCTGAACAGCACCACAGAAGCACTGTCCAACGCGCACTGGCCCCACGCGCTCAATCTGCTGCGAACCCTGCTCGGCCAGCAACCCCTTTGCCAACATGCCTGGAAAAATCGCGTATGGACCTGGCAACGCAGCCTGTAACCGAGAAAAACCGCGACGCCTATTACTGGCGCCTGCTGGCCACCGCCGCAAGCTTCGCCCTGTTCGGGCTCGGCGGGCTGTGCCTGCGCGTGTTGGTGTTCCCGCTGCTGGGCTGCCTGCCCGGTGACGCGCTCCGGCATCGTCAGCGTGCGCGGCAGACCGTCAGTCGGCTGTTCTGGTTCTTCGTGCGGTTCATGGCTCGCACCGGCGTGCTGACCTACGACATTCAAGGTGCCGAACGCCTCGGTCGTCCGGGACAAATGATCATCGCCAATCACCCGTCACTGATCGACGTGGTATTCCTCATCGGTCTGGTTCGCCAGGCCAATTGCGTGGTGAAGAAAAGCCTGTGGGAAAACCCCTTCACTCGCGGGCCGCTGCGCAGCACCGAATACATCAGCAACGACGGCAGCATGGACATGCTCGATGCCGCCGCCCAATCCCTGCAAAACGGCCAGACGCTGATCATTTTCCCCGAAGGCACGCGCACCCAGCCGGGACAGCCACCGGCCTTTCATCGGGGGGCGGCGGCGATTGCCCTGCGCGGTGCGAAAATCCTCACCCCGGTGATCATCAAGGTCAACCCGACCACGCTGACCAAAGCCGAACCGTGGTATCGGATCCCGTCTCGCCGCGTGCACTTCAGTTTTCGCGTCGGGGCCGATATAGACCCACAAGCCTTCGCCGCGCAGGGGCCTGCACCGCAAGCCTCGCGCAAGCTCAACGATTATTTGCACTCTTACTTTATTAAGGAGCTCGCCGAAGATGAGCGATCTGAATCGTGACATCAAACTGCTGATCATCGACGCCCTCGGCCTCGAAGACATCAGCGTCGACGACATCGGCGATGAACAAACGCTGTTCGGCGAAGGCCTGGGCCTGGATTCCGTCGACGCGCTGGAACTGGGTCTGGCGATCCAGAAAAAGTACGGCATCAAAATCGACGCCGACGCCAAAGACACCCGCAACCATTTCACTAACGTGGCGAGCCTTGCGGCCTTCGTCACGGCAAAAAAAGCAGCTTGAGACCGGACCATGCAAACTCGTGACGACATTTTCAACACCCTGCGCGATGCCCTGGTCGAGCTGTTCGAACTGGATCCGGCCCGTGTGAGCCTGGATTCCAACCTGTATCAGGATCTGGAAATCGACAGCATCGATGCGGTCGATCTGATCGACCACATCAAGCGTCAGACCGGCAAGAAAATTGCCGCTGAAGAATTCAAATCAGTGCGCACGGTCGGTGACGTGGTCGAGGCGGTTTACCGTCTGGTTCAACCGGCCGCATGAGCCGATTGATCGGCCTCGGCCTGCTGCTGGCCGGTCTGCTGTACCCCTTTGCGGTGTATTTCGGCATGGAGCATTTTGCTCCGTGGCAGTTCGGCCTGTTGCTCGGCAGCCTGTGGCTGGCGCGAGCGCTGACCGGCGAGCGCAAGCCCGGCAGCCTGTGGATGGCTTGCGTGGCGATCGTGTTTTGCCTGTTGCTGGCACTGTTCGACAGCCCGCTGTTGCTGCGCTGGTATCCGGTGCTGATCAGCGGCTTCATGCTGGTGCTGTTCAGCCTGAGCCTGAAATACGGCCCACCAATGGTCGAACGCCTGGCGCGCCTGCGTGAGCCAGAACTGCCGGACATCGCAATTCGCTACACACGCAAGGTCACCGTGGCCTGGAGCGTGTTTTTCTTCTGCAACGGTTTGTGCGCCGCCCTCCTGACCCTGTGGGCGCCGCTGAATTGGTGGATGTTGTACACCGGCCTGATCTCCTATGGATTGATCGGCCTGATGTTTGCCATTGAATGGCTGATACGACAACGGGTAAGAGGCCGTACATGAACTGGATAAAACTTGAGCAGCTGTTGCTCAAGACTGTGCCGGCACGAACGATCTGCGCTGCGCCGGCACTCGATCACGCGCAACTGTGCGAGCAGGCGTTGAGCGTCGCCGCCGGCCTGCAAGCGCAGGGCGTGAAGCGCCTCGCCGTGCACCTGGAAGATGCCGCCGAACTGGCCGTCGCACTGCTCGGTGCTTGGCGCGCAGGTGCCAGCGTGTTGCTGCCGACCGACTTGCAGGCGCAAACGCGTCAGCGCTGGTCGGCTGAGGTCGATCTGTGGCTGACCGATCGCCCCGATGATGCACAGCTCAAAGACCTTTATCAGCCGGCATTGCTCGCTGCCGAACTGGATCTCGACCAGTGCAGCCTGAGCCTGTGCACCTCCGGTTCCAGTGGCGAACCCAAGCGTATCGATAAGACCCTGCGCCAAATGGCCAACGAGGTCGAAGCGCTGGAACAGCTGTGGGGCGCGGATATTGGTGAAGCGTGCATCATCGGCAGCGTCGCCACCCAACACATCTACGGTTTGCTCTTTCGGGTGTTGTGGCCGTTGTGCGCCGGGCGCCCGTTCGTACGCCAGCAACTGGCATTCCCTGAAGACTTGCAGCGCGCCAGCCGCGAGCATGCGGCCTTCGCCTGGGTCGCCAGCCCGGCGTTGCTCAAGCGTATGGGCGATAACCTTGACTGGCCTGCCCTCAGCGCCGTGCGCCGGGTGTTTTCCTCTGGCGGCGCGCTACCGGCAGACGCCGCGCAAAGCCTGCAGCAACGCCTGCAACAGTGGCCGACCGAAATCCTCGGCAGCTCGGAAACAGGTGGTATCGCCTGGCGTCAGGGCCAGCCGCTGTGGCAACCGTTTGCCGGTGTCGAACTGAGCCAGGACAACGACGGTGCGCTGCTGGTCGCCTCGCCCTACCTGCCCGCCGGACACATCGAGCACACCGCCGATGCCGCGCGAATCGCCGCCGATGGCCGCTTCGAACTGCTCGGACGGCTGGACCGGATCGTCAAACTCGAAGAGAAACGCATCTCCCTGCCGATGCTCGAACAAGCCCTGGTCGCTCATGACTGGGTCGCCGAAGCGCGTCTGGGTGTGGTGCAGGAAAACCGTGCGTCGCTGGGCGCCTTGCTGGTCCTCAGCGACTCGGGTCTGTTTGCCTTGCGCGAACACGGCCGGCGCAGCCTGACTGAAGGCCTGCGCAAGCATCTGAGCCAGCACTGTGAAGCGCTGGCCCTGCCGCGGCGCTGGCGGCTGGTGCGGCAATTGCCGCTGAACAGCCAAGGCAAACTGCCTCAAGCCGACGTCGAAGCGTTACTGATAGCCCCACGTCCGAAAGCGCCGGAAGTCTTGGAGCAGGTCGAAACCGATGGCGAGTGGAGCCTGCAACTCAGCGTACCGCCGGATCTGGCCTATTTCAGTGGGCACTTCCCTAAAGCCCCGGTATTACCAGGCGTGGTGCAGGTGGAATGGGCGCTGAACCTCGGTCGCCAATTGCTCAACCTGACTGGCCCGTTTGCCGGGATGGAAGTGCTGAAATTCCAGCAACTGGTGCGCCCCGGCGATGAAATCCAGCTGCACCTGCGCTTTGATCCCGAACGCAGCAAACTGTATTTCGCTTATCGCAATGACACGGCGACCTGTTCCAGTGGGCGGATTCTTTTGGGTGTAGAGCATGATTGACCTTGGTGAGTGCTACGCACTCAATCGCGAGCAGGCTCACTCCTACAGGGATCGTCGATATGCATAATCCCTGCGCCGTTATCCCGGTTTACAACCACGAAACCGCGATTACCACTGTGGTCGACGCTCTGCTCGCCCAAGGCCTGCCGTGCATTCTGGTGGACGACGCCAGCACACAATCCTGCGCGAAGGTGCTCGATACTCTGGCCGAGCGCGACAAGGTGCATTTGGTACGCCTCACCGCCAATCAGGGTAAGGGCGGTGCAGTGATGACCGGTTTGCGCGAGTCCGCGCTGCTGGGCTTCACCCATGCACTGCAGGTCGACGCCGACGGTCAGCACGATTTGCACGATGTCGCCCGTTTCGTCGATGAATCCCGCGCCCATCCCGAGGCGCTGATCTGCGGTTATCCGCTGTTCGATGAAAGCGTGCCAAAAGGCCGCTTGTACGCACGCTACCTGACCCACATGATGGTCTGGATCAACACACTGTCGCTGCAGATCCGCGACTCGATGTGCGGTTTCCGCGTTTATCCACTGGCCTCGACGCTGGCGGTGATTGATTCGGCAAAAATCGGCAAGCGCATGGATTTCGATTCGGACATTCTCGTGCGCCTGTCGTGGCGCAATCAGCCGATGCGCTGGTTGCAGACCAGCGTGCATTACCCGCTGGACGGCGTGTCGCACTTCCGCCTGTTCCACGACAACGCGCTGATTTCAAGCATGCACACGCGGCTGTTCTTCGGCATGTTGCTGCGTTTTCCGCTGATCCTCTGGCGACGGTGGCGAGCATGACCAACGAGGTCGACAAGAAGCATTGGGCTGACCGCGAAGAACGCGGCAGCTTCCTGCTGATGAAATTCACCGCGTTCGCCGCCAAGGTACTGGGCAGACGCCTGCTCAGCCCGTTGCTGTACGGCATCGTCCTGTACTTTTTCCTGTTCGGTCGCACCGCCCGGCGCAGTGCCTGGCAATACCAGCAGCGCTTGGCCGACTGGAATCAGCGCGAGGATTTGCGCCCGACGCATTGGCGGGTGTTCGGCCAGTTCATGGCCTTCGCCGACTCGATGCTCGACAAACTCGACGTGTGGAACGGCAAGCTGAGCATCGAACAGATCGAAATCATTGACCCGGCATTGTTACGCAATCAATTGCGCGGCAGTCGCGGGCAACTGCTGGTCGGCGCACACCTGGGCAATCTCGAAGTCTGCCGCGCACTGGCGGAGATCGGCGAAAAGGTCACCATGAATGTGCTGGTGCACACCAAGCACGCCGAGCAATTCAACCGCCTGCTCGGCGAAGCCGGGGCGACCAATCTGCGCCTGATTCAGGTCAGCGAACTCGACCCGGTAATCATGCTGCAACTGCACGAACGCCTGGAGCGCGGCGAGTGGCTGGCGATTGCCGGCGACCGCGTGCCGCTGCACGGCGGGCGCAGTGTCACCGTAGACTTTCTCGGCCATCCGGCGCCATTTCCGCAGGGCCCGTGGCTGCTGGCCGGTCTGCTGAAATGCCCGGTCAATCTGCTGATGTGCCTGAAACAACCGGACGGTCACTATCGCCTGACCCTCGAGCCCTTCGCCGACGCCGTGGTGTGGAAGCGCAGCGAGCGCGAGCAGGTCATTCATCAGTGGGCCACCCGCTATGCGCAGCGCCTGAGTCACTATTGCCTCGAAGCGCCGCAACAATGGTTCAACTTTTACCCTTTCTGGAAGACCGATGACGACGCCAACCCATGAGCCGGTAACCTTCGGCGAACGCCCTTTGCGCATCGAAGACGTGTTGGCCCTGGCCAACCGTCAGGCGCCCGTGCAACTGCAGAGCGACGCCGAGTATCGCGAGCGCATCGCCAAGGGCGCGCGGTTCCTCGATTCGCTGCTGGACAAGGAAGGCGTGATCTACGGCGTGACCACCGGTTACGGCGACTCCTGCGTGGTCGCAGTGCCGTTGCATCACGTCGAAGCGTTGCCGCGTCATCTCTACACCTTCCACGGTTGCGGCCTGGGCAAACTGCTCGACGCGCAAGCCACCCGCGCGGTGCTGGCGGCGCGGTTGCAGTCGTTGTGCCACGGCGTGTCCGGGGTGCGCGTGGAACTGCTGGAGCGTCTGCACGCGTTCCTCGAATACGACATTCTGCCGCTGATTCCCGAAGAAGGTTCGGTCGGCGCCAGCGGCGATCTGACGCCGCTGTCCTACGTTGCCGCCACCCTCTCCGGCGAACGTGAAGTGATGTTCCGTGGCGAGCGCCGCCAGGCTGCCGATGTGCACCGCGAACTCGGCTGGACTCCGTTGGTGCTGCGCCCGAAAGAAGCGCTGGCGCTGATGAACGGCACTGCCGTCATGACTGGCCTCGCGTGCCTGGCCTTTGCCCGCGCCGACTACCTGCTGCAACTGGCCACGCGCATCACCGCGCTCAACGTGGTCGCGCTGCAAGGCAACCCGGAGCACTTCGACGAACGCCTGTTCGCCGCCAAACCGCACCCGGGGCAAATGCAGGTCGCCGCGTGGCTGCGCAAGGATCTGGCGATCGACGCGCCGACTGCGCCGCTGCATCGTTTGCAGGATCGCTATTCGCTGCGCTGCGCCCCGCACGTACTCGGCGTGTTGGCCGACAGCCTGAACTGGCTGCGCTCGTTCATCGAAACCGAACTGAACAGCGCCAACGACAACCCGATCATCGATGCCGAAGCCGAGCGCGTGTTGCACGGCGGGCACTTCTACGGCGGCCATATCGCGTTCGCCATGGACAGCCTGAAGAATCTGGTGGCCAACGTCGCCGATCTGCTGGATCGACAGCTCGCCTTGCTGGTCGATGAGCGTTACAACCATGGTCTGCCGAGCAATCTGTCTGGCGCGCCAGCGGATCGCGCGATGATCAACCACGGCTTCAAAGCCGTGCAGATCGGCACCAGCGCCTGGACCGCCGAAGCGCTGAAAAACACCATGCCGGCCAGCGTGTTCTCGCGCTCCACCGAGTGCCACAACCAGGACAAGGTGAGCATGGGCACCATCGCCGCCCGCGATGCGATTCGTGTGCTGGAGCTGACCGAACAGGTCGCCGCCGCCACCCTGCTCGCCGCCAACCAAGGCGTATGGCTGCGCGGTCAGGCCGAAGACGCGCGACCGTTGCCGCCGTCGCTGGCGGCGATGCACGAGGAACTGGCCAAGGACTTCCCGCCAGTCATCGAAGACCGCGCACTGGAAGGCGAATTGCGCCTGTGTCTGCAACGCATCGCCGCGCAACACTGGAGGCTGCATGCGTAGCGCCGGAGTGCTTCACGCCGACACTGAAATCCTCGTGCCGTTTTTCGACGTCGACACCATGCACGTGGTCTGGCATGGCCATTACGTCAAATACCTCGAAGTGGCGCGGTGCGCGCTGCTGGACAAGATCGGCCACAACTACACGCACATGGTCGAGTCCGGGTTCGCTTGGCCGATCATCGACCTGCAACTGCGTTACGTACGCGGCGCGGTGTTTGGCCAGCGCCTGAATGTGCGCGCCAGTCTGGTCGAATGGGAAAACCGCCTGAAGATCAACTATCTGATCACCGACCTGCACAGCGGCGAGCGCCTGACCCGCGCCAGCTCGGTGCAGGTCGCCGTCGAAGTCAGCAGCCGCGAGATGCAGCTGGCGTCGCCAAAAGTCTTCACCGATGCCGTGGAAAGGATGCTGCGATGAATGTTTTTGCTAAAAGCCTGAGCGCGCTGGCGCTGCTGGCGATGTCGACACTGGCCAACGCCTTCGACCTGCAACAGCTCAGTGAGCAACTGGCGAAACCGGAGGTGATCCACGGCCAGTTCATCCAGGAAAAACACCTGCGCGCCCTGCCGCAACCGCTGATCAGCAAGGGCAGCTTCGTCCTGGCGAAAAATCACGGCCTGCTGTGGCTGCTGAAAACCCCGCTGCAACAGGACTATCGCATCAGCGCCAAAGGCATCGCCCGCCGTGACGGCAATGGTTGGCAGCTGCTGCCAAACAAGAGCGCCGGGGCCGAGCAGAACCGCTTGTTCCTTGCCGTGTTGCAAGGTGACAGCAGCGGCCTGCAACGGGATTTCGAACTGGCCCTGAGCGGCGACGCGCAGCAGTGGAAACTCACGCTGACACCGCGTTCGGTGTTGCTCAAGCAAGTGTTCAACCAGATCAACATTGACGGCAGCACGCTGGTGCAAACCATCGAACTGCTGGAAACCCAAGGCGACAGCACCGTGCTGCGCATGCAGGACAGCACCGCCGGGCAACCATTGAGCGACGCGGAGCAACATGACTTTGCCGAGTGAACGCAGGCTGCCCTGGCTGTTTCTGATCCTGCTGCTGGCCGTCGTCGCACTGGCGGGCTGGCAGTGGCGCGACGGTGCGCCGCTGTCGGCGAACCTGATGGAACTGGTACCCGGCACTAATCCGGACGCTCTCGAACTGCGTGCCGAACAGCGTATGCAGGAACCGCTCAACCGCGAAATGCTGGTGCTGGTCGGCCACGCCGATCGCCAGCAAGCCGTGGCCATGGCGCAGACGCTGGGTGAACAGTGGCAGGCCAGCGGCCTGTTCGAAAAAGTGCAGTGGAACCTGCAAGCGGACCTGCCGGCCCTGCGCACGCAACTGCTGCTGGGGCGCCTGGCGATGTTGTCGACGGACGATCAGCAACTGCTCACCGAACATCCCGATGTGTTCATCCATCAGCGAGTGCAGGCGCTGTTCGACCCGTTCACAGGGTTCAGTCTGGTGCCGAATCAGGATGATTGGCTGGGCCTGACCACACGCATCCAGAACAGCCAGCCACAGCATGGTTCGGTGCAACTCGACATCGGCAGCGGCGCACTGGTTGCCGATGCTGACGGCAAGAGCTGGGTCATGCTGCGTGCGCGCACCACCGGCAATGCCTTCGACATGAACCTGCCGCTGCAAGTGGCCGATCTGCTCAAGCACAGCCGTGAACAAGCGGCGAAAGCCGACGTGCAATTGCTTGCCGCCAGTGGCCTGCTGTACGCGGCCAACGGTCAGCAGCAAGCGACACGCGAGATGACCTGGGTCGGCGGCGGTGCCACTGTCGGCATTCTGCTGTTGCTGCTGTTGGCGTTTCGTCGCTGGCGCGTGCTGCTGGCGTTCGTGCCGGTGCTGGTCGGCATGCTGTTCGGCGCGGTGGCCTGTGTAGCGCTGTTCGGCCATATGCATGTGATGACGCTGGTACTCGGCTCCAGCCTGATCGGCGTGGCAGTGGATTACCCGCTGCACTACCTGTCGAAGAGCTGGAGCCTGAAGCCGTGGCGCAGTTGGCCGGCCTTGCGTCTGACCTTGCCCGGGCTGACCCTGAGCCTGATCACCAGCACCATCGGCTATCTGGCGCTGGCGTGGACGCCGTTCCCGGCGCTGACGCAAATCGCGGTGTTCTCCGCCGCCGGGCTGCTCGGCGCTTATCTGTCGGCGGTGTGCCTGCTGCCGGCACTGCTGAAAAATGTCGAACTGCGTCCCGCACAATGGCCGCTGCATCTGGCCGAGCGCTTGGTCGATCTGCGCGAAAAACTCCTTGAGCGCGTACGCACACCGGTGCTGTTGGCGCTGCTGATCGCCTTCTGCGTCGGCGGTCTGGTGCAACTGCAAAGCAAGAACGACATCCGCCAGTGGGTCGGTGCGCCGCAACATCTGACCGATGAAGCACAGACCATCGCGCGGATCACCGGCTATCAGCCCACCAGTCAATTCTTCCTCGTGCGCGGCGCCAATCAGCAAGAACTGCTGGAACGTCAGGCCGCGTTGAGCGATCGCCTGCAACAACTGGTCAATCTCGACAAGCTGCAAGGCTATCTGGCTCTCGATCAACTGGTCAGCCCGCCGAGCCAGCAAGAAGAGGTGCGCGCAGCGCTGAACAAGTTGCCGCAATACTGGCAGCCGCTGCTAGAACTCGGCGTGCCGCTCGCCGCGCTGCAAACCGAGTTGCAACAGTTGCAGACCGTGCCCGCCGAAGACATCGACACCGCGCTCGCCGGCCCGCTCGGCGAACCCTATCGCATGCTCTGGCTGGGGCCGACCGAAGACGGCGTGGCGGCGATAACCAGCCTGCAAGGCTTGAACAACCCTGCTCTGCTACGAATACAGGCCCTGGATTTGCCGGGGGTGATGCTGGTCGATCGTCTCGGTGAGTTGAATGAAGTGTTCGCCGCCACGCAGGTCAGCGCGGCTGAACTGAAGCTCGCCTCTTGCGTGCTGATCGTGCTGGTGCTGATCCTGCCGTTTGGCTTCGGCGGCGCCTTGCGCATCGTTGCCCTGCCGTTGCTGGCGGCGCTGTGCAGCCTGGCCAGTCTTGGCTGGCTCGGCCAGCCGCTGACGCTGTTCAGCCTGTTCGGTCTGCTGCTGGTGACGGCGATCAGTGTCGACTACGCGATCCTCATGCGTGAGCAGGTCGGTGGTGCGGCGGTGAGCCTGCTCGGCACGTTGCTGGCCGCCGTGACGACGTGGTTGTCATTCGGTCTGCTGGCAGTGTCGAGCACGCCGGCCGTCAGCAATTTCGGTTTGTCGGTGAGCCTTGGTCTGGCGTTCAGCTTCCTGCTTGCACCGTGGGCCGGACGTCACGAACACCGTGCCACTGTCGGGGAGCCGGCAGCATGATGGTCGTTGCCTTTTGGCTGCTGGCCTTGGCGCTGTTTGTCACGGCCACCCGTGTCGGTCGGCATTTCGGTCTGATTCCGATTGTCAGCCAACTATTACTCGCAAGCTTCGGTTTGCCACTGCTGATGTATTTCTGGATCGAGCCGGGCTGGCAACTCAGCGGCGCTCAACTGATCGCTCCAGACTGGCTGAAAAACCTCTACAGCCTGAGTTTCGCCCTGCTCCTCGGGCATATCCTCAGTGATGTGATCGATCTGAAACTGGATCGCCAGAGTGTGAAAATCGCCATACCGAGCTTCGTCGTGCCCTTTGTCTGCGGTCTGGCAGCGGCTTACTGGCTGTTGCCTGCGCAACCGTGGCTCAGCTCTTTGGCAATCGGGCTGGTCTTTGCGATTACCGCGATCCCGGTGCTGTATCTGTATCTGCGTCACATCGATTACCCGCCCGCCGCCACCCGGCGGCTGGTGCAAACCGCGATTCTCATCGATCTGAGCTGCTGGACACTGTTCGGCCTCGCCCAAGGCAGTCTGCACCTGAGCAGCCTGTTGCTACCGCTGGGGCTCGCCTGTGTGCCGTTGTTGCTGCATCTGTTCCGCGTGCGCCGCCCGCTGACCTACAGCCTCGGCTTCTTCGCACTGTTGGTGATGGCCGAGCATTACAGACTCAATGCGCTGATCTTCGGCATCGGCTATCTGCTGTGCATGGCCGCACTCAAAGTGCCGCTGGTGCTGCCGTTGCCGGCGCGCTGGATGAGCCGTTTGCAGACGTGGGTCGCGATCCCGCTGATCCTCACCTTCGGCATCGTGCAAATCGATGTGCACAGCGCTTTGGCCAGTCTCGGCGCGGCGCAATGGGCGACGCTGCTGCTCTTGCCGATTGCCAGTAAACTGCTCGGCAACTGGCTCGGCCTCGGTTGGGCCGGCGCCTCGTTCGCAGGCGCCAGCCGCTGGCGCGAGAGCGTGCTGCTGAACATCCGTGGGCTGAGCGAAATCGTCTTCCTCAATTTGCTGCTGCAACAACAGCTCATCACCCCGGCGCTGTATTTCGCGCTGATGCTGATGGGCCTGATCGCGACGCTGCTACCGGCCCTGATCGGCCTGCACAGCGCGCCTATGAATCTGAAAAACCCTTTGCCCCGGAGCTCGCGTGCCAATCGTTGAAATGGAATCCCGTCAGGTCGTGATCATCGGTGCCGGCCCTTCCGGCGCAATCGCTGCGGCGTTGCTCAAGCGCAAGGGCCACGATGTCCTGGTGATCGAGCGCCAGCACTTTCCACGCTTTTCCATCGGTGAAAGCCTGCTCAGCCATTGCCTGGACTTTGTCGAAGAAGCCGGCATGCTTGACGCCGTCAACGCCGCTGGCTTCCAGCGCAAGACCGGTGCGGCTTTCGCTTGGGGCGAGCGCTACAGCGCGTTCGATTTCAGCGACACCTTTACCGACGGCAAGCCGACCACGTTCCAGGTGCAGCGCGCCGATTTCGACAAACTGCTGGCCGATCAAGCGGCGCTGCAAGGCGTCGAAATTCGCTATGGCGATGCCATCGTCAGCGTCGATTTCGACCGGGCCAAACCGCAGCTGGATGTGCGTCGCGAGGACGGTAGCGAATACCGCGTCGAAGCGGATTTCGTCCTTGATGCCAGCGGCTATGGCCGGGTGCTGTCGCGCTTGCTCGATCTGGAAGCACCGTCGAATTTTCCGGTGCGCCAAGCGGTGTTCACCCACGTCGAAGATCACATCGACAACCCGGGGTTCGACCGCGAAAAAATCCTCGTCACCACCCACCCGCAGCATCGCGATGTCTGGTTCTGGACGATCCCGTTCAGCAACGGTCGTTGTTCGGTGGGCGTGGTCGCTGCCGCCGAACACTTCGTCGGTCGCGATGCCGACCTCGACGCCTGCCTGCGCAGCTTTATCGCCGAGACGCCAAGCCTCGCCGGCGTGCTGAACAACGCCGTGTGGGACACCCCGGCGCGCACCCTCGGTGGCTACGCGGCCAACGTGAAAACCTTGCACGGGCCGGGCTTCGCCTTGCTCGGCAATGCCGCGGAATTTCTCGACCCGGTGTTCTCTTCCGGCGTGACCATCGCCATGCGCTCGGCGAGCATGGCCGCTGCCGTGCTGCATCGGCAGTTGCAGGGCGAAACGGTCGACTGGCAAAGCGAGTTCGCCGAACCGCTTAAGCGCGGCGTCGACACCTTCCGCTGCTATGTCGAGGGCTGGTACGCCGGCACCTTTCAGGACGTGATTTTTTACGAAGACAGTCAGGCAGACATTCGCCGGATGATCTGCTCGATCCTCGCCGGTTATGCCTGGGATGAGCGCAATCCGTTCGTCAGCGAAGCGCGGCGTCGTCTGAAAATGATCTCCGAACTCTGTGCAAAGGACGCCACATGAACTACTTGAGCGACAGCTACGTCGAGGAAACCCGCTTCGGTTTCTGGTTCCTGCGCAGCCACACCTGGCAGCATCACGTATTGCGCGTGGCGATCAACGATTTGCGTGGGCTGTTCAGTGAATCGCTGCCACAGAACCCGGTGTTGCTCGATGCCGGTTGCGGCCAGGGCAAGTCGTTCGCCCATCTGCGCCAGACCTTCGTGCCACAGCGCTTGATCGGCATTGACGCCGATCCGCACAGTCTTGAGTTGAGCGGCGAAGAAGCGGCGCGTCTGGGTCTCGATGTTGAACTGATCGGCAGCGATTGCGCGACGCTCAATGTGCCGGACGCCAGCGTCGATCTGCTGTTCTGTCACCAGACCTTTCATCATCTGGTCGAGCAGGAAAAAGCGCTGGCCGAGTTTTATCGTGTGCTCAAGCCTGGTGGGTATCTGCTGTTCGCCGAGTCCACCGAGGCCTACATTGATACCTGGGTGATCCGCTGGTTGTTCCGCCATCCGATGCACGTGCAAAAGAGTGCGGCGCAGTACCTGGAGATGATTCGCGGGCAAGGGTTTGATTTTACCGAGCGCAACGTCTCGTACCCGTATCTGTGGTGGAGCCGGTCGAAGGATTTTGGCTTGCTGGAGCGGTTTGGGTTACGCAAGCCGAAGCCGTTTGGGCAGCGTGAAGAGACGTTGGTCAACGTCGTCGCGCGCAAGCCGCTGACAGAGGTTTCCTGATGTACACAAATCCTTGTAGGAGTGAGCCTGCTCGCGATAGCGGTGGGTCAGCCAACCTGTATTGTGAATCCATGACCGCTATCGCGAGCAGGCTCACTCCTACAGTGACCGCAGTGCTGCGACTGGTGATGATCGGTGTATTTTTTCTGCTGAGTGCCTGCGCCAGCCAGGCCCCGTTGCCGGTGGGCAATCCAACACTGCCGCTACCGCTGCAGCTGCACATCGAACGTAATCAGGCGGATCAGCGTCAGGACTGGCTGCTGGTGATCCAGCGCGAAGGCCCGGGCATCCGCTGGTCGATGATGGATCCACTGGGTATCCCGCAGGCGCGTCAGCAACTGATCGATGGGCATTGGCAGGCCGATGGTCTGCTGCCGCCGAACCCGGAAGCCCGGGAACTGTTCGCTGCGCTGTTGTTCGCCCTGACTCCGTCCGGCGAATTGCTGCGCAATTACCCCACTGCGCAACAACAAGCTGGGCAACGTACCCTGCCGGCGCGCTGGAACATCCGTTATGCACAACCGTTGAGCTTCGAATTGAACCTGCCCCAAGGCCCGCACTATCGCGTTTCTCCGCTCGGTGAATCGACGCCATGACCGCTTATCTGAATGCCCTCGGCGTCATTTGTGCGCTGGGGCGCGACAAGTCTGAAGTTGCCCGTAACCTGTTCGCGGGCGACTGCTCGGGCATGCGCCACGAATCCGGCTGGGTCGTGGAGCGTGATTTGCCGGTGGCTGCCGTGCACGGTGAACTGGCAGCGATTCCAGCAGCACTCGCCGAGCAGAGCAGCCGCAACAATCAGTTGTTGCTCGAAGCCGCGCTGCAGATTCGCGATGACATCGATCAGGCAATCCGCACCTACGGGCGTGAGCGCATTGGCGTGGTGCTCGGCACCAGCACCTCGGGCATCGACGAAGCCAGCCGTGGGCTGGCGCACTACATCCGCGAGCAGCAATTCCCCAGCGAATACGACTACCGCCAGCAGGAACTCGGCGCGCCGGCGAATTTTCTCGCCGACTGGCTGCAGCTCAGCGGCCCGACCTATGTGATTTCTACCGCTTGCACCTCCAGCGCCCGGGCCTTGATGAGCGCTCAACGCCTGTTGGATCTGGGCCTGTGCGATGCGGTGCTGTGCGGTGGTGTCGACAGTTTGTGCAAACTGACTCTCAACGGTTTTTCATCGCTGGAAGCGGTGTCGGACGAGCGCTGCAATCCGTTTTCGGCTAATCGCAACGGCATCAATATCGGCGAGGCCGCGGTGCTGTTCGTGATGAGCAGACAACCGGGCGACGGCCCGGCCATCGCCCTGCTCGGTGCCGGGGCCAGCTCCGACGCGCACCATATTTCCGCGCCTGAACCGAGCGGTCGCGGCGCCCTGCAAGCGATGCAGAAAGCCTTGAGCCGTGCCCAGCTGCACGCTGCACAAATCGACTATCTGAACCTGCACGGCACCGCCACCCAACACAACGACGCCATGGAAAGTCTGGCGGTCGCGGCGTTGTTTCCCGAAGGCGTGGCGTGTTCGTCGACCAAACCGATGAGCGGCCATACCCTCGGCGCTGCCGGCGCGCTGGAAGCCGCGTTCTGCTGGTTGAGCCTCAGCGCTGACAATCCCGCTCACGTTTTGCCACCGCACGTCTGGGACGGCCAGGCCGACCCGGCGCTGCCGCCTCTGAAGTGGGTGACCGCAAACGAACGCCTGACGTCCATTGCACCCCGCTACCTGATGAGCAACTCGTTTGCCTTCGGCGGCAACAACGTCAGCCTGATTATCGGAGACGCCCCATGATTGACTGGCCGCTCGCCGAGCTGCTGCCCCATGCGGGCGACATGATCCTGATCGACAGCATCACAAGCTTCGACGAGGAACAGATCCATACAACGCTCACGGTCAGGCCTGAGGGTTTGTTCAACTTGCCCGACGGCAGCTTGCCGGCGTGGGTCGGCATCGAGTTGATGGCGCAAAGCGTCGCTGCCTTCGCCGGTTGCCATGCGCGACAGCAAGGCAATCCGGTGGAATTGGGTTTTCTGCTTGGCACACGCAAATTCGAGTGCAACGTCGACGCGTTTCCAGCGGGGAGCGAATTGACCATTCATGGCATTCGCTCGCTGGAAGATGACAATGGCATGGGCGTTTTCGAATGCCATATCAGCGCACCCGGCATCGAAGCGACTGCCCGATTGAATGTGTTTCGGCCGCCGCAAGCGGCTGCTTATCTTGTACAAAAAAAGGAGTCGAACGATGACTGAATCCGTATTGGTCACCGGCTCCAGCCGTGGCATTGGCCGCGCTATTGCCCTGCGTCTGGCGCAGGCCGGGCACGATATCGTCCTGCATTGCCGCAGCGGCATGGCCGAAGCACAAGCCGTGCAGGCTGAAATCGAAGCGTTGGGCCGCAAGGCGCGGATTCTGCAATTCGACGTCGCCGAGCGCGAAACCTGCAAAGCCATTCTCGAAGCCGACGTCGAAACTCACGGTGCCTATTACGGCGTGGTGTTGAATGCCGGGCTGACCCGTGACGGCGCATTCCCCGCCCTGAGTGACGACGATTGGGACGTGGTTTTGCGCACCAACCTCGACGGTTTCTACAACGTCCTGCACCCGGTGATGATGCCGATGATCCGCCGCCGCGCCGCCGGTCGCATTGTTTGCATCACTTCGGTGTCGGGGCTGATCGGCAACCGTGGCCAGGTCAACTACAGCGCCTCGAAAGCCGGCGTGATCGGCGCCGCGAAGGCATTGGCGATTGAACTGGGCAAGCGCAAAATCACCGTGAACTGCGTCGCGCCGGGCCTGATCGACACGGCGATGCTCGACGACAACGTGCCGGTGGAAGAACTGATGAAAATGATCCCCGCGCAGCGCATGGGCACCCCTGAAGAGGTGGCCGGTGCGGTGAATTTCCTGATGTCGGCGGAAGCCTCGTACATCACCCGCCAGGTTCTGGCGGTCAACGGAGGCTTGTGCTGATGAAGCGCGTCGTCGTCACCGGCATGGCCGGCATCACCTCGCTGGGCAGCGACTGGGCAACCATCGCCGGCAACTTCGCGGCCAACCGCAGCGGCATCCGCCGGATGGACGAGTGGGATCGTTTTAGCGAACTCAACACCCGCCTGGCTGGGCCTATAGATGATTTCGTCGTCCCCGCGCACTGGACACGCAAACAACTGCGCAGCATGGGCCGGGTTTCACGGCTAGCGGTCGGTGCCGCAGAAAAAGCCTTGGCTGACGCCGGTCTGCTGGGCGACGAATCGATCAAGGACGGGCGCATGGGCGTGGCCTGCGGCTCGTCCACCGGCAGCACCGACGAAATCAAAGCGTTCGGCAACATGTTGCTCAATTCGGTGGCCGAGGGGCTGAACGCCAACTCCTATGTGCGGATGATGCCGCACACCACCGCCGCCAACATCAGCATCTTCTTCGGCCTCACCGGGCGTTTGATCCCGACGTCCAGCGCCTGTACCAGCGGCAGCCAGGGCATCGGTTACGCCTACGAGGCAATCAAGTTCGGTCGCCTGCCGCTGATGCTCGCCGGCGGCGCCGAAGAACTCTGCCCGACCGAAGCCATGGTCTTCGACGCGCTGTACGCCACCAGCCTGAAAAACGATGCCCCGCAAACCAGTCCGCGCCCTTACGACAAGGGCCGCGACGGCCTGGTCATTGGTGAAGGCGGCGGCATGCTGGTCCTCGAAGAACTGGAGCATGCCCTCGCGCGCGGCGCGCGCATCCACGCCGAGCTCGTCGGTTTCGGCAGCAACGCCGACGGCCAGCACACCACCCGCCCGGAGCAGGTGACCATGCGCCGCGCCATGGAACTGGCGCTGGAAGACGCCGGACTGACACCGGACGCCATCGGCTATGTCAACGGCCACGGCACTGCGACAGAACAGGGCGACATTGCCGAAACACTGGCGACCAGCAGCCTGTTCGGTGAACGCATGCCGATCAGCTCGCAGAAGAGCTTCCTCGGCCACACCCTCGGCGCCTGCGGGGCGCTGGAGTCGTGGTTCAGCATCGAGATGATGAACCGCGACCAGTATGTGCACACGTTCAACCTCGAGGAAGTCGATCCGCACTGCGGCAAGCTCGACTATCTGCGCGGCGAATTCCGTCAGATGCACCATGACTACGTGATGAACAACAACTTCGCTTTTGGTGGGGTCAACACCTCGTTGATTTTCCGCCGCTGGTCACAACCGAATTAATCCAGGTCAAGGAGACCTCCATGCACTTCAAGAAACTTGCTATCACCACCCTGCTGCTCTGCGCCTTGCCTGCGGTCAGCCAGGCCCGTGACACGGCGGTTTACCTGCCATTCGACAAAGCCGTCGCCGAAGCCACCCGCTCCGGCAAAATCGATGGCAGCGTGAAGTTCTATCTGGCCGGCAACACCCCGGCCGGCAAAGTCAGCGTCATCAGCCCCGGCGCCGTGACCAACAAGAAGACCAACGCCTTCAACAAGTCCGATGCAGAAGCCTGCGAATGGGTTGCACAGTCGGCCATCATCAGCCTGCACCAGGCCGCGAAAAGCGCCGGCGCCAATGCCGTGACCAACATCGTCAGCTTCTACAAGAGCAACGAGCGCAAGGATGCGCAGACCTACGAATGCCACGCCGGCGCGATCATGGCGGGTGTTGCGTTGAAGGGTGACCTGGCGAAGGTTCAGTAAACGCCAGAAACGACAAAGGGCGCCTTTGGGCGCCCTTTCACAAACAGGTTGGCTTGTCATGGCCGATTACCTGTCTGGCTCTGCGATGGCTGGTTACCCAGGATCCTCAGAGTCTCACAAGCCCCTTACGGGAACCCCCACAGTATTGCCTGAATTGGATTGCCGGACAACGGCTGGCGTTTGGCCTTGCCGCGCCACCCCTGCTGCCATTACAGCCCAAGCGCGAGTCTAACGGCGGCTTTGACCGCAGAAAACTCGTCTATTGCAAGATGTGAAATCAGGTAAACGCGCCGTCCTTCTCGATCCTTGCTTTTTATACGGTCAAGCCGAGAAAGGCTAACTGTCGCCACCATGTCGCACTTTGCCCAGCATGTGGGGCTGGCGCCCTGCAGATGACTTGCGAGTTCAAGGTGGTGACCAAGCATGATATCGGGCGCCGTAGTACTCAGTGGCACGACGGTTACCAACAAGCTGTTAGTCCTGTGTTTACGTATGACAACTACGGGTCTGATCTTGACCATCTCAGGGACTTCATACCCCCTAAAATCACAAATCAGCACACTGCCCTCCTTGGGCTGGTAACGAAGTGGCATCCGTTGCGCTCACTGAAAAGAACCGATTTTGCGCAAAAAACGGAGTTTTCACTAAGGCTGTTCCGTTACTGAAAATGTAAGTTTCGCTACTGACTTCAACCTGCAACCTGAACACGCAGCATCTACACTCCCTCAAACCACATCAGCACCATGCCTGCCCGCGCTTCTCTTTCACCGTCAAGGAGATGACCATGCAAGTGAAAGCCCTGATTGCCGCCGCGCTTCTCACTCTGCTGCCGAGCGCCAGCCACGCCACCAACCTCATGTATATGCCGTTCGAAACCGTGCTGTCGGATGCCATTCGCGCAGGTCGGCTGGATGGCAGTGTGAGGTTTTATCTGGTCGGCAACGGGCCGCAGGGCACTCAGCAGTTGTTGCGCCGTGGTGTGATCAGTGATCTGAGCACCAATGGTTTCAACAAGAGCGATCACGATTCCTGCGAATGGGTGCTGCAGTCGAATCTGATCAAGTTGCAGGCCGATGCCAAGCGGGTCGGGGCGAATGCGGTGGTCAATATCGTCAGTTACTACGACCAGCATGTGCGCAAGGATTTGAATACGTACGAGTGCCGGGCAGGGATTTTTGTCACGCGGGTGGCGTTGAAGGGGGATCTGGTGCGGTTGCCATAACGGCAAGATCAAAAGATCGCAGCCTGCGGCAGCTCCTACAGGGATCAATGCAGGAGCTTCCGAAGGCTGCGATCTGTTAGGCGGACTCGACCTTGCGCGTGAGCAGGTCAACAAACGCCTTTGCCATCGGCGATTTCTGATCCTTGCGCTGTACCAGCCACACTGCAGACACCGCCTCCGGATCGAGCAACGGTCGATAGACCACGCCATCGATGCGCATCCGCTGGTAGGACGCCGGCAGCACCGATACTCCCAGCCCCGCTGCGACCAGACCGATGATGGTCATCGCCTCCCCAGCCTCTTGCGCGAAGTGCGGGCTGAACCCGGCATCCCGCGCCAGGCTGAGCAATTGCGCATACAACCCGCTGCCGTAACTGCGCGGAAAGAACACGAACGGCTCCAGCGCCAGCGCCGAGAGGAACAGCCCTTCTTCACTGCCCTGCGCCAGCGGATGCTTGGAACCGAGCACCGCGACCAGCGGCTCACGCATCAACTCGACCACGCTCAGCGAATCCGGCAACCCCAGCGGGCGCATGATCCCCACCTCGATCGACTGATCCACTAACGCATCTGCGACCATCGTGCTGCTCATCTCGCGCAAGTTGAGGTGCACCGCCGGGAAGCGCTGACGAAAGGCAAAGATCGCCTGCGGAATCGTCGAGTTGAACGGCGCTGACGAGGTAAAACCAATCTTCAACTCGCCCAATTCCCCCAACTGCGCACGTCGCGCGACGTCCGCCGCTTTATCGACCTGCGCCAGCACCAGCCGTGCTTCTTCGAGAAACAAGCGACCGGCCTCGCTCAGCTCGACCCGACGGTTGGTCCGCTCGAACAGTCGCGCGCCGACTTCCTGTTCCAGCGCCTGAATCTGCTGGCTCAGCGGCGGCTGGGAGATACCCAGCACCTGTGCGGCGCGGCCGAAATGCAGTTCTTCGGCGACGGCGATGAAGTAGCGCAGATGACGAAATTCCATGGATATCCCATTAGGTCGTAAAAGCTATCAAACAGGTCGAACAATATATTGGATAGAAACATTAGCCAGCTATATGATTTTTTCATTGCCTGCCTGGCCGTGCCCTCCGAGGTCTGAAGTGAAAACTGCTGTTGCGCCCCTTGCCCATGAAGTCCCGCCCGCTGCGGCGGACGATGTCGTCGCCGAGCTGCAAGAAATCTACATCGAAAAAGGCACACCGATGTTCATGCGCACGGTACTGGCGCTGTTCAGCGGCGGGTTCGCGACGTTTGCCTTGCTGTACTGCGTGCAGCCGATGATGCCGCTGTTGTCCCACGAGTACGGAATCAACGCGGCGCAAAGCAGCCTGATCCTCTCGGTAGCCACCGGCATGCTCGCCATCGGCCTGCTGATCACCGGGCCGATTTCCGATCGGGTCGGGCGCAAACCGGTGATGGTGACCGCGCTGTTCGCGGCGGCGCTGTGCACCATGGCCAGTGCAATGATGCCGAGTTGGGAAGGTGTGCTGATCATGCGCGCGCTGATCGGGCTGTCGCTGAGCGGACTGGCGGCGGTGGCAATGACGTATCTGAGTGAAGAAATTCATCCGCAACACATCGGCCTGGCGATGGGTTTGTACATCGGCGGCAACGCGATTGGCGGGATGAGCGGGAGGTTGATCACCGGTGTGTTGATCGACTTCGTCAGCTGGCACACGGCGATGCTGGTGATCGGTGGCCTGGCGATGATTGCCGCGGCGGTGTTCTGGAAGATCCTCCCGGAATCACGCAACTTCCGCTCGCGTTCGCTGCACCCGCGTAGCTTGCTCGACGGCTTCACCATGCACTTTCGCGATGCCGGTTTACCGCTGCTGTTTCTTGAAGCGTTCGTGCTGATGGGCGCGTTCGTCACGTTGTTCAACTACATCGGTTATCGCTTGCTGGCGGCGCCGTACAACCTCGATCAGGTGTTCGTGGGCTTGCTGTCGGTGGTTTACCTGTCGGGTATCTACAGTTCGGCGAAGATTGGTTCACTGGCGGACAAGCTGGGACGACGCAAAGTGCTGTGGGCGACCATTGCGCTGATGTTCGCCGGCCTTGCGCTGACGATGTTTACGCCGCTGCTGCTGGTGATTGTCGGCATGCTGATTTTCACCTTTGGCTTCTTTGGCGCGCATTCGGTGGCGAGTAGCTGGATCGGTCGTCGCGCGACCAAGGCCAAGGGGCAGGCGTCGTCGTTGTATCTGTTCAGTTATTACGCCGGGTCGAGCATTGCCGGGACGGCGGGCGGGGTGTTCTGGCATCTCGGCGGGTGGAATGGCATAGGCCTGTTTATTGGTGCGCTGTTGCTGATCGCGCTGCTGGTGGCGTTGAAGCTGGCGAAGTTGCCGCCGCTGCAGAGTGTCAAAGCCTGACACAAAAACCCTGTAGGAGTGAGCCTGCTCGCGATAGCGGTGAGTCAGTCGCTGAACGTACTGGCTGACACACCGCTATCGCGAGCAGGCTCACTCCTACAATTGATCTGTGTCCGACATTGAATCGTGCAAACAAAAACGCCCGGCATTTAGCCGGGCGTTTTTTATGGTGTGGCGATCACTCGTGATACTGCGCCGACAACTCATGCACCGCACGCAAAAACGCACCCGCATGCTCCGGATCAACCTCAGGTGTGATGCCATGGCCGAGGTTGAACACGTGACCGCTGCCCTTGCCATAACTTGCCAGAATGCGCCCGACTTCGGTGCGGATCGCTTCCGGTTTTGCGTAAAGCACGGTCGGATCCATGTTGCCCTGCAGGGCAACCTTGTCGCCGACACGGGCGCGGGCGTTGCCGATGTCGCAGGTCCAGTCCAGGCCCAATGCGTCGGCACCAGCCTCGGCGATGCTTTCCAGCCACAGGCCGCCGTTCTTGGTGAAGAGGATCACCGGCACTTTGCGACCGTCGTGCTCGCGGATCAGGCCGCTGACGATTTTCTTCATGTAGGCCAGCGAGAACTCCTGGTACGCCGCCGCCGACAGGTTGCCGCCCCAGGTATCGAAGATCTGCACCGCTTGTGCGCCGGCCATGATCTGGCCGTTGAGGTATGAGGTCACCGACTGCGCCAGTTTATCCAGCAGCAGGTGCATGGCCTGCGGGTTGTCGTAGAGCATCGCTTTGGTCTTGCGGAAGTCTTTCGACGAGCCGCCTTCGACCATGTAGGTCGCCAAGGTCCACGGGCTGCCGGAGAAGCCGATCAGCGGCACACGACCGTTCAGCTCGCGACGGATGGTGCTCACCGCGTCCATCACGTAGCCGAGGTCTTTGTGTGGATCAGGGATCGGCAGGGCTTCGATATCAGCAAGGGTGCTGACGACTTTCTTGAAGCGCGGGCCTTCACCGGTCTCGAAGTACAGGCCTTGGCCCATGGCGTCGGGGATGGTGAGGATGTCGGAAAAGAGGATCGCCGCGTCCAGTTGTGGATAGCGGTCGAGCGGTTGCATCGTGACTTCGCAGGCGAATTCCGGATTCATGCACAGGCTCATGAAATCACCGGCCTGGGCGCGGCTGGCGCGGTATTCCGGCAGGTAGCGGCCGGCTTGACGCATCATCCACACCGGGGTGACGTCTACGGGTTGCTTGAGCAGGGCGCGGAGGAAACGGTCGTTCTTCAGGGCAGTCATGTCGGCATCCGGAAAAAAAGTGCGGGCATTTTCTCAGAGCGCGACGCAAAAGGCACGGATGCAGGTCAGCCTTTTGTCTATCGGGTCAATTTATTGCGTTGGAATGCAGATTTTGCAGCACCCAAAAACAACTGTAGGAGTGAGCCTGCTCGCGATAGCGGAGTATCAGTCAATGCATCAGGTGACTGATCTACCGCCATCGCGAGCAGGCTCACTCCTACAAAGTATTGCGTTGTTTTTTAGACGCCCAGGTAATCAAGGATCCCTTCGGCGGCGTTGCGGCCTTCGAAGATGGCCGTCACCACCAGGTCGGAACCGCGCACCATGTCGCCACCGGCGAAGATTTTCGGGTTGCTGGTCTGGTGCTTGTACTGACCTTGCTCAGGCGCAACGACGCGGCCCTGGCTGTCGGTCTGGATCTCGAACTGTTCGAACCACGGCGCCGGGCTCGGGCGGAAACCGAAGGCGATGACCACGGCGTCAGCCGGGATGATCTCTTCGGAGCCCGGGATCGGCTCGGGGCTGCGACGGCCACGGGCGTCCGGTTCGCCGAGACGGGTCTCGACCACTTTGACGCCTTCAACCTTGTCTTCGCCGACGATGGCGATCGGCTGGCGGTTGTAGAGGAATTTCACGCCTTCTTCCTTGGCGTTCTTCACCTCTTTGCGCGAGCCGGGCATGTTCGCTTCGTCACGACGATAAGCGCAGGTCACCGACTTGGCGCCCTGACGGATCGACGTGCGGTTGCAGTCCATCGCCGTGTCGCCGCCGCCGAGCACCACAACCTTCTTGCCTTTCATGTCGACGAAATCTTCCGGCGACTTTTCAAAGCCCAGGTTGCGATTGACGTTGGCGATCAGGAAGTCCAGTGCGTCATAAACGCCCGGCAGATCCTCACCGGCAAAACCGCCCTTCATGTAGGTGTAGGTGCCCATGCCCATGAACACTGCATCGTATTCGGCGAGCAGTTGCTCCATGGTCACGTCTTTGCCGACTTCGGTGTTCAGGCGGAACTCGATGCCCATGCCGGTGAAGACTTCGCGACGATTGCTCAGCACGGTCTTTTCCAGCTTGAACTCGGGGATGCCAAAGGTCAGCAAGCCACCGATTTCCGGGTTCTTGTCGAACACCACCGGGGTCACGCCACCACGCACCAGCACGTCGGCACAACCGAGACCCGCCGGACCTGCACCGATGATCGCGACACGTTTGCCGGTCGGCTTGACCTTGGACATGTCCGGGCGCCAGCCCATGGCGAATGCGGTGTCGGTGATGTACTTCTCGACCGAACCGATGGTCACCGCGCCGAAACCGTCGTTAAGGGTGCAGGCACCCTCGCACAGACGATCCTGCGGACACACCCGGCCGCAGACTTCCGGCAGGGTGTTGGTCTGGTGCGACAGCTCGGCGGCCTGAAGGATGTTGCCCTCGGCCACCAGCTTCAACCAGTTGGGAATGAAGTTGTGCACCGGGCACTTCCATTCGCAATACGGGTTGCCGCAACCCAGGCAGCGGTGGGCCTGATCGGCCGACTGCTGGGGTTTGAACGGTTCGTAGATTTCGACGAACTCTTTCTTGCGTTGACGCAACAGTTTCTTCTTCGGATCTTTGCGCCCGACATCGATGAACTGGAAGTCGTTATTCAGACGTTCAGCCATTGTTAAAACCTCATCAAACTCTTCAGGCGCATATCACTGCGGGTTGGCACGAGTGCTGGAAAGCAACGACTTCAGGTTGGCAGCCTTGGGCTTGACCAGCCAGAAACGGCGCAGGTAGTCATCGAGGTTTTCGGCGAGTTCACGACCCCACTCGCTGTCGGTTTCCGCGACGTACTCGTTCAGCACGTTTTGCAGGTGGCTGCGATAGGCTTCCATCGCCTCGCCGCTGATCCGCTGGATTTCCACCAGTTCGTGGTTGACCCGGTCAACGAAGGTGTTGTCCTGATCGAGCACGTAGGCGAAACCACCGGTCATGCCAGAGCCGAAGTTGTAACCGGTCTTGCCCAGAACGCAGACAAAACCACCGGTCATGTACTCACAGCAGTGATCGCCAGTGCCTTCCACAACCGTGTGGGCACCGGAGTTACGCACGGCGAAACGCTCGCCTGCGGTGCCAGCAGCAAACAGCTTGCCGCCGGTGGCGCCATACAGGCAGGTGTTGCCGATGATGGCGCTTTCCTGAGTTTTGTAAACGCTACCCTTCGGCGGCACGATGGTCAGTTTGCCACCGGTCATGCCTTTGCCGACGTAGTCGTTGGCGTCGCCTTCAAGGTACATGTTCAGACCGCCGGCGTTCCACACACCGAAGCTCTGACCGGCAGTGCCCTTGAAGCGGAAGGTGATCGGCGCTTTCGCCATCCCCTGGTTGCCGTGCTTGCGGGCGATTTCGCCGGAGATCCGCGCGCCGATCGAACGGTCGCAGTTGCAGATGTCCAGGTCGAACTCGGCGCCGCTCATGTCGTTGATCGCCGACGAAGCCATCTCGACCATTTTCTCGGCCAGCAGGCCTTTGTCGAACGGCGGGTTGCGCTCAACGCCGCAGAACTGTGGCTTGTCCGCCGGAATGTGATCGCTGCCCAACAGCGGCGTCAGGTCCAGGTGGTTTTGCTTGGCGGTCTGGCCTTCGAGGATTTCCAGCAGATCGGTACGACCGATCAGCTCTTCGAGGGAGCGCACGCCGAGCTTGGCCAGCCACTCACGGGTTTCTTCGGCGACGTAGGTGAAGAAGTTCACCACCATGTCGACGGTACCGATGTAGTGGTCCTTGCGCAGCTTCTCGTTCTGCGTCGCAACGCCGGTGGCGCAGTTGTTCAGGTGGCAGATACGCAGGTATTTGCAGCCCAGCGCGATCATTGGCGCAGTACCAAAGCCGAAGCTTTCGGCGCCAAGGATCGCCGCCTTGATCACGTCGAGGCCGGTTTTCAGGCCGCCGTCGGTCTGCACCCGGACTTTGCCGCGCAGGTCGTTGCCGCGCAGGGTCTGGTGAGTTTCGGCGAGGCCGAGTTCCCACGGTGCGCCGGCGTATTTGATCGAGGTCAGCGGCGATGCACCGGTGCCACCGTCGTAGCCGGAGATGGTGATCAAGTCCGCATAGGCCTTGGCCACACCGGCGGCGATGGTGCCGACGCCCGCTTCAGCTACCAGCTTCACGGAAACCAGTGCTTTCGGGTTGACTTGTTTCAGGTCGAAAATCAGCTGCGACAAGTCTTCGATCGAGTAGATATCGTGATGCGGCGGTGGCGAAATCAGGGTTACGCCCGGCACTGCGTAACGCAGCTTGGCGATCAAACCGTTGACTTTACCGCCAGGCAGTTGCCCGCCCTCGCCCGGCTTGGCGCCTTGCGCGACCTTGATCTGCAGCACTTCGGCGTTGACCAGGTATTCCGGCGTTACCCCGAAACGGCCAGTCGCAACCTGCTTGATTTTCGAGCTCTTGATGGTGCCGTAACGTGCTGGATCCTCACCACCTTCGCCGGAGTTCGAACGCGCACCGAGGCGGTTCATGGCTTCGGCCAGGGCTTCGTGAGCTTCCGGCGACAGTGCGCCCAGCGAGATACCGGCGGAGTCGAAGCGCTTGAGCACCGATTCCAGCGGTTCGATTTCACTGATGTCCAGCGGCGTGTCGAGGGTCTTGACCTTGAACAGGTCGCGGATCATCGACACCGGACGGTTGTCCACCAGCGAGGTGTATTCCTTGAACTTGGCGTAGTCGCCCTGCTGCACGGCGGCTTGCAGGGTGTTGACCACGTCCGGGTTGTACGCGTGATATTCGCCGCCGTGGACGAACTTCAGCAGACCGCCCTGCTGGATCGGCTTGCGCGGACTCCAGGCTTCGCTGGCCAGTGCTTTCTGCTCGGCTTCGATGTCGACGAAACGCGCACCCTTGATGCGGCTTGGTACGCCACGGAAGCTCAGGTCGCAGACTTCTTCGGACAGGCCGATGGCTTCGAACAACTGCGCACCGCGGTACGACGCGATGGTCGAAATGCCCATCTTCGACAGAATTTTCAGCAGACCTTTGGTGATGCCTTTGCGGTAGTTCTTGAACACCTCATAGAGGTCGCCCAGCACTTCACCAGTACGGATCAGGTCACCCAGCACTTCGTACGCGAGGAACGGATAAACCGCCGAGGCACCGAAACCGATCAGCACCGCAAAGTGATGCGGGTCGCGAGCGGTCGCGGTTTCAACGAGGATGTTGGAATCGCAACGCAGGCCTTTTTCGGTCAGACGGTGGTGCACGGCACCGGTCGCCAGGGATGCGTGGATCGGCAGCTTGCCCGGGGCGATATGGCGGTCGCTCAGGACGATCTGGGTCCGCCCGGCGCGCACGGCTTCTTCAGCCTGATCGGCGACATTGCGGATTGCCGCTTCGAGGCCGACGCTTTCGTCGTAGTTGAGGTCGATGATCGCCCGTTCGAAACCCGGACGGTCGAGGTTCATCAGCGAGCGCCACTTGGCCGGCGAAATCACCGGCGAGCTGAGGATCACGCGCGAGGCATGCTCCGGCGACTCCTGGAAAATGTTGCGCTCGGCACCGAGGCAGATTTCCAGCGACATCACGATCGCTTCACGCAGCGGGTCGATCGGCGGGTTGGTGACCTGCGCGAACTGCTGGCGGAAATAGTCGTACGGCGTGCGCACACGTTGGGACAGCACGGCCATCGGCGTGTCGTCGCCCATCGAGCCAACGGCTTCGTAGCCTTGTTCGCCGAGCGGACGCAGGACCTGGTCGCGCTCTTCGAACGTGACTTGGTACATCTTCATGTATTGCTTGAGCTGATCGACGTCGTAAAAAGCCGAACCGTGGTCGTTGTCTTCCATGGTCGCCTGAATGCGCAGGGCGTTCTTGCGCAACCATTGCTTGTACGGATGACGGGATTTCAGACGGTTGTCGATCGCATCGGTGTCGAGGATCTGCCCGGTTTCGGTGTCCACGGCGAAGATCTGGCCAGGGCCGACACGGCCTTTGGCAATCACGTCTTCAGGCTTGTAGTCCCACACGCCGATTTCCGAGGCGAGGGTGATGAAGCCGTTGGTGGTGGTGACCCAGCGCGCCGGGCGCAGACCGTTACGGTCGAGCAGGCACACCGCGTAACGACCGTCGGTCATCACCACGCCGGCCGGGCCGTCCCACGGCTCCATGTGCATCGAGTTGTACTCGTAGAACGCACGCAGATCCGGGTCCATGGTTTCGACGTTCTGCCACGCTGGCGGAATGATCATCCGCACGCCACGGAACAGGTCGATGCCGCCGGTGACCATCAGCTCGAGCATGTTGTCCATGCTCGAGGAGTCGGAACCGACACGGTTGACCAGCGGGCCGAGCTCTTCCAGATCCATCAGATCATTGCTGAACTTGGTCCGACGGGCCTGCGCCCAGTTACGGTTACCAGTGATGGTGTTGATCTCGCCGTTGTGGGCGAGGAAGCGGAATGGCTGGGCCAGCGGCCATTTCGGCAGGGTGTTGGTGGAGAAGCGCTGGTGGAACACGCAGATTGCGGTTTGCAGGCGCTCGTCGCTCAGGTCTGGATAAAACGCGGCCAGATCGGCCGGCATCATCAGGCCTTTATAGATGATGGTCTTGTGCGAAAAGCTGCAGATGTAGTGGTCGGAATCGACGGCGTTGGCCACCGACGAACGACGACGCGCACTGAACAGCTTCACGGCCATGTCCTGATCACTCAGGCCTTCGCCGCCGATGTACACCTGCTCGATCTGTGGCAGGCGCTCAAGGGCCAGGCGGCCGAGGACGCTGGTGTCGATGGGCACTTTGCGCCAGCCGATCAGTTGCAGACCTTCAGCGAGGATCTCGCGGTTCATGTTTTCGCGAGCGGCTTCGGCCTTGACCGGGTCCTGGTTGAAGAAAACCATGCCCACCGCATATTGCTTGGGCAGCTCGACGCTGAAGGTTTCCTGGGCAATGGCACGCAGGAACGCATCAGGCTTCTGAATCAGCAGACCGCAACCGTCACCGGTCTTGCCGTCGGCATTAATCCCACCGCGGTGGGTCATGCAGGTCAGGGCCTCGATGGCCGTTGTCAAAAGGGTATGACTGGGTTCGCCCTGCATATGGGCTATCAGGCCGAAACCGCAGTTATCCTTGAATTCATCTGGTTGGTACAGACCTGCTTTCATAGACACTTTCTCACCAGGCTGCCTCTTTTCGAGGCAAATTTCTTTTCAATTCAACCACTTGCATCCCGCGCCGAACGTACGCCAGCTTAGCAGGGGCAAAAGGGTGGTCATTGTACACAGCGACACAGAGGCTCACAAATTTGACGACGAAATGTCGCAAATTCATGTCGCATTTGTGAAAGGTTTAAAGCGATCTGCTGTGCTAGTCAAAACTTTTTTAATTTTGACCGCAACGACTCAAAGACTACTGTGACGCAGACACCACAAGGCACGCGGCCTGTGAAGGCGGCGCGCACTCGTAGAAATTTTGAGGTGCTTGGAGAGGCGGCCTGGGTAAGGCCGCCGAATCTTCAGCGAGTTGTTGCCAGTTCCTGTTGGACGCTGGCGACAGTGCGAGGCCAAGGTTTACCAGCCTGAACCTTCGCTGGCAAGGCCTTGATGGCAGAAACGGCTGCATCACGATTGGCGAAGTTGCCGTAGGTGATCACGTAAAGCGGCTTGCCGTTGAGGACTTTCTTGAAATACCGGTACTCGCCGCCCTGCTCCTTGACGAAGTTTTGCGCGGCAGTTTCCGAACTGGTGCCGAGGATCTGCACCACATAGTTACCGGTCGGCTGACCGGCGTACCAACTGCCACCGGCGGCCTTGGCAACGGTGACCGGCTTCTCGGCCGGTTTGGCCGCAGCAACTGGCTTGGCTGGCGCTGGAGCAGGTTTTGCCGCTGGCGCTGCCGGAGCAGGCTTGGCGGTGGCAACCTGAGTTGGCGCTGGAGCGGGTTTGGCCGCCGGGACTGGCACCGGTGTCGGTGCAGGACCGGCCGGAACGCCTGCTGGTGGCGCGGAAGTGGTTACGGTAGGCGGTGTAGCGCTGGAGCCTTCCAACGGCACGCCGTCGTCGCCTTCAGTGATGCCACCAGCCTCTTCAGCCAGCGGACCACGCATGACCGGTTGCGAGTTACCGACCAGCGGCAACGGCATCGGCTGCGTGTTACCGGCGAATTCGACGGATGGATTTGCGCCATTGGCAGCGCCCTGGCCCAACGGCAACTGTGCCTGTTCATTGGCCGGAGCACCGGTGGTCGGCGCCTTGCTGCGACCTGGCATCAACCAGGCGGCGGCGACCGCGACCACGACGACGGCGGAAATCGCCAATACGTGTTTCTTCGGCATGTTGAACCCCATACTTGGACGCTTCACCGCAGAGCGGCTGGCAATCATGACTTCGATCAGTGCATCGCGAGCAACCTGGTTGATGTTGCCAGGCCAACCCTCGGAGCTTTCGTGAATATCAGAGATCTGATCCGCGGTGAAAAGTTCGACACCACGGCCCGCACCTTCGAGCCGCTGGTCGAGATACTCGCGTGTCTCTTCTTCGGTGTACGGCTGCAATTCGATGACGTGGAAGCGCTCTTCCTCGAGGTGCAAGGCCTCGAGTTGCGCGATCAGCGACGACTCGCCGAACAGGAACACGTGCGGGCGACCTTCCGGTGCACCGGCACCCAGCGCCATCAGCGCTTCAAGCGCGGATTCGTCGAGCTGCTCGGCATCATCCACCAGCAGATAGACCTCCTGGCCGGTCAGCGCCAGTTGTACCACTTGCGCCAGAATCGCACCGACGTCGGCCTGAGCCACATCCAGCGCCTGAGCGACCTGACGCAGCACGCCAGCGGCATCGCCAGCGCCGCGGGCGGAAACCACCACGCTCTGCACCGACTGCTTGTTGGTACTGGCCACCAAGGCCTGACGCAGCAGAGTCTTGCCGCTGCCTTGCGGACCGGTAACCACCAACAGCAACTGGCTGTAACGCGCCAGGTGATGCAACTGCCCCAGCACCGGTTTGCGCTGGGCCGGGAAGAATTTGAAGCCCGGCACGCGCGGCGCGAACGGGTCGTGACTTAACTGGAAATGGCCGAGGAACGCCTCGTCGGCATGCAAACTAGTCATCGGAATCTTATTAACCTTTAAGCTGAGCCAGGGCGCGGTAATCCGCTCCCAGCGTGGCCTGTAGAACCTCTTTCGGATAATCGTCGGTCACCACCGCTTCGCCCATCCGGCGCAGCAGCACCAGGCGCAGACGACCGTCGATCACTTTTTTATCAATTGCCATATGTTCGAGAAAGTCGGCCTCGGTCATTTCCTCAGGCGGAATCACCGGCAGACCGGCGCGCAGGAACAGACGGGTGCCGCGATCACGTTCTTCAAAGCTGATCCAGCCCAGACGCGCGGACATTTCCAGCGCCATCACGGTGCCCGCCGCGACCGCCTCACCATGCAGCCAGACACCATAGCCCATGTGGGTTTCGATGGCGTGGCCGAAGGTGTGGCCGAGGTTGAGCGTGGCGCGCACGCCGGTTTCCTTTTCATCGGCGCCGACCACCGCCGCCTTGGCCGCGCAGGAGCGCTCGATGGCATAGGTCAGGGCTTTTTGATCCAGTGCGCGCAGGGCGTCGACGTTGTCTTCGAGCCAGGTCAGGAACGGCTCGTCACAGATCAGCCCGTACTTGATGACTTCTGCCAGGCCTGCGGACAGCTCGCGTTCTGGCAGGGTTTTCAGGGACGCGGTATCGATCAGCACCACGTTCGGCTGATAGAACGCGCCGACCATGTTCTTGCCCAGCGGATGGTTGATACCGGTCTTGCCGCCCACCGACGAATCGACCTGGGACAACAATGTCGTAGGAATCTGGATGAAATCGACACCGCGCTGGTAACAGGCCGCGGCGAAGCCGGCCATGTCGCCGATCACACCGCCGCCAAGGGCGATCACGGTGGTGCGGCGGTCATGCCGGGCGGTCAGCAGACCGTCGAAGATCAGTTGCAGGGTTTCCCAGTTCTTGAAGGCTTCGCCGTCCGGCAAAACCACGGAGATCACCGAGAACTGCGCCAGGCTGCGGGTCAGACGTTCAAGATAGAGCGGCGCAACGGTCTCGTTGGAGATGATTGCCACCTGCCGCCCATGGATATGCGGCGCCAGCAGTTCAGGCTGATCCAACAAACCTTCGCCAATATGAATCGGGTAGCTGCGCTCGCCTAAATCGACCTTGAGTGTCTGCATGTGTCCCCACAGTGAAGATGGAAGCAGGCGTCCTGCCCTGAATTATTGGTTATCTGCGGCCTGTAGCGGGTATGACGTCGCTCGCACGCTAGCCGCCACAACCTCGCAGGGCTGTGACAGGACGCCGAGGATAGCGCATTTCGAGCGATGCTTTAACGGGGTGGAAGCTGTGCCAGACGATCGAGAATGTCGAGCACTACCATGCGCGGCGGCCGTTCGTCGGTTTCCACCACCAGATCGGCGATTTCCCGATAAAGCGGATCGCGGATCGCCAGCAGGTCACGCAGGGTTTTTTCTGGATTGGCGGTGCGCAGCAACGGCCGGTTGCGATCACGCGACGTGCGGCCAACCTGCTGTTCGACGGAGGCATGCAGATACACCACTCGCCCGCCCTCATGCAGGGCCTTGCGGTTGGCATCACGCATGACTGCGCCACCGCCGGTCGCCAGGACCACGCCGTCAAACGCGCAGAGCTCGGCGATCATCGCCTGCTCACGGTCACGAAAGCCCGGTTCACCTTCTTTATCGAAGATCCACGGAATATTGGCGCCCGTGCGCAGTTCAATTTCCTTGTCGGAATCTTTGAACGGCAGGCGCAGCTCTTTGGCCAGCAGCCGGCCGATGGTGCTTTTTCCAGCGCCCATCGGTCCTACAAGAATCAAATTTCGCACAGAATCAATGACTCACAGCAATCGCCTGATTGTTCATGATACGCGGAGTGAGAAACACCAGCAGCTCGGATTTTTTCTCCGAAACCACATCACGCCGGAAAAGGCGGCCAAGATACGGCACATCGCCAAGAAATGGCACCTTATCTACAACCTTGCTTTGAGTATTTGAGAAAACACCGCCAATCACGATGGTTTCGCCGTCGTTCACCAAGACTTTGGCATTGACCTCGTTTTTCTTGATCGGCGGCACATCCTGCACTTTGTTCAGGTAATCCGGTTCGTCCTTGGTGACCTTGACCTCCATGATGATGCGGTTATCGGGGGTGATCTGCGGCGTGACTTCCAGAGACAACGAAGCCTCTTTGAACGACACCGAAGTGGCGCCGCTGGAGCTGGCTTCCTGATACGGTATCTCGGTGCCCTTGAGGATCTTCGCGGTTTCTTTGTCGGAGGTGACGACCTTTGGCTGCGAGACAATTTCGCCGTTGCCGGTTTTCTCCATGGCTGTCAGCTCCAGATCGAGCAAGACGTTGTCGGTAATGAAAGCGATGCCGATCCCCGAGGTGTTGTTGACGGTGCCCATGTCGACGAACGGTGAGTTGGTACTGGTACTGCCCGGCGTGCCGATGGTCGTAGAAGAACCGTTGCTGACCCCGGAGGTATTCCAGTTGCCCTTGTTCTGCACCGACCCGCCCCAACGCACACCCAGGCTCTTGTCGTAATCGACGTTGGCTTCGACGATGCGTGCCTCGATCATCACCTGGCGCACCGGAATATCCAGTTGCGCCACGATGCGCCGCAGTTCGTCGAGGCGATCCTGGGTCTGGTAGGCAATGATGTTGTTGGTCCGCTCATCGACAGTAATCGAGCCACGCTCGTCGATTTTCGCTTCGGCACTGGTCACCGACTGGAACAGTTTGGCGATGTCCGCCGCCTTGGCGTAATTGACCTGCAGCAGCTCACGACGCAACGGCGCCAGTTCGGCGATCTGCTTTTGCGATTCCAGTTCCTGGCGTTCGCGCGCGGCGATCTCATCGGCCGGTGCGACCAGCAGTACATTGCCGACCTTGCGCTTATCCAGCCCCTTGGTTTTCAGCACCAGATCCAGCGCCTGATCCCAAGGTACGTTCTGCAGACGCAGGGTAATGCCGCCCTGCACCGTATCGCTGGCGACAAGATTGAGGTTGGTGAAGTCGGCGATCAGTTGCAGCACCGAACGAACATCGATGTCCTGGAAATTCAGCGAGAGCTTTTCGCCGACATAGCTGTTGCGGTCGGCATTGCGCTTTTGCAGGTCGTCGACCGTCATCGGACGGATGCTGACGGTCAGCTTGTTGTCGGTCTGGAAGGTTGAGTATTCGTAGGTGCCGCTGGGCTCGACAGTAATAACCGTGCGATCACCGGTCACGGCGGCATTGACGAACTGCACCGGTGTGGCGAAATCCTTGACGTCGAGGCGCACTCGCAACTTTTCTGGCAACTGCGTACGGGCAAAGCCGAGAATGATCTTGCCGTCATGTTCCTGGATATCCGGGGCGATGGTCGGGTCGGACAGATCGATGACCACGTTACCCTCACCTGTCGTACCACGCTGAAAATCCACGCCGCGAATGGCCCGGCTTTTCGGCACAAATGCCTTGGCCGGTGCCGCCACAGGGCGTGGCGCAATGGCAGCAGGTCGTGGCGCGGCAACTGGCGCACCCTGCCCGACCGTCACGAACAGATTATTGCCCTCGACTCGCGTGTTGTAAGGCGCCAGCTGGGTGAGGCTGACGATCAGCCGCGTCCTGTCCCTGGCCTCGACTACCGTGGCAGTGCGCGCATTGCCGCTGCCCAGATCGAGGTTCTTGCTGGCCAACTGACTGGACACACCCGGCAAGTCGAGAGCGATCCGCGCCGGTGATTCGGTGGTGTAACCCTTGGGCTGGGGCGGTGCGCCGTCGAACGATAGTTTCAGCTCGACGCGATCACCCGGCAACGCTGCCACGTCCAGCGTTTTCAGGTTGGCCGCGAGTACCATCGGCGACAACAGCGCTATCCATAGCGAAAAACCGAAGGTTGAGAAAATCCTGTTCATTGTTCGACTTCCACTATGAGTGCTCTTTCAAAGGAATGGTGCGCGGGCGCTCCAGCCAGGCGCCTTCGCCGTCAGGAACGATTTCGACGACATCGACCTGGGTGGCGCTGATGGCGACGATGCGGCCATCGTTGCGCCCCAGGTAATCGCCGACTTTCAGCCGATGCACCCCGCCCGCCCCGCGCAACAGCGCAAAGGAGCCGGAAACATTGGAGATCGTGCCGACCATCTCGAACTGCTCGATATTGAAACCTTCGAGGTATTGCTTGACCCGGCTGGGGTCGGGTTTGACGTTGCGCGAGCCGTGCTGTCGCCCGGCCAGATCGGCGCGCACCTGCCGCGAGAACGGACTGCGCAGATTGGCAGCGCTGTAGGTGAATGTGGGGTAAGACCGGAATGTCGGGGTTGGTTCAATCTTGCCGGCCGGACGCAGGCGTACTTCATTCAGGTAGGCGTCGAGGTCACTGAAATCGCTACTGCCTCCACAACCGCTCAGCGCCAGCAAGGCCACCGACAGGGCGAAATAACGAGTCGGGGTCATTTTTGCAGCCCCTTGTCGTTATAGCGGTAGGTCTTGGCGAGGATGCTCATGCGCAGCTTCGACCCGCCCTCGGGGTTGGCCGGCGCCAGCTCGAAGTCATGCAGGGTGACGATGCGCGGCAGCCCTGCGACGCCACTGACGAAAGTCGCCAGGTCGTGATAGGCACCGGTAACGGTGATCTGGATCGGCAGCTCGATGTAAAACTGCTGAGTGACCTCCGGCAACAGTTTGATTTCTTCAAACTCCAGGCCGCTACCCAGACCGGTGCGGGTGATGTCCTCCAGCAGCCCCGGCACCTCGGTGTCGCTGGGCAACTGCCGCAACAACACGCCGAAGGAGTTTTCCATCTCCTTCATCTGCTGGGTGTACAGCTCGAGATTGGCCGACAGACGCGCTTTGCTGGCGAACTGTTCCTTGAGCGCGGCCTCTTCTTCCCGTTTGGTTTCGAGCTGGTTTTCCATGTCACTGATGAAAAAGTTATAGCCGAGACCCAATACCAGCACCATCAACAACGCCCCGGCGATGGCCTTCACGACGGCGGGCCAGGAACCGATGTTGCTGGAGTCGAGATCGTTGAAATCGATGTTGCGCAGGCTTTCAAGCCATTCGGACGGTTTCATTGATCGTCCTCCAGGCTCTTCGGCTGCGTCTGACGAACGGTCAACTGAAATGTACTGGATTGCTCCACCTGATCGGCTGTGATCGCTTTCACCTCATTCAGGCTCGGCGCATCGAACCAGTCAGAAGCATCCAGATTGCGCATCAGCTCGGAAACGCGATTGTTCGACTCCGCTGCGCCACTGATGGAAAGGGTTCTGCCGAGCATTTTCACCTGGGTGAAATACACGCCATCAGGCAGCGAGCGCGCCAGTTGATCGAAGATCCGCCCGCTGATCTGCCGGTTACCCTGCAAGTCCTGGATGATGCGCATGCGCTCGACCAATTGCTGGCGGCGCGCCTTGAGATCGCTGATCTGCTTGATCCGCTCATCGACCACGGCGATCTGCTTGCCAATGTATTCGTTGCGCGCCATTTGCCGATCAATGGCCGCGCTGATGATCTGATCGGCAATAAATACCGCACCCACCGACCCTACGACTACGCCGATCAGCGCCAGCAGGAAGCGTTTGCGCCGCTCCTCGCGACGCTCTTCGCGCCAGGGTAAAAGATTGATCCGCGCCATCAGTCGAAACTCCTGAGCGCGAGCCCGCAGGCAATCATCAGGGCTGGTGCATCACTGGCCAGTGCCCCGGCGTTGACCTTGCTGCTCAAGGCCATGTCGGTAAACGGATTGGCCACTTGGGTTGGCGTGTCCAGGCGCTGCTCGATCAAGCGGTCGAGCCCCGGCACCGACGCCGTGCCGCCGGCCAGCAGAATGTGGTCGACCGCGTTGTATTGGCCGGAAGCGAAGAAGAACTGCAGTGAACGTGATACCTGCTGCACCAGCGCCTCACGAAACGGCTGCAAGACCTCACTGACGTAATCGTCGGGCAGGCCACCCTGTTTTTTCGCCAGTCCGGCCTGCTCGACAGTCAGGCCATAGCGACGCTGGATTTCCTCGGTGAGCTGGCGACCGCCAAACAATTGCTCGCGGGTGTAGATGATCTTGCCGTTGTGCAGGACGCTAAGGGTGGTCATGGTGGCGCCGATGTCGACCACTGCCACGGTCAAGCGCTCCTGCGAGGCCGCCAACTGCTTCGCGAGCAGGCCGAACGAGCGCTCCAGCGCATAAGCCTCCACATCCACCACCCGCGCAGTCAGGCCGGCCAAGGCCAGGGCCGCTTCACGGACTTCGACGTTTTCCTTGCGACAGGCGGCCAGCAAAACGCTGACACGCTCGGGGTTGCGCGGCGACACGCCCTGGACTTCGAAATCGATGGCGACTTCGTCCAGCGGATAGGGAATGTATTGGTCGGCTTCGATCTTAAGCTGGTTTTCCAGCTCGTCATCGGACAGTCCGGCGTCCATTTCGATGATCTTGGTGATCACCGCAGAACCAGCCACCGCCACCGCCACGCTTTTCAGCCCGGTGCGTGCCTTGACCAGCACCCGACTGAGGGCTTGGCCAACGCCTTCGAGCTCGGCGATGTTTTTCTCGACCACGGCGTTCGCGGGCAATGGCTCCACCGCGTACGCCTCGACCCGGTAGCGATCACCCTGACGGCTCAGCTCCAGCAGCTTCACTGACGTGGAGCTGATGTCGATCCCCAGTAACGTATTGGTCTTTTTATTGAAGAGTCCCAGCACTACCAATTCCCTATGACTTTCCGTGAGTTACGGACTCTGTAATACGCATTGCGTTCCTTCCTCCCGTCTTGACAGAAGCGCAAATGACGCCTCCGACGGAAAAGTGCTTATAATGCCCAGCGTTTTTTTCCGCTTTTTACTGCCAGCGCGGACTGTTCTGTGTGTAGCCGGAACCCCGTCGCCAAATTCATTCTTTGCCCTGGATGTTCAAACGCCTTGATTCGTCTGCTGAAATTTTTCGGTTGGTCCATCGTCGCCGTTTTCTGCGGACTGCTTTTAGGTCTCAGCGGCGCGTTTCTTTACCTTAGTCCGGGTTTGCCGTCTGTGGAGGCGCTGAGAAGCATTCAGTTGCAGATTCCCCTGCGAGTCTATTCCAGCGACAACAAGTTGATCGCAGAATTTGGCGAAATGCGCCGTACACCGATCCGTTTCGCCGACATTCCACCCAATTTCATTAATGCGTTACTAAGTGCTGAAGACGACAATTTCGCCAACCACTATGGCGTTGATCCGAGCAGCCTGATGCGTGCCGCGACCCAATTGGTCAAAAGCGGACACATCCAGTCCGGCGGCAGCACCATCACCATGCAGGTGGCGAAGAACTTCTTCCTGACCAGCGAACGCAGCTTCTCGCGCAAAACCACCGAAATTCTCCTGGCCCTGCAGATCGAACGGCAGCTGACCAAGGATGAAATCCTTGAGCTGTATGTGAACAAGATCTATCTGGGCAACCGCGCCTACGGCATCGAGGCGGCGGCGCAGGTGTATTACGGCAAGTCGATCCGTGACATCAGCCTGGCGCAGATGGCGATGATCGCCGGCCTGCCGAAAGCACCGTCGCGCTTCAACCCGCTGGCCAACCCGGCGCGCAGTAAAGAACGTCGCGACTGGATCCTCGGGCGCATGTACAAGCTCGGCAAGATCACCGAAGCGGATTACACCGCCGCGATCAACGAACCACTGAACGCCAGCTATCACGTACCGACGCCGGAAGTGAACGCACCGTACATCGCCGAAATGGCCCGTGCCGAAATGGTCGGTCGCTATGGCAGCGAGGCTTACACCGAAGGTTTCCGCGTCACCACCACGGTGCCGAGCAATCTGCAGGAAATGGCCAACACCGCGCTGCACGAAGGCTTGATGACCTACGACCAGCGTCACGGCTACCGTGGGCCTGAGTCGCGTCTGCCGGGCAAAACCCGTGAAGCCTGGGCCAGCGAGCTGACCAAGCAACGCACCATCAGCAGCCTCGAGCCGGCCATCGTCATTCAGATCGACAAGAATGGCCTGCAAGTGCTGACCCGCACCGGCGAAGAGCACGTCGCCTGGGACACCATGAAATGGGCGCGGCCGTTCCTCAACACCAACAGCATGGGCGCCAACCCGCGTCAGCCGTCGGATGTTGCGCAGGTCGGCGACCTGGTTCGTGTGCAGCGCCAGAAAGACAACTCGCTGAAGTTCAGCCAGATTCCGCAGGCACAAGGCGCGCTGGTGTCGCTGGACCCGCAGAATGGTGCGATCCGCTCGCTGGTCGGCGGTTTTGCCTTCGAGCAGAGCAACTACAACCGCGCCATGCAGGCCAAGCGTCAGCCGGGCTCGAGCTTCAAGCCGTTCGTCTACAGCGCTGCGCTGGACAGCGGCTACACCGCCGCCACGCTGGTCAACGACGCGCCGATCGTGTTCGTCGACGAGTACCTGGACAAGGTCTGGCGCCCGAAGAACGACACCAACACCTTCCTCGGCCCTATCCGCTTGCGTGAGGCGCTGTACAAGTCGCGCAACCTGGTATCGATCCGCCTGCTGCAGGCGATGGGCGTGGGCAAGACCATCGACTACATCACCCGCTTCGGCTTCAACAAGCAGGACCTGCCGCCAAACCTGTCGCTGGCGCTCGGCACCGCAACGCTGACGCCGATGGAGATTGCGACCGGTTGGAGTACGTTCGCCAACGGCGGTTACAAGATCACCCCGTACATCATCGACAAGATCGAAAGCCGTAACGGTGACACGCTGTTCGTCGCCAACCCGCCGACCGTGCCTCAGGGCGGTTCGGCGACGGACGGTATTGCAGCGCCGGAGACTCAATCGTTCACGGTCAATGCCGCGCCGGTTCCGGGTGAAGCGCCGGGCAATGCTGCCGTAGCGCAAGCGCCGGCGGTGGCTGAGCGGATCGTCGATGGCCGCACTACCTACATCCTCAACAGCATGCTGCAGGACGTGATCAAGCTTGGCACCGGTCGTCGCGCATTGGCCATGGGCCGCAGCGACATCGCTGGCAAGACCGGCACGACCAACGAATCGAAAGACGCGTGGTTCTCCGGTTACAACGCCGATTACGTGACCACGGTGTGGACCGGTTTCGACCAGCCGGAAAGCCTCGGTCGCCGTGAGTTCGGCGGTACGGTGGCACTGCCGATCTGGATGAACTACATGTCGGCAGCGTTGAAGGACAAGCCGCCGCACGTGCAACCTGAGCCGGAAGGTTTGCTGAGCCTGCGCGTGGATCCGGTCAGTGGTCGTGCGGCGACGCCGAGCACGCCGGGTGCGTACTTTGAGCTGTTCAAGGCTGAGGATACGCCGCCGTCGGTGAATGAGCTGGGTAACGGCGCCGTGCCGGGCAGCCCGTTGCCGGCGGATGAGCAGGCACCGATCGATCTGTTCTGATCCAGCAGCATTGAAAAGCCCCGCCTTCGAGAGAAGTGCGGGGCTTTTTATTGCCTGAAGATCAAGAGCCCCTCACCCTAGCCCTCTACCGGAGGGAGAGGGGACTGATTGGGGGATGCTGGTGAGTGATGCCGACCTGAACGTGCTGTGTTGAATCCATAGGCGCTAACGCACTTTCAGGTCGGTGTATCTCGCGAATCTTCCACGGTCAATCCCCTCTCCCTCAGGGAGAGGGTTAGGGTGAGGGGGCTCTTGATCTTCAGGCAATAAAAAGCCCCGACTCTCACGAGCCGGGGCTTTCGGTTGAAGCGCTACAACGGCTTAGCCGTTGAACACGTCATCCACGCTTTTCAGCGGGTAGTTCTTCGGATACGGCAGGGTCGCTACACCGGTCTCGATCGCGGCTTTGGCCACAGCGTCGGAGATCAGGGTGATCAGACGCTTGTCCATTGGCTTCGGAATGATGTACTCACGGCCGAATTCCAGCGGCGCGCCACCGTAGGCATCGCACACGTCCTGAGGAACAGGCAGCTTGGCCAATTCACGCAGGGCGTTGGCTGCAGCCACTTTCATTTCTTCGTTGATGCGCTTGGCGCGAACGTCCAGGGCACCACGGAAGATGAACGGGAAGCCCAGTACGTTATTGACCTGGTTCGGGTAATCCGAACGACCGGTGGCCATGATCACGTCGCTACGGGTAGCGTGCGCCAGCTCCGGGGAGATTTCCGGATCCGGGTTCGAGCAAGCGAACACGATCGGGTTGGCCGCCATCGACAGCAGGCCTTCAGCGCTCAGCAGGTTCGGACCGGACAGACCGACGAACACGTCAGCGCCTGCCAGTGCGTCAGCCAGGCTGCGCTTCTCGGTAGCGTGGGCAAATACTGCTTTGTACTGGTTCAGGTCGTCACGGCCGGAGTGGATCACGCCGGTACGGTCAACCATGAAGATGTTTTCGATGCGTGCGCCCATGCTCACCAGCAATTTCATGCAGGAGATGGCGGCAGCGCCGGCGCCCAGGCAGACGATCTTGGCGTCTGGCAGGGTTTTACCAGCGATTTCCAGGGCGTTGATCATGCCGGCAGCGGTCACGATGGCGGTGCCGTGCTGGTCATCGTGGAATACCGGAATGTCGCATTGCTCGATAAGAGCACGTTCGATCTCAAAGCACTCTGGCGCCTTGATGTCTTCCAGGTTGATACCACCGAAGGTGATGGAGATGCGTTTTACGGTGTCGATGAAGGCTTGCGGGCTTTCGGAGTCGACTTCGATGTCGAACACGTCGATGCCGGCGAAGCGCTTGAACAGTACGCCTTTACCTTCCATCACTGGCTTGGACGCCAATGGGCCGAGGTTACCCAGACCGAGAATCGCGGTGCCATCGGAAATGACTGCAACCAGGTTGCCCTTGCCGGTGTATTTGTAGGCCAGTTCAGGATCGCGAGCGATCTCACGCACTGGTTCAGCTACGCCGGGGCTGTAGGCCAGCGACAAGTCGCGAGCGGTAGCAGTGGCCTTGGTGAGCTCGACACTCAGCTTCCCTGGACGAGGATTGGCATGATATTCGAGAGCGGCAGTTTTCAGATCAGACATTTTGGCATTCCGCTTTTTACTGTTGGACAGACTGGTCAGCGAGGATACGCGCCTCGCAAAGTCCCCACAAGACTGAGCGGTCACCCCTGTCAAGCGCCCTGCCCTACGACTTTGGGCCAAGAGCCACGGCGCACAAGGGCTGGACTGTTCACAATCGACAGAAAAAATGTCTACAATTTTTCTTCAGCGCGGCGTTTGCAACATTGAAGGATCCGTCAGCGGAAGCAACCAACGCGACTGACCGGATTGAAGCCCACCGCGCCGCGAGCGATCGACGATCCAGCCGCGCGCCTCGATTTGCTTGCCCTTCAGCGCCGGCCAGCGGGCATTGTCGAATTGTCCGACCAGATTGGGTGCAACGCGCAATACAAGCGAGTCATGCAACTCGATCGAGATTCCACCGCGATTGCGCTGAACCTTGCTCACACGCCCACTGACCACGGCGAAGCCCGAGTGCTGGATCTGCCCCGATTTCACTACAGGTGATTGCCGCCAGAGGCCTCGGCCTGCCTGCCGGGCGCTGCGTTCGGCGGCTTGCTGACAGGCGACCAGATCGACATTCGGTGCCACCGCGACCTGAAAACCCAGGCCATCGGCGAGCATTTGCGCCTCAAGATTGGCGCCGCTGGCACTGTAAATATGGGCGAGCGTACGCCCGTAATGGTCTTGGGCTTGCTTGCCTGGGCGCAAACCGACACGTCCGCCGCTGGCTTCGACCAAGGCTTGCAAACGTTGGCGCGCCGCCACTGCAAACGGTTCGTCGCTGCGGCCCTGCTTGCCCAGTTCAGGCGTATTGAGGCCGATCATGCGCACACTGCGGCCGTCGCCCAAGCGCAAGGTATCGCCATCGATCACGCGCTGCACCGTGACGCTGGTCAATCCAGCGGGCGCTGGGCAGAAGGCCTGCGCGCCGGACAGCCAGATCGCGGACACAAAAAAGGCGCCCACAAGGGACGCCTTTTTCATCAGACCGGAAAAGCCGTAGAGGTTTTCCAGAATGAGGAGCCTTAGGCTTTTTTGCCGAAAGCACCGAAACGGTCTGCGAACTTCTGCACACGGCCGCCGGTGTCCAGAGTCTTCTGCTTACCGGTGTAGAACGGGTGGCATTCGTTGCATACGTCGATCGCCAGAGGCTTGGCCAGGTTCGAACGGGTTTCGAACTTGTTGCCACAGCTGCAGGTAACTGCGGTGATTTCGTATGTTGGATGGATATCGGCTTTCATGGTGTCTTCCTCAGGCTGCGTGCCGCCATCCAACACTATTGTTGAATACCGCACGTAATTAGGCCGCGGATTCTACCAGACCTTTTCAATCACGCAAGCTGTCACCGAGACCGACCGTCTGCTAGGCTCCCGGCCCAATACGCGATTCCCTTGTAGGAGTGAGCCTGCTCGCGATCGCGGTGTGTCATTCAACATTTATGTCGTCTGATACCCCGCTATCGCGAGCAGGCTCACTCCTACAGGGTTATGTGCCTAGCCCTTGTGTTGATCGAGATCCCCCGCGTGCCCGACGCCATTCTGCGCCTCGCTTTGCCTTCGCCCCTGCGCCGCCTGTTCGACTATCGAGCGCCGGCTGGCGTGCTGCGCGAGCAATTGCAGCCGGGCATGCGCCTGCGGGTGCCGTTCGGCCGGCGCGAGATGATCGGGATTCTGGTCGAAGTCACGGACACCAGCGAAGTGCCGGCGGAAAAACTCAAACCGGCGCTGGCCCTGCTTGATGACACGCCGCCGCTGCCGCCCGCGCTGTTCAAGCTTTGCCTGTGGACGTCGCAGTATTACCAGCACAGCCTCGGCGACACCCTGAGCTGGGCGTTGCCGGTGCTGTTGCGCCAAGGCGAACTGGCCGAGGCCCGGCAAGAACGTTTCTGGTCAATCACCCCTGGCGCCAGCCTCGAAGATCCGCGCATCGCCCGCGCACCGCGCCAGCGCGAGGCATTGGCGACCCTGGCCCAGCACCCGCACGGCGTCGCCCATCAGTTGCTGAGCAAACTGATGTTGAGCAAAGACAGTCTCGATCTGCTGCTGGCCAAAGGTCTGGTGCAAGTGGAAATCCGCCGCCACGCGCCGGGCGTGCGCCACGAACACTGGCTGGCGCAACCGGAGCTGCCGCTCAATGGCGAACAACGTGCCGCGTATGAAGCGATCCGCGCCGGCTTCGACAGTTATCACGCGTTCCTGCTGGCCGGGGTTACTGGCAGCGGCAAGACCGAAGTTTATTTGCAGTTGATCCGCGAAACCCTCGCAGCGGGTAAACAGGCGCTGGTACTGATCCCGGAGATCAACCTCGGCCCGCAGACCCTGGCGCGCTTCGAGCAGCGTTTCAATGCGCGCATCGCCCTGCTGCACTCGGCGGTCAATGACCGCGAGCGCCTCGACGCCTGGCTCGCCGCCCGCGATGGCGAGGCCGACATTATTATCGGCACCCGCTCGGCACTGTTCACGCCGATGAAAAATCCCGGGCTGATCATCATCGATGAAGAGCACGACGGTTCTTACAAACAGCAGGAAGGCTTGCGCTATCACGCTCGCGATCTGGCGCTGGTACGTGCGCGGCAGGAAAACATCCCGATTGTGCTCGGTTCCGCCACGCCATCGCTGGAAAGCCTGCACAACGCCTACACCGGTCGTTATGGCCTACTACGCCTGAATGAGCGAGCGGGCGGCGCCAAACAACCGCGGTTCCTGCGCCTGGATGTCAAAAGTCGTCCGCTGGACAGTGGGATTTCCGGGCCGATGCAACAAGCCATCGGCCAGACCCTCGCCAACGGCCAGCAGGTGTTGGTATTCCTCAACCGTCGCGGCTTCGCGCCAACGTTGCTCTGCCACGACTGCGGCTGGATGTCCGAGTGCTCGCGCTGCGATGCGCGGATGACCGTGCACCAGCGTTACGGCGAGCTGCGCTGCCACCACTGCGGTTACGTCGAGCGCACGCCGCGCCAGTGCCCGAAGTGCAACAAGGTCGACTTGCGGCCCGTGGGCGCCGGCACCGAGCGCGCCGAAGAACGCTTGGCGATTCTGTTCCCGGACTATCCGGTGCTGCGCGTTGACCGCGACAGCACTTCGCGTAAAGACGCGATGAATCAGCTGTTCGCGACGATTCAGAAAGGCCAGCCGTGCATTCTGGTCGGCACGCAGATGCTGGCCAAGGGTCACCACTTTCCGCGGGTGACGCTGGTGTCGATCCTCGATGCTGACGGTGGCCTGTTCTCCGGCGACTTCCGCGCCAGCGAGCGCATGGCGCAGTTGATCGTGCAGGTGGCCGGGCGCGCCGGGCGTGCTGAGGAGCCGGGCAAGGTGATCATTCAGACGCACCTCGCCGACCATCCTTTATTGGTGCAGCTCACCGAACAAGGCTATTTCGCCTTTGCCGAGCAGGCTTTGAGCGAACGCCGGGCCGCCGGACTGCCACCGTTTGCGCATCTGGCGTTGTTGCGTGCCGAAGCACACAAACCGGGGCAAGCGGAAGGCTTTCTCGATGAGGCGTGTAGCGAAGCCGAGCGCTTGCTGGCTGAGCAGAATCTGAGCGGGATCGAATTGCTCGGGCCAGTGCCTGCGCCGATGGAGCGCCGTGCTGGCCGTTATCGCGCGCAACTTTTGTTGCAGGCGACGGCGCGGGCGCCGCTGCATCGGTTGCTGGCGAGCTGGTTGCTGGTACTGGAGCAGATGCCGAGCGGGCGGGCGGTGCGCTGGTCGCTGGATGTCGATCCCGTCGATTTGTATTGAAGATCAAAAGATCGCAGCCTTCGGCGGCTCCTACAGGAAAATGCGTATCCCCGTGTAGGAGCTGCCGAAGGCTGCGATCTTTTGATCTGAATGTCACCACATATCCATAAGCTGCCTGCTAAGGTTGGCAAGCCCGTCTTCGCAACGGATAATGCCCAGTTTTTCCACCCGCGCATCGATGCGCCCGCCGCGCTTGCGGTCGAAAGAGAAGACCATGAAAGACACCATTCGCCAGCTGATCCAACAAGCCCTCACCCAACTCGTCAACGAAGGTGTGTTGCCTGAAGGCCTGACGCCGGCGATCCAGGTGGAGAACGCCCGCGACAAGACCCACGGCGACTTCGCCAGCAACATCGCGATGATGCTGGCCAAGCCTGCCGGCATGAAGCCGCGTGATCTGGCGGAAAAAATCATCGCCGCGCTGCCGGCCGACGAAAACGTCACCAAGGCCGAAATCGCCGGCCCGGGCTTCATCAACTTCTTCCAGAACACTCAGGCTTTGGCCTCGCGCCTCGACGCTGCCTTGGCTGATACCCATGTTGGCGTGCGCAAGGCAGGTCCTGCACAACGCACCGTGGTCGACCTGTCGGCACCGAACCTGGCCAAAGAGATGCACGTTGGTCACTTGCGCTCGACCATCATCGGCGACGGCGTGGCCCGCGTCCTCGAATTCCTCGGCGACGAAGTGATCCGTCAGAACCACGTCGGCGACTGGGGTACTCAGTTCGGCATGCTGATGGCCTATCTGCAGGAAAACCCGATCACCAGCGACGAGCTGTCCGACCTGGAAAATTTCTACCGCGCCGCCAAGCAGCGCTTTGACGAATCCGCAGATTTTGCCGACCGCGCCCGTGGCCTGGTGGTCAAGCTGCAGGCCGGTGACGCCGAGTGCCTGGCGCTGTGGACCAAGTTCAAGGACATCTCGCTGTCGCACTGCCAGAAGATCTACGAACTGCTCAACGTCAAACTGACCATGGCCGACGTGATGGGCGAAAGTGCCTACAACGACGACCTGATCAACGTGGTCAACGATCTGAAAGCGGCCGGCATGCTGGTCGAGAGCAACGGCGCCCAGTGCGTGTTCCTCGACGAGTTCAAGAACGCCGACGGCGACCCGCTGCCGGTGATCATCGTCAAGGCTGACGGCGGTTACCTGTACGCCACCACTGACCTCGCTGCCGTGCGCTACCGCAGCGGCAAGTTGAAAGCCGATCGCGCGCTGTACTTCGTCGACCAGCGTCAGGCCCTGCACTTCCAGCAAGTGTTCGCCGTGGCGCGCAAGGCCGGTTTTGTGACCCATCCGATGGAGATGGAACACATGGGCTTCGGCACCATGAACGGCGCCGATGGCCGTCCGTTCAAGACCCGTGACGGCGGCACCGTGAAGCTGATCGATCTGCTGAACGAAGCGCAGGAACGCGCCTACAGCCTGGTGAAAGAGAAGAACCCGGAGCTGGCCGAAGACGAACTGCGCAACATCGCCAAAGTCGTCGGCATCGGCGCAGTGAAGTACGCCGACCTGTCGAAGCACCGCACCAGCGACTACAGCTTCAACTTCGACCTGATGCTGAATTTCGAAGGCAACACCGCGCCGTACCTGCTGTATGCCTACACCCGTGTGGCCGGTGTATTCCGCAAACTGGGCAAGGACTTCAGCGAAGTCGATGGCCAGATCGTGCTGGAAGCCGCACATGAGCAGGAGCTGGCGGCGAAACTGGCGCAGTTCGGCGAAGTGCTGAACAACGTGTCCGACAAAGGCACGCCGCACATTCTCTGCACTTATCTGTACGACGTTGCCGGTCTGTTCTCCAGCTTCTACGAGAACTGCCCGATCCTCGCTGCCGAAACCCCGGCCCAGATGCAGAGCCGTCTGCGCCTGGCCGCGCTGACCGGTCGCACCCTCAAGCAAGGCCTGGAGCTGTTGGGTCTGGAAACTCTGGAGCGTATGTAAGTTGGCTGCCAAGAAAAAACCTGCACCCAAGCGTGGCGCCAGCCGTTACCAAGCTCCTGCGAAGCAACCGATCCCGGGTTGGCTGTGGATGGCCATCGGCCTCACGGTCGGCGCGTTCATCGTGTTCCTGATGAAGCTCGAGCCGGGCAAGGGCAGCGACACGGTCAAGCGTGAGAAGGTCGAACAGGCACAACAGCAGAAAGCGTCGAAGATCGCCGAGGCCAACAAGACCCCGCCGAGCCCGACGCAACCGGTGAAGCCGAAGTACGACTTCTACACCCTGCTGCCGGAATCGGAAGTGATCGTGCCGCCGGACGCGGTGCCGGAGAAGACTTTGCCGACGCCACAAGTGCCGGCCATTCCGACCACGCCAGTGACACCGGCGGAAGCGGCGAAGATCGACACCGCGCGCGCACAGGCCGCACTGGCCGGGATTACCCCGCCGCCAGCGCCACCGGTGAGCAAAGCGGCGCCAGTAACCAAGTTCTTCTTGCAGGCCGGTTCGTTCCGCAAAGAAACCGATGCAGACAAGGTCCGCGCGCAGATCATTCTGCTCGGTCAGGCGGTGGCGGTTGAGTCGGGCACGGTGAAGGATGAAACCTGGTATCGCGTACTGGTCGGCCCGTTCAGCAACCGTGAACAACTGACCACCGCACAGAAACAACTGGCCGGTGCCGGCTTCAGCAACCTGTTGTTACAACAACGCCAGAGCCGCTGACCTGTGGCCGATCATTCCCACGCTCTGCGTGGGAATGCCTCAAGGGACGCTCTGCGTCCCAGCGGTTAAGGGACGCGGAGCGTCCCGGGCTGCATTCCCACGCAGAGCGTGGGAACGATCAATCAACCACCCGCCGTTCGTCCCTGCGCACTCTCCGCGGTTGAAATCCTCTCCAGCACCCCCATATGAATGGGCATAAGGCACTTTCGCCCCGCTGTGTGGAGACTCTTCCCTTGACCACCATCGTTTCAGTCCGCCGTCACGGCAAAGTCGTCATGGGCGGCGACGGCCAGGTTTCTCTCGGCAATACCGTGATGAAAGGCAACGCGAAAAAAGTTCGTCGCCTGTACCACGGCCAGGTCATCGCCGGTTTTGCCGGTGCCACCGCTGACGCCTTTACCCTCTTCGAGCGTTTCGAAGGCCAGCTTGAAAAACATCAGGGCCACCTGGTGCGCGCCGCTGTCGAACTCGCCAAAGAATGGCGCACCGATCGCTCCCTGAGCCGCCTCGAAGCGATGCTCGCGGTCGCCAACAAAGACGCTTCCCTGATCATTACCGGCAACGGTGACGTGGTCGAACCCGAAGACGGCCTGATCGCCATGGGTTCCGGCGGCGGTTACGCGCAGGCTGCGGCCAGCGCCCTGCTGAAAAAGACCGACCTGTCGGCTCGCGAAATCGTCGAAACCGCCCTCGGTATCGCCGGCGATATCTGTGTATTCACCAACCACACTCAGACCATTGAGGAGCAGGATCTCGCTGAATAAGCCTGACGCGGCCCTGTGCCACGGCTTGTTCTTGCTTGAGGACCGTCAATTATTATGTCCATGACTCCCCGCGAAATCGTCCACGAACTCAACCGTCACATCATCGGCCAGGACGATGCCAAGCGCGCCGTCGCGATTGCCCTGCGCAACCGCTGGCGCCGCATGCAGCTGCCTGAAGAGCTGCGCGTTGAAGTGACCCCGAAGAACATTCTGATGATTGGCCCGACCGGTGTCGGTAAAACCGAGATCGCCCGTCGTCTGGCGAAACTGGCCAACGCGCCGTTCATCAAGGTCGAAGCGACCAAGTTCACCGAAGTCGGCTACGTTGGCCGTGACGTCGAATCGATCATCCGTGATCTCGCCGACGCCGCGATCAAGATGCTCCGCGAGCAGGAAATGACTCGCGTGCGCCACCGCGCCGAAGACGCTGCCGAGGATCGCATCCTCGACGCGCTGCTGCCGCCGGCCCGCATGGGCTTCAGCAATGAAGAAGCGCCGAGCTCCGATTCCAACACCCGTCAGCTGTTCCGCAAACGCCTGCGCGAAGGTCAGCTGGATGACAAGGAAATCGAGATCGAAGTCGCCGAAGTGGCAGGCATCGAAATCGCCACGCCGCCCGGCATGGAAGAGATGACCAACCAGTTGCAGTCGCTGTTTGCCAACATGGGCAAGGGCAAGAAGAAGGCGCGCAAGCTCAAGGTCAAAGAAGCGTTGAAGCTGGTGCGCGATGAAGAAGCCGGGCGTCTGGTCAACGAAGAAGAGCTGAAAGCCAAGGCGCTGGAAGCGGTTGAACAGCACGGCATCGTGTTCATCGACGAGATCGACAAAGTCGCCAAGCGTGGCAACGTCGGCGGCGCCGATGTCTCCCGTGAAGGCGTGCAGCGCGACCTGCTGCCGCTGATCGAAGGCTGCACCGTCAACACCAAGCTGGGCATGGTCAAGACCGACCACATCCTGTTCATCGCCTCCGGTGCGTTCCACCTGAGCAAGCCGAGCGACCTGGTGCCTGAGCTGCAAGGTCGCCTGCCGATCCGCGTCGAACTCAAGGCCCTGAGCCCGTCGGACTTCGAGCGCATCCTCAGCGAACCGCATGCCTCGCTGACCGAGCAATATTGCGCGCTGCTGAAAACCGAAGGCCTGAACATCCAGTTCCAGCCGGAAGGCATCAAGCGTCTGGCGGAGATCGCCTGGCAGGTCAACGAGAAAACCGAGAACATCGGTGCCCGTCGCCTGCACACGCTGCTTGAGCGTCTGCTCGAAGAGGTATCGTTCAGTGCCGGTGATCTGGCCAGCACCCACGATGAGAAGCCGATTCTGATCGACGCCGAATACGTCAACAGCCACCTCGGCGAATTGGCACAGAACGAAGACCTGTCCCGTTATATCCTGTAGGTCACCTTCCCTGTAGGAGCTGCCGCAGGCTGCGATCTTTTGCCTTGAGTTTTTAAAAAGCAAGATCAAAAGATCGCAGCCTGCGGCAGCTCCTACAGGGTGTTCCTCTAGTCGGATGACCTGCAATGACTACTATTCCTACCGACATCAAACTGCACAAAGCCTCGAAAACCCTGACGCTCACCTACGCGTCCGGCGAGGAATACACCCTGCCCGCCGAATTCCTGCGCGTGCATTCCCCCTCCGCCGAGGTCCAGGGCCACGGCAAACCGATCCTGCAATTCGGCAAGATCAACGTCGGTCTGAGCAAACTGGAACCAGCCGGTCACTACGCACTGAAACTGACCTTCGACGACGGTCACGACAGCGGCTTGTTCACCTGGGATTATCTCTACGAGCTGGGGCGACGTCATGACGCACTCTGGGCCGATTATCTGGCCGAGCTCAAAGCGGCGGGCAAGACCCGCGATCCGAACGAGTCAGTCGTCAAGCTGATGCTCTAGCCCGTACCTTGCGCTCATTAGAGGGCATTTTCTAAATTCATCTGTTTGAATGCTCCGCTGTGTGGCCGAGGATCGGCCCGCTTGCGAAAAAAATTAAACTCGGGTAACCAATGGAGCTGGCAAGTTCCCTGCAGTGCTCTACGACTGTAAAGCAGCTATGCAGAATTAACGGTCACCCGAGCAGTAGTACCTGGCATTGGCTGTGGAACTGCACAGCAGAAAACCGGGTACTCGTCTCAGGACAATGGAGCGTCGTAGATGAGTAACAAGAATAACGATGACCTGAAGTACCAAGCCTCGGAAAACACCCTGGGGCTTAATCCCGTCGTTGGGCTACGCGGAAAGGATCTGCTGGCCTCTGCTCGTATGGTGCTGAAACAGGCCATCAGACAACCGATCCATAGCGTCAAGCACGTCACCCATTTCGGCCTCGAACTGAAGAACGTGCTGTTTGGCAAATCCGAACTGCAACCGGCTGGCGATGACCGTCGCTTCGCTGATCCGGCGTGGAGCCAGAACCCGCTCTACAAACGTTATCTGCAAACCTATCTGGCGTGGCGCAAGGAACTCCATGCCTGGATTGACGACAGCAGTCTCTCCCCCAAGGACATCGCGCGTGGCCACTTCGTCATCAACCTGATGACCGAAGCCATGGCCCCGACCAACACTGCAGCCAACCCGGCCGCGGTGAAACGCTTCTTCGAAACCGGCGGCAAGAGCCTGCTCGATGGCCTCTCCCATTTGGCCAAGGATCTGGTGCACAACGGCGGCATGCCGAGCCAGGTCAACATGGGCGCGTTCGAAGTCGGCAAGAGCCTCGGCGTCACCGACGGCGCGGTGGTGTTTCGCAACGACGTGCTGGAGCTGATCCAGTACAAGCCGATCACCGAGCAAGTCCATGAGCGCCCGTTGCTGGTGGTACCGCCGCAGATCAACAAGTTCTACGTATTCGATTTGAGCCCGGACAAGAGTCTGGCGCGCTTCTGCCTGCGCAATAATGTGCCGACGTTCATCATCAGTTGGCGCAACCCGACCAAGGCGCAGCGCGAGTGGGGACTGTCGACCTACATCGACGCACTGAAAGAGGCCGTCGACGTGGTCACCGCGATCACTGGCAGCAAAGACGTCAACATGCTTGGCGCCTGCTCCGGCGGCATCACCTGCACCGCCCTGCTCGGCCACTACGCGGCGATCGGCGAGAAGAAGGTCAATGCCCTCACCCTGCTGGTCAGCGTGCTCGACACCACACTGGACAGCGATGTCGCCCTGTTCGTCGACGAGCAGACCCTGGAGACCGCCAAGCGTCACTCGTACCAGGCCGGCGTGCTCGAAGGCAAAGACATGGCCAAGGTCTTCGCCTGGATGCGCCCCAACGACCTGATCTGGAACTACTGGGTCAACAACTACCTGCTCGGCAACGAGCCGCCGGTGTTCGACATCCTGTTCTGGAACAACGACACCACACGGTTGCCCGCCGCGTTCCATGGCGACCTGATCGAGATGTTCAAAAACAACCCACTGATTCGCCCCAATGCACTGGAAGTGTGCGGCACGCCGATCGACCTCAAGCAGGTAACGGCCGACATCTTCTCGCTGGCCGGCACCAACGACCACATTACCCCGTGGAAGTCCTGCTACAAGTCGGCGCAGCTGTTTGGCGGCAAGGTCGAATTCGTGCTGTCCAGCAGCGGGCATATCCAGAGCATTCTGAACCCGCCGGGCAACCCGAAATCCCGTTACATGACCAGCGAAGAAATGGCGGCCAACGCCGATGACTGGCAAGAAAACTCGACCAAGCACACCGATTCCTGGTGGCTGTACTGGCAGGCCTGGCTGGCCGAGCGCTCGGGCGACCTGAAAAAGGCCCCGGTGAAATTGGGCAACAAGGCGTATCCGGCGGGTGAAGCTTCGCCGGGCACTTACGTTCACGAGCGGTAACTGACACCACCCCTCCCCTGTAGGAGCTGCCGAAGGCTGCGATCTGTTGATCTTGATTCTAAAAACAGAATCAAAAGATCGCAGCCTTCGGCAGCTCCTACAGGGGGCGTGTACTTGAAATCCACAGGGCCTGACGCATGCCGCAACCGTTCATATTCCGTACCGTCGATCTGGATGGTCAAACCATCCGCACGGCGGTACGCCCCGGCAAGCCTCACTTGACGCCCTTGCTGATTTTCAACGGCATCGGCGCCAACCTGGAGCTGGTGTTTCCGTTTGTCGCGGCGCTGGACCCGGATCTGGAAGTGATCGCGTTCGACGTGCCTGGTGTCGGCGGCTCCTCGACGCCGAACCGTCCATACCGCTTTCCCGGTCTGGCCAAGCTGACCTCGCGCATGCTCGATTACCTCGACTACGGTCAGGTCAACGTCATCGGTGTGTCGTGGGGCGGCGCACTCGCGCAGCAGTTCGCCTACGACTACCCCGAGCGCTGCAAGAAACTGGTGCTGGCGGCGACTGCTGCCGGTGCGGTAATGGTGCCGGGCAAGCCGAAAGTGCTGTGGATGATGGCCAGTCCGCGACGCTACATTCAGCCGTCCCACGTGATCCGCATCGCGCCGCTGATCTATGGGGGCTCGTTCCGCCGCGATCCGACCCTGGCCGCCAGTCACGCCGCAAAAGTGCGTTCGGCAGGCAAGCTCGGTTACTACTGGCAACTCTTTGCTGGCCTCGGCTGGACCAGCATTCACTGGCTGCACAAGATCCATCAGCCGACGCTGGTACTCGCCGGCGACGACGATCCACTGATCCCGTTGATCAACATGCGCATGCTCGCCTGGCGTATTCCCAACGCGCAACTGCACATCATCGACGACGGTCATCTGTTCCTGATTACCCGCGCCGAAGCGGTGGCGCCGATCATCATGAAATTCCTCCAGGAGGAACGTCAGCGCGCGGTGATGCACCCGCATCCGACACCGCTCGGCGGTTAACCCCGGCGGCAGGCTTTATGCAGGCCTTTGGCAAAGAGTGCGCGGCAGGACGCCGCGCAGGCAGCAACCCGCAACAGCGTCTATGGTGTTCTGGTTCGGTGAGTGTGTTTTTGGCCTGAAGACGAAGGAGTGTTGAGTCATGCGCGACAAACCAGCGACGGGCGGAGTGCCCAGCCCCGCCGTGTTCATCAACGCACAGAGTGCGATCACCGGATTGCGCGGTCGCGACTTGCTTTCGACCCTGCGCAGCGTCGCCGCACACGGTTTGCGTAACCCGGTGCACAGCGCGAAACACGCCTTGAAGCTCGGCGGCCAGTTGGGCCGCGTGCTGCTCGGGGAAACCCTGCACCCGACCAATCCGAACGACAGTCGTTTCGCTGACCCGGCGTGGAGCCTGAATCCGTTTTATCGCCGTAGCCTGCAGGCTTATCTGGCCTGGCAGAAACAGGTCAAAAGCTGGATCGACGAAAGCAACATGAACCCGGAGGATCGCGCCCGGGCGCACTTCGCCTTCACCCTGCTCAACGACGCCGTGGCGCCCTCAAACACGCTGCTCAATCCGCTGGCGGTCAAAGAGTTGTTCAACTCCGGCGGGCACAGTCTGGTGCGCGGCCTCAGTCATTTGTTCGATGATCTGCTGCACAACGACGGCTTGCCCCGCCAAGTGACCAAACAGGCTTTCGAGGTCGGCAAGACCGTCGCCACCACCACCGGCTCGGTGGTGTTTCGCAATGAGCTGCTTGAGCTGATCCAGTACAAGCCGATGAGCGAAAAGCAGTACGCCAAGCCGCTGCTGGTGGTGCCGCCGCAAATCAACAAGTACTACATTTTCGACCTCAGCCCGCAGAACAGTTTCGTCCAGTACGCACTGAAGAACGGCCTGCAGACCTTCATGATCAGCTGGCGCAATCCCGATGTGCGCCATCGCGAATGGGGCCTGTCGACCTACGTCGAAGCCGTGGAAGAAGCGATGAACATCTGCCGGGCGATCACCGGCGCCCGTGAGGTCAATCTGATGGGGGCTTGCGCTGGAGGGCTGACCATCGCCGCCCTGCAAGGCCACCTGCAGGCCAAGCGGCAGCTGCGCCGGGTCTCCAGCGCGACCTATCTGGTCAGCCTGCTCGACAGCGAAATCGAAACCTCGGCCACGCTGTTCGCCGATGAGCAAACCCTCGAAGCCGCCAAGCGTCGCTCCTATCAGAAAGGCGTGCTCGAAGGTCGCGACATGGCCAAAGTCTTCGCCTGGATGCGCCCCAACGATTTGATCTGGAGCTACTTCGTCAACAACTACCTCTTGGGCAAAGAGCCGCCGGCCTTCGACATCCTCTACTGGAACAACGACAACACCCGTCTGCCCGCCGCGTTCCACGGTGATTTGCTGGACTTCTTCAAGCACAACCCGCTGACCCATCCGGGTGGGCTTGAGGTCTGTGGCACGCCGATCGACTTGCAGAAAGTCACCGTCGACAGCTTCAGCGTCGCCGGCATGAACGACCACATCACGCCGTGGGACGCGGTGTATCGCTCGACCCTGCTGCTCGGCGGCGACCGACGCTTCGTGCTGTCCAACAGCGGTCACGTGCAGAGCATTCTCAACCCGCCGAGCAACCCGAAAGCCGCGTACGTCGAGAACGGCAAGATGAGCAGCGACCCGCGCGCCTGGTACTACGACGCCAAACACGTCGACGGCAGCTGGTGGCCGCAGTGGCTGGAGTGGATTCAGCAGCGCTCCGGCGCACAACACGAAACCACCTTTACCCTCGGCAACCCGAACTATCCACCGATGGAGGCCGCGCCCGGTACTTACGTGCATGTGCGCTGACGCTTAACCGAACTTTCTAAGAAGACTGGATGAAAACCCGCGACCGGATTCTCGAATGTGCTTTGCAACTGTTCAACGAAAAGGGCGAGCCGAACGTCTCCACCATGGAGGTGGCCAACGAAATGGGGATCAGCCCCGGCAACCTTTACTACCACTTCCACGGCAAGGAGCCGTTGATACTCGGGTTGTTCGAACGCTTTCAGAATGAACTGGCGCCACTGCTCGATCCGCCGGCGGATGTGGAACTGGCGCCGGAGGATTACTGGCTGTTTTTGCACTTGATTGTCGAGCGGTTGGCGCAGTACCGGTTTCTGTTCCAGGACCTGTCGAATCTCGCCGGGCGGTTGCCGAAGCTGGCCAAGGGGATTCGTCATCTGCTCAATGCGCTGAAGCGCACGCTGGCGTCGTTGTTGGCGCGGTTGAAGGCAGGAGGGCAGTTGGTCAGTGATACGCAGGCGTTGGGGCAGTTGGTGGAGCAGATCACCATGACGTTGCTGTTTTCGCTGGATTATCAGCGGATTCTGGATCGTGAGGGTGAGGTGCGGTTGGTCGTGTATCAGATCATGATGTTGGTGGCGCCGCATTTGCTGCCGCCGGTGAAGGTCGCGACCGAACGCATGGCCCTGCAATACCTCGAAGACCACGAGTAACCCGGAATCAAAAGATCGCAGCCTTCGGCAGCTCCTACAGGGGGAATGTGTACCTCTGTAGGAGCTGCCGAAGGCTGCGATCTTTTGATCTTCAAACAAAAACGCCCGACCTTCACAGGCCGGGCGTTTTATTTTGCCCTGAAAAATCAGGACTGACTGGTTGGCGTCGACGGGGTCGATGCAGCAGTCGGGGTTGCCGCCGGAGTCGGTGCGGCGGCGGAGTTCGACGCGCTCACCGGAGCTGTCGGGGTGGCCGGCTTGGCTGCAGCAGGTGCTGCTGGCTTCGGCGCTGCGGCTTTCGGCGTGGCCGGTTTTTTCACTGCCGGTTTTTTCGCCGCAGCCGGTTTGGCTGCTGGCTTGGCAGCCGGTTTGGCGGCAGCGGTTTTCGCTGCTGGCTTGGCGGCTGGTTTCGCTGCAGTTTTGGCCGCAGGTTTTGCAGCTGGTTTGGCTGCGGCTTTGGCGGCAACCGGTTTGGCGGCTGCTTTGGCTGCTGGCTTGGCGGCAGCGGTTTTGGCTGCAGGCTTGGCCGCTGCTTTTGCCGCGGGTTTAGCGGCAGCTTTAGCCAATGGCTTGGCAGCGGATTTTGCCGCTGCGGTTTTCGCTGCCGGTTTTGCTGCCGCGGGTTTCGCCGCCACAGGCTGAGCCTTCAGACCGGTGAGTTTTTCGATCTGCCTGGTCAGTGTGTCGACCTTGCTGTTAAGTGCCTTGACCTCATTGCGGCTCGGTACGCCCAGGCGCGAGATCGCGCTGTTCAGGCGCTTGTCGAAAGCCCCTTCCAGCTCATCCCACTTGCCCAGTGCACGATCTTTCACGCCGCTGATGCGCGACTTCGCCGAGGAAGCGGAGTCCTTCGCTGCATCGACTTTTTTGCCGACTGCAGACTTGGTGAGCTTCTCGGCTTTCTCGCCGTCTTTGACCAATGTATCGAAGAGCTTGCTGCCGTCAGTGTCGATCTTCGAGTACACGCCTAAACCAGCCAGCCAGATTTTGCGGGAGTAGGATTCGACCTTCCCGACCCACGAGCTGCTATCTTTTTTATCAGTAGTCTTTTTGCCAGCCATCCCGTTCTCCTTAAGATTTACGCGCGACGCGTTCGAGCAATGCCGTCAGCTCATCGAGCTTAGCAGAGAGTGTCTCAACGTCATGTTTAGACGGAATGCCGATACGATTCAAGGCGCTTGCTACACGGGAGTCGAACGCCTTCTCGACCTTGTCGAGCTGAACCTCGACGCGACCTTTGAATGAACTCACTTCACCCTTGGCTTCATCGATCTCGGCGTTGGCCGCTTCGAGTTTTTCGGTGACGACTTTTTTGCCTTTCTTTTCAACAGTTTGACCGGCTTTGATCAGCTCTTGAAAGTAGTCACTGCCCTCTTGGCCAACCTTGGCGTAGGCACCCAGGCCTGCCAGCCAGATCTTGCGGGCATAGGATTTGACGTCGCTCAGAGCAGTTGTCGAAGCGTCGATTTTTTTCTTCAAAATAACTTTGGCCATGGTGCACCTCACGCGCAGAAGGTTTGAGGAACTGCCCGCGAAAGTGTCGGGCTCAGGCACAAAGTAGGCAGAAAAATTAGAAACGGCACCCTAACAACTGACATAAAAGCTCGGGTGCACCACAAAATAAATGTAGGAGTGAGCCTGCTCGCGATAGCGGTGTATCAGTCAAAAAATGATGTCGACTGACAGACCGCTATCGCGAGCAGGCTCACTCCTACAGGGGATCGTGTTTCAGACCAAAGCTTTGTCGAGGGCTTTTTCGATTTCGGCTTTGATCATGCCGCTCATGGCCGACATCATGATGCCCAGCTCAACGTCGACCTTGATCGAATCGTCCGCCACATGCACCGCACCTTTCACACCCGAGCGCTTGAGATTCAGGGTGTCACCCGACCATTGCGGCTCCAGGCCATATTGCTCGGAGAGTTTCTGCGCCAGCTTGTCGGCCTTCTCGCGGGCGGCTTCCTTGCCCAGGTTGTGGGCACGCTCAACAGTGATTTTGGCCATTGATTGACTCCTGCTTTTTGAATGGGGCGAAAAAGATGTGTCGGTAAATCTTGACCGCCGCTGCGGCAAATCGTCCCGAAGGTTGCCCATCTTACCTTTAGCCATTCCAAGACAAAGCATGGCTTGGGGATTAGAATGTCGCGCATTCTCTTTTGGTGACAGCGATATGACTGATCAGCGCAAAGGCAGCGATGCCGAACCCACCACTCACTTCGGCTTCAAAAACGTTCCGGAAAGCCAGAAAGCGGAAAAAGTCGCTGAGGTTTTCCACTCGGTAGCCGCCAAGTACGACCTGATGAACGACCTTCTGTCGGGCGGCATGCACCGTCTGTGGAAGCGTTTCGCGATCGAACTGTCGGGCGTGCGCAGCGGTAACCGCGTGCTGGACATTGCCGGTGGTACCGGTGACCTGACCAAAAAGTTCTCGCATCTGGTTGGCCCTACCGGTCAGGTGGTATTGGCCGACATCAACGAATCGATGCTCAAGGTCGGCCGTGACCGCCTGCTGGATCTGGGTGTCGCCGGCAACGTCGAATTCGTTCAGGCGGACGCGGAAAAACTGCCGTTCCCGGACAACCACTTCGACTGCGTGACCATCGCCTTCGGCCTGCGCAACGTGACGCACAAAGAAGACGCCCTGCGTTCGATGCTGCGCGTGCTCAAGCCGGGCGGGCGTCTGCTGGTGCTGGAATTCTCCAAGCCGACCAACGCGCTGATGTCGAAAGCCTACGACGCTTACTCGTTCGCCTTCATGCCGCTGATGGGCAAGCTGATCACCAACGACTCGGAAAGCTATCGCTACCTGGCCGAATCGATCCGCATGCACCCGAATCAGGAAACCCTGAAGTCGATGATGGTCGACGCCGGTTTCGACCGCGTGACTTATCACAACATGACCGCAGGCATCGTCGCCCTGCACCGTGGCATCAAGCCCTGATGTTGCTCACCGGGCTGCTCGCCAGCGTTGAACTCGGCCTCAACCGGGTGCTGCGTCTCGACAGCACGGCGCTGCCGCGGCTGGCGCATTTGACCGGCAAGGTGATTGCCGTCGACTGCCGCAGCCCGGCGCTGCAACTGTTCATCTTGCCGAGCGACGAAGGTCTGATGCTGGCCTCGCACTGGGAAACCGCTGTCGACTGCACCCTGCGCGCGCCGGCCTCCAGCCTGATCAAACTGGCCGTGAGCAAAGACAAGACTGCGGTGCTGCACGCCCCGGAAGTCGAGCTTGATGGCGACAGCGGCGTGCTGCTGGAGCTGGCCGGCGTGCTGCAGGATCTTGAGCTGGACTGGGAGTACGAACTCTCGCGCTGGCTCGGTCCGGTCGCCACGCAGCTGGTCGGTGGCCATCTGCGCAGTCGCGCACGCTGGTATCAACAAGGATTTGCCAGCCTCAACCAGAATCTCGCCGAATACCTCGCCGAAGAATCGCGCACCCTCGTCGGGCAGCGCGAAGCCGAAGCACGGTTCAGCGAACTGGACCGGATCAAACTTGATCTGGAACGTCTCGAGGCGCGTTTCGAGCGCCTTTCCCGATCCCTCGACCCAAGCGATAACGCATGAAGCTGCTTGCCGTCCGCCGTTTGTTGCGCATCCAGCGCGTCGTGATCCGCTACCGCCTCGATGATCTGCTGTTCGATCTGCCGCTGCCCTGGTTTCTCCTGGCGCTGCGCTATGTGCTGCCGTGGCGCTGGTTCCCGCGCAAGCCGCTGGAGCTGAGCCGGGGTGCGCGTTTGCGTCTGGCGTTGCAGGATCTCGGGCCGATCTTCATCAAGTTCGGGCAGATTCTTTCGACTCGCCGCGACCTGCTGCCGGAAGACATCGCCGATGAGCTGATGTTGTTGCAGGACCGCGTGCCGCCATTCGATTCGCAACTGTCGATCAAACTGATCGAAGAACAGTTGGGTAAAAAAATCAGTGAAGTGTTCAGCCGTTTCGACGTCGAACCGCTGGCCTCGGCATCGGTGGCGCAGGTGCACGCCGCGCAGCTGAAAACCGGCGAAGAAGTCGTGGTCAAGGTGATCCGCCCTGGTTTGAAAGCGGTGATCGCTCAGGATCTGGCGTGGCTGTTCATCCTCGCCCGCGCCGCTGAAAAGCTCTCGGCCGACGCGCGTCTGCTGCACCCGGTCGATGTGGTCCAGGACTACGAAAAAACCATCTATGACGAACTCGATTTGCTGCGTGAGGCGGCCAACGCCAGCCAGTTGAAGCGCAACTTCGAAGGTTCGCCGCTGCTCTACGTGCCGCAGGTCTACTGGGACTGGTGCCGGCCGAAAGTGCTGGTGATGGAACGCATCTACGGCATTCAGGTGACGGATCTGGCGACCCTCGCCGACCAGCGCACCGACATGAAAATGCTCGCCGAACGCGGTGTGGAGATTTTCTTCACCCAAGTGTTCCGCGACAGTTTCTTCCACGCCGACATGCACCCCGGCAACATTTTCGTCAGTACCGTCAATCCGTGGAGCCCGCAGTACATCGCGATCGACTGCGGCATCGTCGGCAGCCTGACCCCGGAAGATCAGGATTATCTAGCCCGCAACCTGTTCGCCTTCTTCAAGCGTGACTACCGCCGCGTGGCGCAATTGCACATCGATTCGGGTTGGGTGCCGGCGGAAACCAAACTCAACGAATTCGAAGCGGCGATCCGCACCGTGTGCGAACCGATCTTCGAAAAACCGTTAAAAGATATTTCATTTGGCCAGGTGCTGATGCGCCTGTTCCAGACTGCGCGGCGCTTCAACATGGAAGTGCAGCCGCAACTGGTGCTGCTGCAAAAGACCCTGCTGAACATCGAAGGCCTCGGCCGTCAGCTGTACCCGGATCTGGATCTGTGGAACACCGCGCAGCCGTTTCTCGAACGCTGGATGCGCGAACGCGTCAGCCCGAAAGCCTTGCTCGGCAACGTGCAGAGCCAGTTCGAGCAACTGCCGCACCTGGCGAATATGGCCCGCGATCTGCTCGAACGCATGTCCCAGCCGCACGCCTACGATCCGCCGCCACCGTGGCATAAACGCAAGGATGACTGGTTCCTGCGCCTGCTCGGTTGCGCGCATCTGGCCGGCGGGGTGATCCTCGCCCTCGGTGGTCCGTTGCACGAATTGGGGCATTGGCCGGCCGGAATCATGGTGGCCGTGGGCTTGTATCTGGTCGTTCGCCGATAGCCAGTTTCGTGATCGGCTGGCACACTGTTTCAATGCCTGAACCCGACTATTGAAGTGTGGGGTTCGCTGTCGGAGTCGAAGATGAAAAACTGGCTGGACGAGATCAAGTGGGACGCTGACGGCCTGGTGCCGGCGATTGCCCAGGATCACAAGACCGGACGCGTGCTGATGATGGCCTGGATGAACCGCGAAGCGCTCGAACTGACCGCTGCGGAAAACCGTGCAATCTACTGGTCACGTTCCCGTGGCAAGCTGTGGCGCAAGGGCGAAGAGTCCGGCCATGTACAGACCTTGCATGAAATGCGTCTGGACTGTGACGCCGACGTGATCATCCTGATGGTTGAACAGATCGGCGACATCGCTTGCCATACCGGCCGTCAAAGCTGCTTTTACCGTGTCTTCGAAAACGGCGACTGGAAAACAGTCGATCCGGTTCTCAAAGACCCGCACGCCATTTATTCCGCAGGACACAAACATGAGTGACACCCTGACCCGCCTCGCTCAGGTACTTGAAGAGCGCAAGGGCGCAGCCGCCGACAGCTCGTATGTGGCTAGTCTGTATCACAAGGGTTTGAACAAGATTCTGGAGAAAGTCGGCGAAGAGTCGGTCGAAACCATTATTGCCGCCAAGGACGCCGCCATCAGCGGCGACTGCAGCGACGTGATCTACGAGACCGCCGACCTGTGGTTCCACAGCATGGTCATGCTCGCCCAACTGGGGCAGCATCCACAGGCTGTGCTGGATGAACTGGATCGCCGCTTCGGCCTGTCCGGACACGTCGAGAAAGCCTCGCGTCCGTCCGCCTGAACAATTTTTCGAGAGGAACAGCAACATGGGCATTTTTGACTGGAAACACTGGATCGTCATTCTGGTTGTCGTGGTGCTGGTGTTCGGCACCAAGAAACTGAAAAACCTCGGCACCGACGTTGGCGAGTCGATCAAGGGCTTCCGTAAAGCCATGAACGACGACGAGAAGCCTGCCGCTGATCCAACCGTGACGCCTGCGCAGCCGGTGCCACCGGTGCAGCCGCAAGCCACCGCTCAGGCCAATCCGCCGCACACCATCGACGTGCAGGCGCAGAAAGTCGAAGAGCCGATCCGCAAAGACGTGTGAGCACTGACTAATGTTTGGTATCAGCTTCTCTGAACTGCTGCTCGTCGGCCTCGTCGCTCTGCTGGTGCTGGGCCCCGAGCGTCTGCCGGGCGCTGCACGCACCGCCGGCCTGTGGGTCGGTCGGCTGAAGCGCAGCTTCAACGCGATCAAACAGGAAGTTGAACGTGAAATCGGTGCCGACGAGATTCGTCGGCAACTGCACAACGAGCACATTCTGTCGCTGGAGCAAGAGGCGCGGAAGATTTTCAACCCGGTTCAGCAAGAGCCGACGCCAGTTGAGCATGTAGGTCAGCAGACGATTCATGCGCCAACCGCGCCTGTTACGCCAGCACCGGCACCCGCTGCCGTTGTAGCACCGACAGAGCCGGCGCCAGCCGCTGTGGAACAATCTGTTGAACACGTTGCGCCAACCGCCGCGCCGATCACACCTGCGCCTCACGACACCACTTTGCCGCCGCGAGCCCCATGAGCGATCTCCCCGAAAACGACCAGCACATGCCGCTGGTTTCGCACCTCACCGAGTTGCGCACCCGTCTGCTGCGTTGTGTGGCGGCGATCTTCATCATCTTCGCCGGGCTGTTTGCGTTCACCCAGCAGATCTACACCTTCGTCTCGACGCCGCTGCGCCAGTACCTGCCGGTCGGCGCGACGATGATCGCCACCGACGTGTCGTCGCCGTTCCTGACGCCGCTGAAGCTGACCATGATGGTCTCGCTGTTCCTCGCGATTCCGGTGATCCTGCATCAGATCTGGGGCTTTATTGCGCCGGGCCTGTACAAGCATGAGAAGCGCATCGCGGTGCCGCTGCTGGTGTCGAGCATTTTGCTGTTCTACACCGGCATGGCGTTTGCCTATTACTTCGTGTTCCCGCTGATCTTCAAGTTCTTCGCCGCCGCCACCCCGGCCGGCGTGGAAATGATGACCGACATCGCCAGTTACCTCGATTTCGTCATGACGCTGTTCTTCGCCTTCGGCGTCGCGTTCGAGATCCCGGTGGCCGTGGTGCTGCTGGTGTGGATCGGCGTAGTCGACGTCGCCTACCTGAAGAAAATCCGCCCGTACGTGATCATCGGCTGCTTCGTGGTCGGCATGATCCTGACGCCGCCGGACATCTTCTCGCAAACCCTGCTGGCCGTGCCGATGTGGATGCTGTTTGAAATCGGCATTCTGTTCGGTGGCTTGATCAGCAAACGCGAACGCCCGGACGAGAACCCGGCCGACGACCACAACGACCAGCCGCCAGCGACCCAGGCATGAACCTGCTGTTGCTCGAAGAGGCCGATTTCATTGCGGCCGACCGCGTGGTGCTGCGTGATCGACGCCTGACCCATATGCAGGAGGTTCACCGTTCGGAAGTCGGTGACCGCCTGCGCGTCGGGCGCATCAACGGCCTGATGGGTTCTGCTGAGTTGCTGCGTCTGGAAGCGGGTGAAGCGGAGCTGCGTGTCAGCCTCGATCAGCCGCCACCGGCCAAACTGCCTCTGACGCTGGTGCTGGCGCTGCCCCGTCCGAAAATGCTCCGCCGGGTATTTCAGACCGTGGCAACCATGGGCGTGCCCAAGGTAATTCTGGTCAACAGCTACCGTGTCGAGAAGAGTTTCTGGCAGACGCCATTTCTTGAGCCCGAGGCGATTCGCGAAAATTTGATCCTCGGCCTCGAACAGGCGCGTGACACTGTCCTGCCAGAGATCATCATCGAGAAGCGCTTCAAGCCGTTTGTTGAAGATCGACTGCCGGCGATTACCGACGGCACTCTCGGCCTGGTTGGCCATCCCGGCAACTACCCGCCGTGCCCACGCGCGCTCAGCGAACCCGTCACCCTGGCCATCGGCCCCGAAGGTGGCTGGATTCCTTACGAGATCGATCTGCTGGCCAGGTCCGGCCTGCAACCGGTGCAACTGGGCGAACGCATCCTGCGCGTCGAAACCGCCGTCACCGCCCTGCTCGCCCGGCTTTTCTAAACGAACACCGCTCCCATGTAGGAGCTGCCGCAGGCTGCGATCTTTTGATGTTGTTTTTAGAAGCACGATCAAAAGATCGCAGCCTGCGGCAGCTCCTACATTGATACCGTGCGGGTCCGGCGGATAAATGGTGTTACAGATTGCCATCATTCGGCCGATACCTTCTCCATAAGTCCAATTAGTGGTCCGAAGGGAGTGGTCGCATGTACCGTTGGTTAGCCGAGAGTCTTGGAAACGTCAGCGTCAAACGCAAGTTGGGCATCGGTTTCGGCCTGGTGCTGTTACTGACACTGTTGATCACCTTCACCGGCTGGACCGGCATGAGCGGCATCATCAGCCGCGGCGACAAACTCGGTTTTATTTCCAGCCTCAATGAGCTGACCAAGGACCTGCGTCTGGCGCGCATGGACTACGACATGCGTCGCGGCGAACAAGGCCCGGGCACGGTCAACGAATTCCTGAGCAAACTCGAAAGCGGCCTGCAATCGGCACGCGGCATGATTGAGCAGCCGTCCGACGTGACGATGGTCGATCAACAATTGGCTGCCGTGGCCGAATACAAGCGTGCCTTCGGCGAAATGACACAGGCTACCGTGCAACGTGAAGACGCACGCAGCAAGCTAGGCGCCAATGCCGACAATGCCGTGACCAAGGTCGGCGAAGTCGAGAGCGCGCTGCTGCAAGGCGACAGCGTCGCGCAATACAACGCAGTGATCGAACTGAGCAAACTGCTGCAGCAAGCGCGATATCAGGTGCGCGGTTACACCTACAGCGGCAAGGCCGATGCCGAGCAACCAGCCCTGACCGCGATCGACAATGCCCTGAAAAATCTCGAGAGCCTGCCGTCCCGTGTTCCGGAGCAGCATATCGCCAACCTGCAACAAGCCACCGACTCGCTCAAGGCTTACCGTGCAGCCGTGGCTCAATTCCGTGACTCGCAAGTAAAAAACGCTGCAGCACTGGCCAACATGTCCGCTCAGGGCGACATTTTGATCGCTGTCAGCAAGAAACTGACTGAATCGCAGACAGTGGTTCGGGACACTGACGCCGCACGCGCCAAAAACCTGCTGCTGATCGCCACCGCACTGGCCGTAGCGTTCGGCTTGCTGGCCGCCTGGGCGATCACTCGCCAGATCATCATCCCGCTCAACCAGACCCTGAAAGTCGCCGAACGCGTGGCCGCTGGCGACCTGACCCACAATCTGGTGTCCCTGCGCCGCGATGAACTGGGCCAACTGCAACGCTCGATGCAGAGCATGACCCAAGGCCTGCGTGAACTGGTCGGCGGCATCAGCGACGGCGTTACTCAGATCGCCAGCGCTGCCGAGGAACTCTCGGCTGTGACCGAGCAGACCAGCGCTGGAGTCAACAATCAGAAAATCGAGACCGATCAGGTCGCTACCGCCATGAACGAAATGGCCGCCACCGTGCAGGAAGTCGCGCGCAACGCCGAGGAAGCTTCCGAAGCTGCCGTTGCCGCTGACCAGCAGGCCCGCGAAGGCGACAAGGTCGTCGGCGAAGCCATCGCACAGATCGAGCGTCTGGCCGTTGAAGTCGGCCACTCCACCGAGGCCATGGGCGAACTCAAACGCGAAAGCGACAAGATCGGCAGCGTCCTCGACGTGATCAAATCCGTGGCCCAGCAAACCAACCTGCTCGCTCTCAACGCCGCCATCGAAGCTGCGCGCGCCGGTGAAGCCGGACGTGGTTTTGCCGTGGTCGCCGATGAAGTTCGCAGCCTCGCCCAGCGCACGCAGAAATCCACCGAAGAAATCGAAGAGCTGATCGTCGGCCTGCAAAATGGCACCCAGCAAGTGGCGACGATCATGGACAACAGCCGCACCCTGACCGACAGCAGCGTCGAGCTGACCCGTCGGGCCGGCGGTTCGCTGGAGAGCATCACCCGCACCGTGTCGGCAATTCAGGCGATGAACCAACAGATCGCAGCGGCCGCCGAGCAGCAGAGCGCAGTGGCTGAAGAGATCAACCGTAGCGTGCTGAATGTGCGGGACGTGTCGGATCAGACCTCGGCGGCGAGCGAAGAGACCGCGGCGTCGAGCGTTGAGCTGGCACGTCTGGGGACGCATCTGCAAATGCTGGTGGGGCGCTTCAAGGTTTAGACGCAAGTGGGGCCTGTCACCAGGCCCCATTGCTACCCTTCGAGGTCAGCAGTGCGACGAATCCTTCGCGCAATCTCTGCCAAATCCATAGCTACATCGCCCTTGTAATCATGTGACGATATATAGCCTTCGTAATGATCGAAGAACTTGCCCATGTTCGAGCTGATCGGTTTGAAGTGACTGGAGTCACCCGTGCCGTGCATGGGAAAGAGCTTGGCATGTAAGTGGTCGATGCCATACCCCTCCAATATAAGTCCGGTTCTACCCACATCAGCAAATGTCTTGTCGATTAGCAGTGCCACTTTCTTGGCTGCAACAATCAGCGCGGACAACACTTCATCTGATTGAGCAAAAGCATAACTACTGTAGTGCTGCTTCGGAACAACCACTGAAAAGCCGGGCGTATTGGGATAAATAGACAAAAACGCAAGGTGGGCATCGTCCTCCCAAATCAAATGCATAGGCGCATCGCCGCTGATCATTTTGCAAAAAATACAATCCATATGAATATGCACCGTTCAAACTGATGGACCTGCAACAATTGAATACCGACTGGCCTGTTAGCCCAGCAATGTATTGAACTTCAAGGGCGAGCTGTTTGCATCCCAGACGATACTATGTTGCTCAACACCTCCTAGCGTCCTGCACGCCAGTGCAGCGATGACTGACGAGGCCAGCATCGACGCCAGACTGAAATTGCTCGGGCCGTAGCTGGGCATGACGCCTTTGGGTAACCGTTGCCAATCGAATGGTCGCTGCACTGACGGAGCACAGTCAGGGTTCTCTGATTCGGCGACCTGCGACGCTTCACCCGTGTAGAAATTGGTCATGCACATGCGGTGCAGATAGCCCGCGCTGACGACCGGAATCTTGTACTCATCGGCCAGTTGTTTGCACTGCGCAGCCAGCGTAGCCGGCTCGTCAGCGGTCACGACAACCGCGTCATAACCTTGCTTGATCAGATCACGAACGTCATCCAGAGCAAGGCTGCGCTTGAGCGCTGTAACGTCGACGTCTGGAAATTTTTCTTCCAGTATCTCCCGCAGCACATCGACCTTAAACGCACCGACGTCGCTTCTGCGCCAGAATAATTGCCGGTTGAGATTACTTTCTTCGATGCGATCGCCATCGGTGACGGTGAGATGACCAATGCCGCTACCCGCCAGCAACAGACTGGCAGTGCTGCCAATCCCGCCACAACCAAAGAGCAGGACTCTGGCGCGTTTCAATGCGGCCACGTCCTCCATGACATCCTCACAGGAACTTGCGCCACAGAGCAGATAACTGACTGTCCGGCTTGTGCGTGGATTTTCAAGCAACTGCCGTACGCCCTGCATGGCTTGATCACTGCCTGGTATCAACGCCCCCGCGGCGTGCAGCGCTTCGAACATCGCGGTTTCCCCCTGCCCTGCCAGTTGCACGACGCCGCGAGGCCCACTTATATACATTCCACCTTCATATACGCCATAGAGCGTTGAGGGAGCAACGACGCCCATGTAACCCTCGCCGGCAAAAAAATCGTCCTGATTTTCCATATCCCACCCACGCTTGAACCCCGTCCCGAAGGACGAGGCCATTACTTTAAAAGTGCAAATTTAAACTTTAATTACACAGTGGTGTGAACCCATGCTTGCGCATGTAAGCCAGTTCTTGAGCAGTACAAGGAAGTTGACCAAAAGCCACTACCTTATTGCCGGGTTGAATCTGGTGCTCGGCCACGAACGGATTGGCAGGTTTTACTTCATCAGCTTGCACAGTTGCAGACATGGCCGCCACACTCGCCAGCAATGCGACAAGACCCAGAGATTTCTTTTCCATAAGATTAAATACTCAGCAACTTTAGTTTATTGAGGGTACGCGCAACTTCTTGATACGCCCTCAATGGACGCGACTGAGCAGCAAGGATTTAGGCTTTTCGTTATTTAAAAAATAAATACTCAAACCAGATCTGTGCAACCGCAACTGCAGCTTCGCTTCTCTCTTTGATTATTTGCCTATGCCTCAGAGACTCGCGAAGACTGCAATCGGGTTTGATTAGAACTAGAGAACCTGACGCAGGAAGGCCTGGGCACGCGGATCTTTCGGCGCATCAAAGAACTCTGCCGGCGCCGCATCTTCCAGCAGTTTGCCGTGATCGAAAAACAACACCCGATCCGCCACTTCCCGGGCAAAGCCCATCTCGTGGGTCACGCAAACCATGGTCATGCCTTCCACGGCCAGGTTCTTCATCACGTCCAGCACTTCGCCGACCATTTCCGGGTCGAGGGCCGAAGTCGGCTCATCGAACAACATCACCTTCGGTTCCATCGCCAGCGCCCGGGCAATCGCCACGCGCTGCTGCTGACCGCCGGACAGGCGTGACGGAAATTCGTTGGCCTTCTGTGCGATACCAACCTTTTTCAACAATTCCATGGCCTTGGCTTCGCGCTCTTTCTTGCCGCGCTTGCGCACGACTTTCTGCGCCAGACAGAGGTTTTCCAGCACGGTCATGTGCGGGAACAGGTTGAAATGCTGAAAGACCATGCCGACTTCGCGGCGGTAGGCGTTGACGTCGGTTTTCGGGTCGGCCAGTTGCAGCCCGTCGATGCTCACCGAGCCCGAGTCAAATTCCTCCAGGCCATTGAGGCAACGCAGGAAGGTCGACTTGCCGGAACCCGACGGGCCGATCACCACCAGCACTTCACCCTTGGCCACCGTGGTGCTGACGTTATCCACCGCGCGCACCACTTGCCCACGGGTGTCGAAGACTTTTACCAGATCGCGGACTTCAATCACTTTGCGCGAGCCTCCGCTCAAGCCGGCTGGCGATTTTCGACAGCGGCAGGTTGATCAACAGGTACAGACCGGCAACGCAGAACAGGATTTCGAACGGCGAAAACGAAGTGGTGATCACTTCACGGCCGCTTTTCAGCAGCTCGGTGATGGCGATTACCGACACCAGCGAGGTGTCCTTGACCAGACTGATGAACTGCCCGGCCAACGGCGGCAGCACACGTTTCAGCGCTTGCGGCAGCACCACATGGCGCATCGACTGACCCGCGCTCAAGCCGAGCGAACGCGCCGCTTCGTTCTGGCCACGGGCAATCGACTGCACGCCGGAACGGATGATCTCAGCCACGTAGGCGCCGGTGAACAGCGACAGCGCGGCGATCCCGGCGAACTCGCGGGACAGATTCATCACCGTGCCGATGAAGAAGTAGAATATGAAGATCTGTACCAGCAGCGGCGTGCCGCGCACCAGTTCGACGTAAATGGTCGAGAGGTCGCGCAGGGTCGGGTTGTTCGACAGACGGCACAGGCCGGTGACCAGACCGATCAGCAGACCGAGTACACCAGAGACCACTGACAGCCAAAGCGTTGTCCAAAGGCCCCACAACAGCGGTCCTGCCGCCCAATGGCGAGTCACGCCCACGACGTCACCTTCGGCCACATCGTCGCCCTGAGCGAATTGCAGGCTGTTCTCGTCGACGGTCAAGTGCTGCTCGTCACCGGCGTCGTTGCGCAGAGTGACTTGCGCGCTGCTGCCCTTGCGCACGAGTTCGGTGACGGTGGAAATGTCAGCGGCTCGCTGGGTTTCTTCAGCCTGATAGGCGAAGTACTGCGGCACGCGGTTCCAGCGCCATTCGTAGGACATCAGCGACGTCGCGTAATACAACGCGCCGGCCAGGCCGACCAGCACCAGCACGGTGAGGACGTGCCAGGGCCATTGGGCTTTTTTCTGTTTCATTGCAGGTTCCGGATTTTGTGTTGCTCTGGAGGGCCTCTTCGCGAGCAGGCTCGCTCCCACAGGGGAATGCATTCCAATGTGGGAGCGAGCCTGCTCGCGAATGGGGCGACTCGGTCTATGCGACCGGGCTTATTCCATGTCCTTGAGCCACTCGGTGCTCTTGAACCACTTGTCATGGATGCGATCGTAAGTGCCGTCTTCGTGGATCTGGTGCAGGAAGTTGTTGATGAAGTTGAGGCTGTCGTAGTCACCCTTCTTCAGACCGAAAGCCAGTGGCTCGTAGGTGAACGGCTTGTCGAGGAACACCAGCTTGCCGGCGCCGACCTTGGTCACCGCGACAACGTTGTACGGGGCGTCGTAAATGAAGGCATCAGCCTTGCCGTTGACCACGTCGAGCACGGCTTCCTGCTCGTTGTCGTAGCCGTGGTATTTGGCTTTGGAGATCAGCTTCTTGGCGACCATCTCACCGGTGGTGCCGAGCTTGGAGGTGATGCGGTAGTCGGCGGTGTTCAGGTCTTTGTACGACTTGATGGTGCCTTCAAGCTCCTTGCGGATCAGCAGGGTCTGGCCGACCACGATGAACGGTTCACTGAAGTTCAGGCGCAGATTGCGTTCCTGAGTCAGGGTCATGCCGCTGCCGATCATGTCGAACTTGTCGGTCATCAGCGCCGGGATGATGCCGTCGTAACCGGTCGAAACCAGCTCCAGCTTGACGCCCATGGCCTTGGACATGGCTTTGAGGATATCGACTTCGAAGCCGATGATTTCGCCGCGCTTGTTGGTCATTTCGAACGGCATGTAGGTCGGATCCATACCGACTTTCAATGTGCCGCGCTTGACCGCGTCATCGATTGCGCCAGCCTGCGCCGCATTGACTGCAACCAGTGCCGTGACGCCGACCAGCAGCATCGACAGATACTTCTTCATCTTCAAGTCCCCAAAACCATTGCGTGTGCGGCGCGAAAACCAACAGAGACGGGCAAAAAAGCCCGGGTGCGCCAATTCGGGGACGGATGCTAACGCACTCGTTTTTTTGCACAAGGTTTAATGGACGATTTGTTTAACAATCAAGAGCTACCCCCTCACCCCAGCCCTCTCCCCCAAGGGGGCGAGGGGGAAAGGGAGCCGATCGGGGAATATTCAAAACTTGAGTTCGACTCGATATCTCAGGTCGGCGTATCTCGAATATTCAACGCGGTCGGTCCCCTCTCCCTTTGGGAGAGGGATAGGCGGGCGGCGTTCCGATGAGGGGCTTTTCAGCAGGCCAAAAAAAACCCCGCTGGCTAGCGGGGTTTCTCTATCAGGCCGGTTGCGCCTGCATACTCACCGGTCGCAAAGGCAGCAACGGCGCATGCGGATCGGCTTTCACCGACGCGCGCCATGCATCCAGCCACTCAGCGAGACCTTCAGCCCAAACCTGCTCATGCAGACGGGCCAAGGCCACAGGGTCGCTCAGCAATTGCAGACGATCATGGTTGTTCAGCCCGGCGGGGCCAACCTTGATCGCGTGGCGCACACGTTCCTGACGCAGCCACTCGATCGGCTCGGCCTGACCGTGACGCGAGGTCGCCAGCGAGCACGCCAAAGCGTTCTGCTGAGGGTCGACCACCGCACGAACGAAGCCGTCGTTGAGGGCGTGGTAACGATTTTCGTGGGTGTACTGATCGGTCGCCAGCAACGCCTGTGGCGGATTGTATTCCTCAGGGATGAGGAACAGGCTCTCGTCACGGGATTTCAGGCCCAGACCGACACGGCTGGAAATAACCGACACCGGAATCGACAACATCAGCGAACCGACGATCGGCACCAGCCACCAGAGGAAGCTCGGGTTCAGCCAGATCACCAGCAGCGCCCAGCAGAAACCCAACAGGGTCTGCGGACCGTGACGTTTGACCGCTTCGCTCCATGGCGTCGAGTCGTCGTCACGTTGCGGCGAGTTCCAGGTCGCCGCCCAGCCGAGGAACGCGGCCAGAACGAAACGGGTGTGGAAAATCATCCGCACCGGCGCCAGCAGCATGGAGAACAGCATCTCCAGCAGCATCGACAGGGTCACCTTGAACTTGCCGCCGAACTCTTTCGCGCCTTTGGCCCAGATCAGAATGATGCTCAACAGTTTCGGCAGGAACAGCAGCACGATGGTCGTTGAGAACAGCGCGATCGCCTTGTCCGGGTGCCATTGTGGCCACAACGGATAGAGCTGACGCGGTTCGAGGAAGTACTGCGGCTCCATCAACGTGTTCACCGCCAGCAGCGCGGTCGACAACACCAGGAAGAAGAACCACAACGGCGCCGACAGGTACGACATCACGCCGGTGAGGAACACCGCACGGTGCACCGGGTGCATGCCTTTGACCAGGAACAGACGGAAGTTCATCAGGTTGCCGTGGCACCAGCGACGGTCACGCTTGAGTTCGTCGAGCAGGTTCGGCGGCAGTTCTTCGTAGCTGCCCGGCAAGTCGTAGGCAATCCACACGCCCCAACCGGCACGGCGCATCAACGCGGCTTCAACGAAGTCGTGGGACAGAATCGCACCGGAAAACGCACCTTTACCCGGCAACGGCGCCAAGGCGCAGTGGTCGATAAACGGCTTCATGCGGATGATCGCGTTGTGACCCCAGTAGTGGGATTCACCCAGCTGCCAGAAGTGCAGACCGGCGGTGAACAGCGGGCCGTACACGCGGGTGGCGAACTGCTGCATGCGCGCATACAGGGTGTCCATGCCCGACGCACGCGGCGCGGTCTGGATGATCCCGGCGTCCGGCGTGGCTTCCATCAAGCGCACCAGACTGGTCAGGCACTCACCGCTCATTACCGAGTCAGCGTCGAGGACGACCATGTACTTGTAGTCACCGCCCCAGCGACGGCAGAAGTCGTCGAGGTTGCCGCTTTTACGTTTTACGCGACGGCGACGACGGCGATAGAAGATCTTGCCAAAGCCCTTGGCTTCGCGGCAGACGTCCAGCCAGGCCTGCTGCTCGGCGACACAAATGTCGGTGTCGTTACTGTCGCTGAGGACGAAGAAGTCGAAGCGATCCAGATCACCGGTGGCAGCGACCGATTCGAACGTAGCGCGCAGACCGGCGAAAACACGCGGTACGTCTTCGTTGCAGATCGGCATCACCAGCGCGGTACGCGCATCTTTGGCAATCGGCTCGTTGCCGGCGCTTTTGCCGGAAATACGGTATTTATCGTGACCAGTGAGCAACTCGAGGAAGCCCATCAGTGCCGTCCAGAAACCGGCCGACACCCAGCAGAACAGAATCCCGAACAGAATCAGGATGCTGGTTTGCAGCGCATACGGCAGCACTTGCGTGGCGGTTTGCAGCAGCGGCTGGTGCAGGACTTCATCCAGATCAACGAAGGACCAGCCCTGATACGGCATGATGCCTTTCATGTACCAGCCGGCGACGATGGTCTGGCCGAGCATCAGCAGCAACAGAATGTAGCGGCGAATCGAACCGACGGTGCGCCAGCGCGCAGCCGGCAGGACATTTTCGTCCTTCGGCGGCTGCGGCGGGTTGGTGCGACCGGTCATACGGCGCCAGCCACGCACCAGAATATTGGTGCGCCATGGCTCCGGCACGACCTTGGTGCGGCGGATCGGCGGCGTCGCCTTCATGCTGACGCGACCGCTGGCGTCGAGCACCAGCATCTCCGCGTCTTCCAGTTCTTCGGCAGTGCTCAGAGTCAGGCGCTTGCCCACCGAAGCCTGGGCGGCTTCGGCAGGAGCGTCAAATGTCGAGGACGACAGGCGTTCATGCAGCTCGCTGAACGACTGGCAGCCCGCGAGTTCCGCGCGCTGCTCGTCGGTCATCGGCAGATGCGCCAGATACTCGGACAGAGTCTCTGGCTGTACTTGAGAGTTACTCATCGGCAGGCAACTGATAGCTCCAGGTCTCGGTCAGGACTTCTTCAGTCGGTGCCGATTCCGGTGTGGCTGGGGCCGCGTCGGCAGCAACTGGCTGCTTGGCGTCTTTGTTGGCCTTGTCCTTGGCATCTGCAGCTGGCTTGGCGTCGGCCTGTTTGGCCTCGGCGGCCTTGGCTTCCTTGTCGAGTTTCTCTTGTTGCTTGGCGGCAACCTTGTCGGCCTTGGCGACGGACGAGTTGGACGCCGGCACCGATTTCGCCAGATCAGCAGTTACCACCGGCTGAACCAGGGCAGCACGCATCTCGGTCGACTTACTCGCGTCCTTGATTTTCATCCGCAGGGTCAAGCGCCAGCCTTTGGTTTCCGGGTTGTAGCGCACGCTGTTTTCGACCAGTTCGGCGTTGTCGCCAACACTGACCTGACTGCGCACGTCGGCATCCGGGGTCAGCGCGGCCAGCGATGGACCTTCGAAGTCGACCAGATACGCAACGCTGCCGTCCGGCTGACGGATCAGGTTCGATTGCTTGACGTCACCGGTCGAACGCAGAGTCTGCGAAACCCAGGCGCTGTCCGGCGCGTGAAGCGCCGCTTCGTCCATGGTCCAGTGCATGCGGTAAGCGAAGTCCAGCGGCTGACCCGGCTCCGGCATTTTTTCCGGGCTCCAGAACGCAACGATGTTGTCGTTGGTTTCGTCGGCGGTCGGAATTTCTACCAGATCAACGGTGCCCTTGCCCCACTCGCCCTTCGGCTCGATCCACGCGCTTGGACGCTTGTCGTAACGGTCGTCGAGGTCTTCGTAGTGGCTGAAGTCACGGCCACGTTGCAGCAGACCGAAACCACGCGGGTTCTCGATGCTGAAGTTGCTCACGGCCAGGTGTTTCGGGTTGTTCAGTGGGCGCCAGATCCACTCGCCGTTGCCGGCATGGATCGACAGACCGCTGGAGTCGTGCAGTTCACGACGGTAGTTGAGGACTTTCGACGGCTGGTTGGCGCCGAACAGGAACATGCTGGTCAGCGGCGCGATGCCCAGTTTGCCGACCTTGTCACGCAGGAACATCTGCGCTTTGACGTCGACAATGGTGTCGCTGCCCGGACGCAGGATCAGACGGTAGGCACCGGTGGCACGCGGCGAATCCAGCAGGGCGAAGATCACCAGGTGCTTGTCGCCCGGCTTCGGCTGTTGAATCCAGAATTCGCGGAAACGCGGAAATTCTTCGCCCGACGGCAGCGCGGTATCAATCGCCAGACCACGCGCCGAGAGGCCGTAGGTGTGGCCCTTGCCGACAACGCGGAAGTAACTCGCGCCGAGCATGGTCATGATTTCGTCTTGCTTGTCGGCCTTGTTGATCGGGTACAGCACACGGAAACCGGCGTAACCCAGTTGTTCGGTGGCCTTCGGATCGAATTTCAGGTCGCCGAAATCGAAGCGGGTCGGATCATATTTGATCTCTTCGACGGTGTTCGCCGTGATTTCGTTGATTTTCACCGGTGTATCGAAGTGCATACCCTGGTGATAGAAAGACAGTTTGAACGGGGTCTTCTGATCAGCCCACTCAGCCTTTTCGGTGAGGAAGCGGATTTTCTGATAGTCCGCGAACTTCATGTCGCGGAATTCGTTCGGCAGGTTGCTGCGCGGGGCTTCGAACTTCTGCCCGGCCAGTTCTTTAGCCTTCGCCGATACATCGTCAAGATTGAACGCCCAAAGCTGGCCGGCGCTGAGCAGGCACAGGAGCGCCGAACCCGCTACCAGGGCACTTCGCATGCGTTTGGCAGACATTTTTGCTGCATTACAGGGACTAACAATCACGAGCAACCCTCGCCGAAAACAGATCAAAAAACCAACGGCCAGCAAGCCGTCTGTGTGGCCATTTTTGTCAGCTTATTTCGGTTCCAGGGAGCCAGATACTGCGTTGCTGCTCCTCCCCATAGCAAGCTATGAGTCGTCGCAGCGCCTTGTCTCTGACTCCCTGGCCCTCGAAATAATGCTGGCAAAAATGGCCGTACAGACCGCTCATACCAGGTTGGCGAGCATTGTTCCGACTCCGCTGGGGCAAAATGATTCCCCAATCGGATCCAGACAAGTCTCTACCTAAGTCAAAAATGAATCAGCGAACGCTGATCCCAGTGCGCGCGATTATCTAGTAGCCCGCATGACAACGCATCAGGGGTAACAAAGTATTTATCGCGAAAACACCTTAAAAACAGTCGAAATTTCCCAAAAAGGTGTTTCAAGCGCTTTCAGGTCTGTAACAAAAAGGTAACCGGGCCATCGTTGACCAAATGCACCTGCATATCGGCGCCGAATCTACCTGATGCCACAGTGCCATGCACCTGTTTCGCACTGCTTAATAGATAGTCGAACAATTCCTCGCCCAAGGCCGGAGGCGCGGCCGTCGAAAAGCTCGGGCGCAACCCGCTTTTGGTGTCGGCCGCGAGGGTGAACTGAGAGACCAGCAGCAACCCACCGCCAACATCGGCGAGGGACAAGTTCATCTTGCCCTCCGCGTCACTGAATACACGATAGTTAAGCAGCTTATGCAGAAGTTTGTCGGCGCTGACACGCGTGTCGTCGGGTTCTACCGCCACCAGCACCAACAAACCTTGATCGACCGCCCCGACTACCTCGCCCGCGACTTCGACACGCGCACCGCGAACGCGCTGTATAAGCCCCTTCATGCTTCTTCGGGCGGCAGATCGAGCAGGCGCTGCGCCATGTTGCCCGCAGCACGCACCAGTGCATCGGTAATGCCCGGTTCAGACGCGGCGTGGCCGGCGTCGCGGATCACCTGCAGTTCGCTGTTCGGCCAGGCTTGATGCAGTTCCCAGGCGTTGTCGAGCGGGCAGATCACGTCGTAGCGACCGTGAATGATCACGCCCGGCAAATGAGCGATCTTGCCCATGTCACGAATCAACTGGTTCGGCTCAAGGAAGGCATTGTTGGTGAAGTAATGGCATTCGATCCGCGCGATCGACAGTGCGCGCTGCGGCTCGGAGAAGCGATCGACCACCAGCGGGTTCGGCCGCAGGGTCGCGGTGCGCCCTTCCCAGGTCGACCAGGCTTTGGCCGCGTGCATCTGGGCGATCTGGTCGTTGCCGGTCAGACGCTTGTGGAAAGCGCTGAGCAGGTCGTCGCGCTCGTCCAGCGGAATCGGCGCGATGTAGTCCTGCCAGTAATCGGGGAACAGACGGCTGGCACCTGCCTGATAGAACCACTCGATTTCCTGCGGGCGGCAGAGAAAGATCCCTCGCAAGATCAGCCCATGTACACGCTCAGGGTGTGTCTGCGCATAGGCCAGCGCCAGGGTCGAACCCCACGAGCCGCCGAACAGCACCCATTTGTCGATGCCCAGGTGTTTGCGGATGCGCTCGAGGTCGGCGACCAGATCCCAGGTGGTGTTGTTTTCCAGGCTGGCGTGCGGCGTGGAGCGTCCGCAGCCGCGCTGGTCGAAGGTGACAATGCGATAGAGGTTCGGATCGAAATAGCGACGGCTCTGCGCGTCGCAACCGGCGCCGGGGCCGCCGTGAATGAACACAACCGGCAAACCCTCCGGCGAACCGCTTTCGTCGACGTACAGCGTATGGGTGTCATCGACAGCCAGATCGTGCCGGGCGTGAGGTTTGATCTGCGGAAACAAAGTCTGCATTGCGCGCTCCGTAAGGGGTCGAGGTCATCCCTGGGGGGACTTCTATTATTCTGCCGTTGGGCATCATAAACCCGATTTACGTCAATGAGCATGCTCCAGAACCTGATCGTTCCCACGCTCTGCGTGGGAATGCCTCTTGGGACGCTCCGCGTCCAGTGACGCGGAGCTTCACGGGCCGCATTCCCACGCGGAGCGTGGGAACGATCAAGATCACAGCCTTCGGCAGCTCCTACAGGGGTGGATCAGCCGGTGTAGTGAGACTTTGCCCAGGCCAGATAGCCTTGCAGCAATTCTTTGAGCACTATTTGCGTCGGCTCGGCCAAGTCGGCGCGATAGCGGAACGGTTCGAACTCTTCCATGTAGGTGCTCTGGCACAACTCCAGCTGCACGGCGTGAATGTTCTCGGCCGGGTTGCCGTAATGACGGGTGATATGGCCGCCCTTGAAGCGGCCGTTGAGCACGTGTGTGTAATTGCCGTGGCGTGCGCAGATCGCTTCCAGCTGTGTCGCCAACTGCGGATCGCAACTGGCGCCGTTGAAGGTACCGAGGTTGAAGTCCGGCAGTTTGCCGTCGAACAGATGCGGGATGATCGAGCGGATCGAGTGCGCATCGAACAGCAGTGCATAACCGAACTCGGCCTTCAGCCGCGCCAGCTCTTCCTGAAGGGTGCGGTGATACGGCGTCCAGATCTGCTCAAGGTAAGTCGCGCGCTCTTCTTTCGACGGTTCCAGCCCCTCCCTGAACAACGGAATGCCATCGAACAGCGTCGCCGGATAGAGCCCGGTGGTGGCGCCGACGTACAACGGCTTATCGTCGGACGGACGATTCAGGTCGATAACAAAACGCGAATACTCAGCGGCCAGGGTACTGGCGCCAAATTCTTCAGCGAAGTCGTAGAGCTGCGGAATGTGCCAGTCGGTGTCCGGCAGGCTTTTCGCGTCCGCGATCAGTCCCGCCTCGACCACCGGGGTCAACCGCACACCGGCATGCGGCATGCTGATCAGCAACGGCACACGACCTTGTTTGAAGTTCAAAACCTTATCCACAACCGCTCTCCTACAGACTTGATTCGACGCCGTGACGCACGACGCGTTTGTCCAGATCACCGCCGAGCCAATAGGCCAGATCCGCCGGGCGATCGATGTGCCAGGCAACGAAATCCGCGACCTTGCCGACTTCCAGCGAGCCGTGGGTATCGGCCATTCCCAGCGCTTGCGCAGCGTGAATCGTCGCCCCGGCCAGGGCTTCTTCCGGGGTCATGCGGAAGCAGGTGCAGGCCATGTTCAACATCAGCCGCAATGACAGCGCCGGCGAGGTGCCGGGGTTGAGGTCGCTGGCGATGGCGATCTTCACCTTGTGCTTGCGCAGAGCGTCCATTGGCGGCAACTGGGTTTCGCGCAGGAAGTAGAACGCGCCCGGCAGCAGCACCGCGACGGTATCGGCTTCGGCCATGGCGATGGCATCGGCTTCGTCCATGAACTCCAAGTGATCGGCAGACAACGCCTTGTAGCGCGCGGCGAGGCTGGAGCCGTGCAGCGAGGACAATTGTTCGGCATGCAGTTTCACTGGCAGGCCGAGTTTTTGCGCGGCGATGAACACGCGTTCGACTTGCTCGGGAGAGAACGCCAGGTATTCACAGAACGCGTCCACGGCGTCGACCAAACCTTCGGCGGCGAGCGCGGGGAGCATTTCGTTGCAGACCAGATCGATGTAATCGTCGGCGCGATCCTTGTACTCAGGCGGCAGCGCGTGGGCGGCCAGACAGGTGCTGCGCACGCTGATCGGCAGCTCTTTCTGCAGACGACGGATGACCCGAAGGATTTTGCGCTCGTTGACCAGATCGAGGCCGTAGCCGGACTTCATCTCGACCGTGGTCACACCGTCGCGCATCAGGCTCTTCAGGCGTTTGGCGGCGCTGGCGAACAGTTCGTCTTCGGTCGCTTCGCGTGTCGCGCGCACGGTGCTGGCGATGCCACCGCCGGATGCCGCGATTTCCGCATAGCTGACGCCTTGCAGACGCTTTTCAAATTCGCCGCTGCGGTTGCCACCGAACACGGTGTGGGTGTGGCAGTCGATCAGGCCGGGGGTGACCCATGCGCCTTGCAGGTCGTTGACCGCCGGGTATTCACCGGAGGGCAATTGATTGCGCGGGCCGATCCACTCGATGAGCGCACCGGACGTCACGATGGCCGCATCCTCGATGATCGAGTAGACGCCTTGCGCCATGGTTGCGACGTGGCAGTGTTGCCAGAGGGTTTTCACTGTTGGCCTCCGTTGGGGTTGGTTTGGTGGGTGACCTTCAAAAGCCCCTCACCCTAGCCCTCTCCCGGAGGGAGAGGGGACTGACCGGGTTGTTCTGTCGAGGTACGCCGACCTGGAATTTCTGTGCCGAACTCAGGCCTTGAAGCTCACCGAGACCGGCTCCCTTTCAATCTCTCTCACACGGAAGAAAAAGAACTGACCGGGTTGTTCTGTCGAGGTACAGCGACCTGAAAATCTCGAGCCGAACTCAGGCTTTGAAAACCATGAAGATCGACTCCCTTCCCCCTCTCACTCCCAGGAGAAGAAGAACTGACCGGGTTGTTCTGTCGAGGTACATCGACCTGAAAATCTTGAGCCGAACTCAGGCTTTGAAAACCATGAAGATCGGCTCCCTTCCCCCTCTCCCCCCTGGGGGAGAGGGCTGGGGTGAGGGGGATCGATTTCACTAACAACAAAACTTCCCCTGAAAACACACTTACAAACTAGGCAGCAATTTCGCCGAAACAAGCTCAGTCAAACACCGCGAAGCCAGCAATTCAGTCGCCGCATTGATGTCCGGCGCAAAGAAGCGGTCCTTCTCATAAAACGGCACTTCCTTGCGCAAAATCGCCCGCGCCTGTTCCAGCTTCGCCGAAGTTTTCAGACCGTTACGCAGGTCCAGCCCCTGCACCGCTGCCAGCCACTCCACCGCGAGAATCCCGCGGGTGTTTTCAGCCATTTCCCACAAACGCTTGCCCGCCGCCGGCGCCATGGAAACGTGATCTTCCTGGTTAGCCGAAGTCGGCAAACTGTCCACCGAATGCGGATGCGACAACGCCTTGTTTTCGCTGGCCAGTGCCGCAGCGGTTACTTGAGCAATCATGAAGCCGGAGTTCACCCCGCCATTGGCGACGAGGAACGGCGGCAGTTGCGACATGTGCTTGTCCATCATCAGCGAGATACGACGTTCGCTCAGCGAGCCAATTTCGGCGATGGCCAATGCCATATTGTCAGCGGCCATGGCCACCGGTTCGGCGTGGAAGTTGCCGCCGGAAATCACGTCGCCTTCAGCGGCAAATACCAGCGGGTTATCAGAAACGGCGTTGGCTTCAACCGCGAGCACTTCAGCGGCCTGACGGAACTGGGTCAGGCAGGCGCCCATGACTTGCGGCTGGCAACGCAGCGAGTACGGATCCTGAACCTTCTCGCAATTCTGATGCGAGTCGGACACTTCGCTGCGCTCACCGAGCAGATCACGATAAGCCGCAGCCGCATCGATCTGACCTTTCTGGCCACGCGCCGCGTGAATGCGCGCATCGAACGGCGAGCGCGAACCCAGCACCGCTTCAACCGTCAGACCACCCAGCGCGAGCGCACCGGCAAACAAATCTTCACCCTCAAACAAACCACGCAGTGCGAACGCCGTGGAAACCTGAGTACCGTTGAGCAGCGCCAGACCTTCTTTAGCCGCTAAAGTCAGCGGCGTCAGACCCGCAACCTTCAGCGCTTCAGTGGCTTCCATCCACTCACCCTTGTAGCGCGCCTTGCCCTCACCCAGCAGCACCAGCGACATATGCGCCAACGGCGCGAGATCACCCGAAGCGCCCACCGAACCTTTCAGCGGAATATGCGGATAAACCTCGGCATTGATCAGCGCGATCAGCGCATCGATCACCACGCGACGGATGCCAGAGAAACCACGGCTGAGGCTGTTGACCTTGAGCACCATGATCAGCCTTACCAGCTCATCGCTGATCGGCACGCCAACGCCCGCAGCGTGGGACAACACCAGCGAACGCTGGAGGTTTTCCAGGTCTTCGCTGGCGATGCGTGTCGAGGCCAGCAGGCCGAAACCGGTGTTGATGCCGTACGCGGTGCGGTTCTCGGCGAGGATCTGCTCGACGCAGGCAACGCTGGCTTCGATCTGCTGCGATGCGCTGTTGTCGAGCGTCAGCTCGACCGGGTTCTGGTAGACGTCACGCAGTTGGGCCAGGCTCAGTTGGCCGGGAATCAGGTTCAGCGCAGTCATTTAAATGCTCCTTTTGAGAGTTTGTTATTAACTTGCCATTCGCTCCGGAGCATTCCGTTATCCGTCGCTTTCAGCCTTGTGGGCATCCGGCGCCTTGGCACGCTGGCAGGGTAGTTTTTCAATGCAAATTCGATAGAACGCTGTGCAGCAGATTCGGCTTTTTCAACACGCTCGCAGCGGCGGCAATATCCGGCGCCAGCCAGCGATCCTGATCGTAGGCCGGAACCGTTTCGCGCAGCAGTCGCCACGCGCGGTCAGTGCCCATGCCAAAGCGTTGTTCCTTGAGGAATTCAAACGCCTGCGCCGCCAACAGATACTCGATGGCGAGGATTTGCGTGCAGTTTTCCAACGCGCGGTGCAGCTTCAGCGCAGCGTTGGTGCCCATGCTCAGATGGTCTTCCTGCAGGCCCGAGGTGATGTAGTTATCGAGCACCGCCGGTTGCGCCAATTGGCGGTTCTCCGCACACAGCGACGCAGCGACGTATTGGACGATCATCATCCCCGAGTTCACTCCCGGATTGGCCACCAGAAATGCCGGCAGATCGCTGACATGCGGGTTCACCAGCCGGTCGAGGCGACGCTCGGCGATCGAGCCGATTTCGGCCATGGCAATCGCCAGCAAATCGGCCGCCATCGCCACCGATTGGCCGTGCGGGTTGGCTTGCGACATCACCCGGAAATTGTCCGGCGTGCCGAGCAACAATGGGTTATCAGTGCAGCCGTTGAGTTCGGCTTCGACCTGCTTGATCGCATGTTCCAGTTGATCCCGCGCGGCGCCGTGCACCTGTGGAATCGAACGGATGCTCAACGCATCCTGAGTGCGAATGCCTTTGCTTGACGCAATCACTTCACTGCCATCGAGCAAGGCGCGCAGATTGACGCCGACCTGCTGCATGCCGGGGTGCGGTTTCAGCGCGATGATCTCGGCGTCGAACGCATCGATCTGGCCGCGCTGCGCTTCGAAACTCATGGCACCGATGACGTCGGCCCACTGCACCAGCCGCGTCGCATCGGCAATCGCCAGACAGCTGAGGCCGGTCATGCACGGCGTGCCGTTGACCAGGCACAAACCGTCTTTTGCGCCGAGTTGCACGGGTTGCAGGCCTTCTTCGGCCAGCGCCTGTTGCGCCGAGGTGATCTGCCCGCGATAGCTGACATTGCCGACGCCGAGCAGCGTGATGCCGATGTGTGCCATGTGCGTCAGGTAGCCGACCGAGCCTTGCGACGGTACTTGCGGGGTAATGCCGCGATTAAGCAGCGCCAGCAGCGCTTCGACGACCCGGCGATGAATGCCGGATTTGCCGTGGCTGTAGTTGTGGATTGCCGCGCAGATGATCGCCCGGGTCTGCTCGTCGGCGAGTACAGGGCCAACGCCGCAGGCATGGCTGAGCAAGGTGTTGCGCGAGAGCTGGCTGAGTTGTTCGTCTTTCAGGGAAACGTTGGACAAACCGCCCAGGCCGGTGTTGACGCCATAGGCACGTTCGCCGCTTGCGACGATGCGCTGGACGATGGCTTGCGCATTTTCGATGCGCGCCCAGGTGTCGCTGGACAGCTCGAGATGCGCGCCGTGACGGGCGACAGCGACCACGTCCTGCCAACGCAGAGGGGCGCCGGTGATAACGATTTTTTCAGCCTGGGACATCTAAAAAACCTCTTGAACAAGATCGTTCCCACGCTCTGCGTGGGAATGCCGCCTGGGACGCTCCGCGTCCCGACTTCTGCTCTGTGCAGGGTGACGCGGAGCGTCACGGGATGCATTCCCACGCAGAGCGTGGGAACGAGCGTCAGACCACCGCCGCCCGCCGCTGCACGAACCGGTCAACATACTCATCCGCCGGCGAATGCAGGATCTCTCTCGGCGTGCCCACCTGAATCAGTCGCCCATCCTTGAGAATCGCAATCCGGTTACCAATACGCACCGCCTCATCAAGATCGTGAGTGATAAAGACGATGGTCTTGTGCAAGGTCTTTTGCAGCTCCAGCAACTGGTCCTGCATCTCGGCGCGGATCAACGGATCCAGGGCACTGAACGCCTCATCCATGAGGATGATGTCGGTGTCCGCCGCCAAAGCACGGGCCAAACCGACACGCTGACGCATGCCGCCGGAGAGTTGGTGCGGGTACTTGTTTTCGTAGCCTTTGAGGCCGACGGTGTTGATCCAGTGCAGCGCGCGTTCCGAGCACATTTGCTTGCTCTCGCCACGGACTTTCAGGCCGTAGGCGACGTTGTCGAGCACAGTCTTGTGCGGCAACAGGCCGAAGCTCTGGAACACCATGCTGATCTTGTGCCGGCGAAATTCGCGCAGGGCGTCCATGTCGTATTGCAGGATGTCCACACCGTCGACGAGGATCGCGCCGCTGGTGGGGTCGATTAGCCGGTTGAAGTGGCGCACCAGCGTCGACTTGCCGGAGCCGGACAGGCCCATGATCACGAAGATCTCGCCAGTGCCGATGCTCAGCGACAGATCATTAACGCCGACCACGCAACCGGTCTCGCTCAGCACCTGATCCTTGGTTTTGCCCTGACCGACCATGGCCAATGCATCCTTGGCGCGGTTGCCGAAAATCTTGAAGACGTTTTTGACTTCGATCTTGCTCACGGTTGCGTTGCTCATTTGCTCACCTCATGCCGTGGCCGACCGTATGCCTGAGTAATGCGGTCGATGACCACTGCGAGAATCACGATCGCCAGACCAGCCTCGAGGCCACGTCCGACGTTGAGGGTCTGAATCCCCACCAGCACATCTTCACCGAGGCCACGGGCGCCGATCATCGAGGCGATCACTACCATCGACAGGGCCATCATGGTGGTCTGGTTGATCCCGGCCATGATGCTCGGCAGGGCCAGCGGCAATTGCACGCCGAACAGTTGCTGCCAGCGGTTGGCGCCGAACGCGTTGATCGCTTCCATCACTTCGCCGTCAACCTGGCGAATGCCCAGATCGGTCAGGCGAATCAGCGGTGGCGCAGCGTAAATCACCGTGGCGAAAATCGCCGGGACCTTGCCCAGACCGAACAGCATCAACACCGGGATCAGGTACACGAAACTCGGCATGGTCTGCATGATGTCGAGCAGCGGCATCAACACCGAACGCAGGCGATTGCTGCGCGCCGAGAGAATCCCCAGCGGGATGCCGATCAGCACCGAAATGATCGTCGCGACCATCATCAGCGCCAGCGTCTGCATGAGCTTGTCCCACAAGCCAACGGCGCCGACGAGGAACAGCAGACCGACGATGACCGCCGTGGTCACGACTTTGCGCGTGGCGTGCCAGGCAACCACACCGACGATCGCCAGCATCAGCCACCACGGCGCCGCACGCAGCAGGCCTTCAAGGTTGACGATGGCCCACAGCAGCGTGTTGGAGATGTGGCGGAACACATCACCGTAGTTGGTGACCAGCGAATCGACCCAACCGTTGACCCAGTCGGCGATGGAAAAGGTAAAGCTTTCGGGAAACATAAGCGGCTCTCAATCAGCAATCTCAATCAAGCGTTTACGGCATATCTCCCGGCCAGCCTCACGGTTGACCGGGAGGTATCGACCTACAGCGCCGCGTCGATTTTCTTGGCTGCGTCTGCACTGACCCACGCATGCCAGACCTCAGGATGTTCCTTGAGGAAGATTTTCGCCAGTTTTGGCGACTCGATACGTTCCTTGGCCATGCGGCCCAGATTCTGGTTCAGCAGGTCGATCGGCAGATTGACCTTTTCCAGTACGGCGACCAGTTCCGGGGCTTCGTCGTGGAAGGTTTTCGACAGGCCGACCTTGATGCTCACGGACTTGTCGACGCCCGGTTTTTCTTCCAGTTTGACCAGGTCAACCTGGCCCATCAGCGGGGTTGGCGACCAGTAGTAGAACAGGATCGGCTCGCCACGCTTGTAGCTCGACAGCACCGCCGCATCCAGCGCCGGGCCGGTGCCGGGACGGAAGTTGGTGTAGCTGCTTTCCAGGCCGTAGCTTTTCAGCATTTCGCTGTTATCGAGCTCGCAGGTCCAGCCGGCCGGGCAGTTGTAGAAGCGGCCCTTGGAAGGCTCTTCGGCGTCCTTGAACACGGCGGCGTATTTGCCCAGGTCAGCGATGTTTTTCAGGTCCGGGGCTTTGGCTTCCAGCTTGCGCTTGGCATCGCCTTCGATCACGTAACGCGGCACGTACCAGCCTTCGACAGCGCCCACCACAGGTGCGCCGACACCGACGACTTTGCCGGCCTTCTCGGCCTTGTTCCAGACCTCGCTGCGGCCAACCCACTCTTCGGCGAACACTTGAATATCGTTGCTGCTCAGGGCGTTTTCCATGGTGATGGAATTGCCCGGCAGGCTGTCAGTCTTGCAGTCGTAACCTTTCTCCAGCACCACTTGCAGCACGTCGGTCAGGAGCATGCCGCTTTCCCAGTTCAGCCCGGCGAATTTCACCGGTTTGCCCGATTCGCACCAGCCGGCGGCTTGGGTCGCACCGGCACTGGCCAGCAGGCCCATGGACAGCAATGTGGTCAGCAGGGTCTTGTTCGATTTCATTGTTGTGACGCTCCTAATCATGAATTGGCTTACGGCAGTCAAGAGGCATCCAGCCCTGTCCACGTCCAAATCAGGCCTGCGCCGCAGCGCGACCGGCCCCGCTTGTTTTAGGTTGTACAACGCTGTTCTGCTCGACCGGCAGAATCAGTTGATCGGGCACCGCGCTGTGCCATTTTTTTGCGCACACGTAGTAGACGGCAGCTGGCAGCAGCAGGCCGATGATCCAGGAAATATCCACATCACCGAGGGCCGCCACCAGCGGGCCGGTGTAGAACTTGGTGGAGATGAACGGCAGCTGCACCAGCACACCGAACACATAGACGCTGATACCGAGCAGGTTCCACCGACCGTAGCGACCGTTCGGATCGGCCAGCGCCGGCACGTCGTAACGCTCACGGGTGATGCAGTAGTAATCCACCAGGTTGATCGCACTCCACGGGGTGAAAAACGCGAGCAGGAACAGGATGAAAGACTTGAACGCACCGAGGAACGAGTGCTGACCAAGCAAGGCGATCAAGGTCGCCGCACCGACGATCACCAGCACGAACACCAGACGCTGCATACGCGTAACGGTCAGATGGCCTTTGAAACCACTGATGATGGTCGCGATGCACATGAAGCTGCCGTAGGAGTTCAGCGTCGAGATGGTCACCTTGCCGAATGCGATGCTGAAATACAGCAGCGCTGCGGTAGCACCGGTGCCGCCCAGACCGACGATGTAGGCGACTTCGTGACCGGCGAATTGGCCGTTGGCCGAAGCCGCCGCGAACACGCCGAGAATCATCGCCACTTGCGCGCCGACCACTGAACCGGCACCGGCGGCGAAGAAGGTTTTGACTGCCGAGGTGTTGCTCGGCAGATAACGGGAATAGTCAGCCACGTAAGGGCCGAACGCGATCTGCCAGGAGGCCGCGAGCGACACCGCGAGCAGGAAGCTGCTCCAGCTGAAATGACGGATTTGCAGGAGTGCGCCGACGTCGGTCTGGCTCATCAGCCGCCAGAACAGGAACACGAAAGCGATCACGCCAATCACACTGGCGACACGGCCGATCCAGTGGATCACCCGATAGCCGAGCACCGTGACCAGCACGATGACGCTGGCAAAAATCAGGATGCCGACGCTGTCGCTGACGTTAAACAACTGACCCAGCGCCTGGCCGGAAAGTACCGTGCCCGTCGCGGTGAAGCCCAGGTACATCAGGCACACCAGCACGATCGGGATTGCCGCGCCGTAAACGCCAAACTGCACACGGCTGGAGATCATCTGCGGCAAGCCCAGTTTCGGCCCTTGCGCGGCATGCAGCGCCATCACCCCGCCGCCGAGCAATTGGCCGATCAACAGACCGATCAACGACCAGAACACATCACCACCGAGCACCACGGCCAAGGCCCCGGTGACAATCGCGGTGATTTGCAGGTTGGCACCCATCCACAGGGTGAACTGGCTAAACAGACGACCGTGTCTTTCCGCTTCCGGGATGTAGTCGATCGAACGCCTTTCGATCAACGGTTTGTTGCTTGCACGATCGGTGTTGACAGCCATGATTCAACCTCTGTGGATTGTTCCGGGTTTTGTTCTTTTTTGGCTTTTGCTTTTGTAGGAGTGAGCCTGCTCGCGATGGCGGTGTGTCAGTCAGCACATTTGCTGATTGTGCCGGCCTCATCGCGAGCAGGCTCACTCCTACAGGGGAAAGCATTACTTTCCGGTAATCATCGGCAGGTTCAGGCCCTGTTCCTTGGCGCAGTCGATGGCGATCTGGTAGCCGGCATCGGCGTGACGCATGACACCGGTGGCCGGGTCGTTGTGCAGCACGCGCGCAATGCGCTCGGCCGCTTCGTCGGTACCGTCGCAGACAATCACCATGCCCGAGTGCTGCGAGAAGCCCATGCCGACACCGCCGCCGTGGTGCAGGGAAACCCAGGTCGCGCCGCTCGCGGTGTTGAGCAGTGCGTTGAGCAGTGGCCAGTCGGACACGGCGTCGGAGCCGTCCTGCATCGATTCGGTTTCACGGTTCGGGCTGGCGACCGAGCCGGAGTCGAGGTGGTCGCGACCGATCACGATCGGCGCCGACAGCTCGCCGCTACGAACCATCTCGTTGAAGGCCAGACCGAGCTTGGCGCGCAGGCCCAGACCGACCCAGCAGATACGCGCCGGCAGACCCTGGAAGCTGATGCGCTCGCGGGCCATGTCCAGCCAGTTGTGCAGGTGCGCGTCGTCGGGGATCAGTTCTTTGACCTTGGCGTCGGTTTTGTAGATGTCTTGCGGATCACCCGACAGTGCAGCCCAACGGAACGGGCCGATGCCACGGCAGAACAGCGGACGGATGTAAGCCGGTACGAAACCGGGAAAATCGAAGGCGTTTTCGACGCCCTCTTCCTGGGCCATCTGGCGGATGTTGTTGCCGTAGTCGAAGGTTGGAATGCCTTGCTTCTGGAATTCCAGCATGGCTTTGACGTGTACGGCCATCGACTGCTTGGCGGCTTTGATCACAGCAGCCGGCTCGGTCTTGGCGCGGGCGCGGTATTCGTCCCAGGTCCAGCCGGCCGGCAGGTAACCGTTGAGCGGGTCGTGGGCGCTGGTCTGGTCAGTGACCATGTCCGGGCGCACGCCGCGCTTGACCAGTTCCGGCAGAATTTCTGCGGCGTTACCCAGCAGCGCGATGGAGATCGCTTTGCCTTCTTTGGTGTACTTGTCGATGCGTGCCAGAGCGTCGTCGAGGTCTTTGGCTTGCTCGTCGACGTAGCGGCTTTTCAGGCGGAAATCGATGCTCACTTGTTGGCATTCGATGTTCAGCGAGCACGCGCCAGCCAGGGTTGCGGCCAGAGGTTGCGCGCCGCCCATGCCACCGAGGCCAGCGGTCAATACCCACTTGCCGGTGAGGTTGTCGTTGTAGTGCTGGCGACCGGCTTCAACGAAGGTTTCGTAAGTACCTTGGACGATGCCCTGGCTGCCGATGTAGATCCAGCTGCCGGCGGTCATCTGGCCGTACATGGCCAGGCCTTTGGCGTCGAGTTCGTTGAAGTGCTCCCAGCTCGCCCAATGCGGTACGAGGTTGGAGTTGGCGATCAGTACACGCGGGGCATTGCTGTGCGTCTTGAACACGCCGACCGGCTTGCCGGATTGCACCAGCAGGGTCTCGTCGTCATTCAGGTTGGTCAGGCTTTCGACGATCTTGTCGTAGCACTCCCAGTTACGCGCGGCGCGACCGATACCACCGTAAACCACCAGCTCTTTCGGGTTCTCGGCGACTTCCGGGTCGAGGTTGTTCATCAGCATGCGCAGCGGTGCTTCGGTCAGCCAGCTCTTGGCGGTCAGTTTGTTGCCGCGGGCAGCGCGGATCTCAACGTTGCGAAACTTTGTAGGCTTATTGTCAGTCACGAAAAAGACTCCTCAGCGATCAATTCAAACCAACCCTGGCAGTGGGCAAGCAGCCTGTGCGCTTCGATGCGCGACAAGCGAATCAGTGGACGCTGCGGAGAGTCTCGAGCGACTCATACGCATACGTCTTTACTTGTACATACAAGCATATGCAATCGAGCGGCCAACTTGTGGGAGGGGCGTTCAAGAAAAATTGCGGGCAGGGCTGGAGAGCGCCTGAATTGAGGGTTCTGGCGTGGATTAAATTTTTCGCGGAGAGATTTTGTGCGGTCGAGGCATGGTTGGGTGAGCGCGGTTTTGCGCCACGCTGGGGCGTTCGGTAACAAGTTGGTGCGTGGGTTGGGAACACCCCAAAAGCAAAAGATCGCAGCCTTCGGCAGCTCCTACAGGGTGTACATCAATCCCAATGTAGGAGCTGCCGGAGGCTGCGATCTTTTAAGATTTTTTAATCAGCGCGCAGTCAGCTCAATGACACAGCAACCCGCATCAACGGACACTTCAACCAAGCCATTGTTACCGTCCAGTTGCAGACAATCATGTCGCCCCAACTGCGCAACACTGTCACCCACCTGCACTTGCAGCAACTCACTGACACTGAACACCAACACCGTTCCCGCCGAGCTGAAAAACCGCTGCTCACCTTCAAACCACTGCAACCGCGCGCTGTAACGCTGCGGTGCATAGATCAGATTGAAGTCGCGAATCGCACTGCCGAGCAGCGTGCACGACACCTGGCTTTCACCGCTGAAGGCAAACGGGTCGAGCGGTAACAGCGGCCGCGTATCGTCGCCATCAACGCACAGGGTCATGCCATCACCCTGCAACACGGTGATCACCCGCTGATAACCGGCGAATGTTGAAAAACCACCGGATTCGGCGATGTCGGCAATCGACAGGCGCCAGCCAAAACCATCCAGCCCCGCACCTGCATCACGGGTAATTTCTTCAGTGCTGCCGCCGCCGTTTTTCCAAGGCATGCGCGGGTAGCCTTCAGCGCGTAAAACCTTAAGTGCACTCATTTATGCTCTCTATTTATGGAACCGCCCTTCCAGACGATGACGAGAACCCGGATGAATCAAACGTGCAGCGGTCACCGGCTGACGCCCCGACCACGTACGGCGACGAATCAACAAGCACGGCTCACCCTTCTCAATCTGCAGCAACTTGCATTCGGACGGCTCGGCCAGAATCGCTTCAACCACGTGCTCGCCCTCGGTCAGCGGCGCGACCTGATTGAGATAGGCGTAAGGCGTTTGCAGGGTGAAGTCCTGCTTGAGATATTCCGGCGCGACCAGCGCGTTGACGAAACGGTCTTCGATTTGCACCGGAATGTCGTTTTCGTAATGCACGATCAGCGAGTGGAAGACCTTCTGCCCTTCACGCATGTCCAGCGCCAGTGCGCGCTCGGAACCGGCGGCCTCTTCTTCGAGGGTGATCACCTGGCAGGTGTGGCGATGGCCACGGGAAGCGATTTCGTCGGCGATGTTGTGCACTTCGAACAGCGCGGACTGGCTTTTCGGTTCGGCGACAAACGTGCCGACACCTTGCATGCGCACCAACAGGCCGTCGGCAGTCATTTCGCGCAACGCACGGTTGATGGTCATACGGCTGAAACCGAGTTGATTGACCAGCTCGCTCTCGGACGGCACGCGGTAGTGCGGCGGCCAGTTTCCGCTGTCGATCTGCTGGGTGATCATCTGTTTGACGCGGGCGTACAAGGGCGCCGGACTGTCGCCCATGTTCGCGGCCAACGGGGAGACTGGAGGCGGAGTCGGCACGGTTGATCCCTGTTCTTTGGATGAAAGTGGCTAGCTTGCCGGAGTTTACCGGGCAGGCAAACGTCTGTATATGTATATACAAATAACACACGATGGGGTGCTGAACCATGTCCGCCTTCTTTGCCGAACGCGCGCTGCTGCCTAACGGATGGGCCAACAATGTACGTCTTGAGGTCAGCGCCGATGGCCTGCTGACCCGAATCCAGGCCGATTCCACCGCAGATGGCGCCGAACGGCTGAGCGGCCCGTTGCTGCCAGGGATGCCCAATCTGCACTCCCACGCGTTCCAGCGAGCGATGGCAGGGCTGGCCGAAGTGGCGGGCAATCCGAACGACAGTTTCTGGACGTGGCGCGATCTGATGTATCGGCTCGTCGGAAAAATCAGCCCGGATCAGCTCGGTGTCATTGCCCGTCAGCTGTATATCGAAATGCTCAAGGCTGGTTACACATCCGTTGCAGAGTTTCACTACGTGCACCACGACAGCAATGGCCAGCCGTATGCCGATCCGGCTGAGCTGGCGTTGCGCATCAGTCAGGCCGCGAGTGAAAGCGGCATCGGCCTGACCCTGCTGCCGGTGCTCTACAGCCACTCAGGCTTCGGCGGCCAGACGCCGAACGATGGCCAGCGCCGCTTTATCAACAGCACCGAAAACTACCTGAATCTGCAATCGCGCCTGCAACCAATGCTGGCGCAGCAGAAGGCGCAGTCGCTGGGACTGTGTTTCCACTCGTTGCGCGCGGTCACGCCGCAGCAGATCAACGAAGTGTTGGCAGCCAGCGACAAGCAATGCCCGATTCACATCCACATCGCCGAGCAACAGAAAGAAGTCGACGATTGCCTGAGCTGGAGCGGTCGGCGTCCGCTGCAATGGCTGTATGAAAACGCCGAAGTCGATCAGCGCTGGTGTCTGGTGCACGCCACTCACGCCAATCCCGAAGAAGTGACGTTGATGGCCAAGAGTCGCGCCATCGCCGGCCTGTGCCTTACAACCGAAGCGAACCTGGGCGACGGGATTTTTCCGGCGGTGGATTTCCTCGCGCAGGGCGGACGTATGGGCATCGGTTCCGACAGCCATGTGTCGCTCAGTGTCGTGGAAGAATTGCGTTGGCTGGAATACGGCCAGCGTCTGCGTGATCAGCGGCGCAATCGCTTGTATGGCGCGGATCAGCCGATGGTCGGGCGCACGCTGTATGACGCGGCGCTGGAGGGTGGTGCGCAGGCGCTGGGCCAGCCGATTGGTGCGTTGCAGGTTGGCAAGCGTGCGGACTGGATTGTGCTCGATGGCAGCGATCCGTATCTGGCGACGGCCACGGGTGACGGGATTTTGAATCGCTGGTTGTTTGCCGGTGGCGATCGCCAAGTGCGCGATGTTCTGGTCAATGGTCAGTGGGTGGTGCGCGATGGTCGGCATGCAGGCGAAGAGGACAGTGCACGCGCGTTCACCCAGGTCCTGCGTGACCTCCTGGGCTGACGCATAACCAAATGTAGGAGTGAGCCTGCTCGCGATAGCGGTGTATCAGTCACTTATTTGTGTTCTGACACAACGCTATCGCGAGCAGGCTCACTCCTACATTGGTTTTGTGGTGGTCTTTAGTTTGAAGTCTTGGCCATCTGCCGATCCGACGCTCGCCAGATCAATCGCGTCGTGTCATAGCCCTGCTGACGTGCCTTGCTCAGCAGCTCTTCACGCACCACACCGTTGACGGTCGGCGTGCGCGACAGCAACCACATGTACTTGCGACTCGGGTCGCCGACGATGGCAGTCTTGTAGTCATCGCTGACGTACAACACCCAGTATTCGCCTTTCGCCACACCCGGAATCAGACGCGAGAACCAGGTATCGAACTCGACCCAGAGTTTATCGGTCTTGCCCGGCACCTGTGGAGAAGCCGTGCCCTTCACTTCTTCCCACTGCCAGTCCGGGGTCAGGCAGCGATTGAGCACCGCGACATTACCGTCAGGCTTGAGGGTGTAATGGGCTTCGGACTGCGCGCAATTGCGCTGGAAGTACATCGGCAAGCGCGCCAGTTCATACCAGGTGCCCTGATAACGCTTGAGATTGACGCTGCTGACGGTTTTCGGCGCCAACGGGTCGACGCCGGAACTGGCGCAGCCGGCCAGTACCAGGCCGGCAAAAAGGACAAGCAATAACCGCTTCATTTTTTCTTCTCCGTGGGCGCGAAGCCCCGGTTTACTTCAGGCCTTGGCCGGAAAACATCAGCACTTTGTCACCGGCGTACTGCACGCTGATAAAGCTGTTCTTGTCGCCCCAGGTGCAACTGGACATACCGAGCGCGCCCGAGCAATCGGTCGGTTTGCCGAGCAGAGTCTCGACCTCGGCCTTGGCCATGCCGGCCGAGAGCTTCGAGTAGTTTTCCTGATTGACCTTGCTGCATGCGGCCAACAGCACGCAAAACGTCAGAAGGGCGAGAGATCGCAGCGACATGGTGTAACTCCTGGAACGGAAGGGGGATGGCATGGCGCCAACCAGAAGCTTAGAAGAGAAAACCCCTGTCTGGTTCCCTGCTGGGATGGCTATTTGTTACTCCGCTCGTCTGGCATTTGCCGGTAAATCAGACACTTTGTACGGCTATTGCGCATTTCGTCGCCTTTCGCCAAAGACGCCTAATCTTTGGCGCTCCGCGGCCGAAATAAGAGCAGCGCAAAGCCCCCGAGTGTGGCAAATTGCCGCCCCTTCTTGACCAGCCCCTTCGCGGTAGTTCATTCGATGACCAGAAACATGAAATTCAGCCACAAGATCTTGTTGGCTGCCGCCCTCGTGGTGGCCGTTGCGTTCGCCTGTTTCATTTTCTTCAACGACTATCGACAGCGCGAAGCCCTGAACAGCAGCACCGAAGCCTCGATGCAGGAGCTGGGCAGCCTGACCACCAGCAACATCCAGACCTGGCTGGAAAGCCGCATTCAATTACTGCAATCGCTGTCGCAGCAAGTGGCCGTCGACGGTAACGCCCCGGCCAGCCTGAAACGCATCATCGACCTGCCCGCCTACACCGGCAATTTCCAGCTCAGCTATTTCGGCGGTGCTGACGGCGTGATGTTCTCGGTGCCCGCCGGCAACCGCGCGCCGGACTACGACCCACGCGCACGCGGCTGGTACAAAGCAGCGAACAGCGCACAGCAAACCATCGTTACCGAACCGTACATCGCCGCGTCCTCGGGCAAACTGGTGATCACCGTCGCCACCCCGGTGCAGCGCCAAGGGCAGATGCTCGGCGTCGCAGGTGCCGATATCGACCTGACCAGCGTCAGCGCGATCATCAACTCGCTGAACTTCGGCGGCCATGGCCACGCGTTCATCGTCAGCGCCGATGGCAAGATCCTGATTCACCCGGACAGCAAACTGGTACTCAAGACCCTCGCCGAGGCCTACCCGAATGGCGCGCCGAAAGTCAGTTCCGGCCTGAAAGAAGTCGAGTTCGACGGCAAGACCCAGTTGATCTCCTTCACCCACATCAACGGCGTGCCTTCGGCTGACTGGTACGTGGCGCTGGTGCTGGACAAGGACACCGCGTTCGCAATGCTCAGCGAATTCCGCACCTCGGCGCTGATCGCCATGGTCATTGCCGTGGTGATCATCATCGCGCTGCTCGGCATGCTCATCCGCGTGTTGATGCAACCGCTGCTGACCATGGGTCGCGCCATGCACGACATCGCCGAAGGCGAAGGCGACCTGACCAAACGTCTGGTGATCCACGGCAACGACGAGTTCGGCGCGCTGGGCACCTCGTTCAACCGTTTCGTCGAACGTATCCACACCTCGATCCGCGAAGTGTCTTCGGCTACTGGCCAGGTCAACGAGGTCGCCCTGCGCGTCGTTGCGGCGTCGAACTCGTCGATGTACAACTCCGATCAGCAAGCCTCGCGCACCAACAGCGTCGCGGCCGCGATCAACCAGCTCGGCGCCGCCGCGCAGGAAATCGCCCAGAACGCCGCCCTCGCCTCGCAGCATTCAAGCGATGCGCGCAGCCTCGCGGTCGACGGTCAGCAGGTTGTGGATAAAACCATTCAGGCCATGCAGCAGCTGTCGGCGAAGATCAGCGATTCGTGCGGCAACATCGAAACCCTGAACAGCAACACGGTGAACATCGGCCAGATTCTCGAAGTGATCACCAGCATTTCCCAACAGACCAACCTGCTCGCGCTCAACGCCGCGATCGAAGCGGCGCGTGCCGGTGAGGCCGGTCGTGGTTTTGCCGTGGTAGCCGATGAAGTGCGCAACCTCGCGCACCGCACCCAGGATTCGGCGCAACAAGTGCAGAAGATGATCGAGGAGCTGCAAGTCGGCGCGCGTCAGGCGGTCAGCATCATGACCGAGAGCCAGCGCGAGAGCGAAAGCAGCGTCGGCATCGCCAATCAGGCTGGTGAGCGCCTGGGCAGCGTGACTCAGCGTATCGGCGAGATCGACGGGATGAACCAGTCGGTGGCCACTGCGACCGAAGAGCAGACGGCAGTGGTTGAGTCGATCAATGTCGATATCAACGAGATCAACACGCTGAACCAGGAAGGTGTGGAGAACTTGCAGGCAACGTTGCGGGCTTGCTCGGATCTGGAGCAGCAGGCGGCGCGGTTGAAGCAGTTGGTGGGTAGTTTCAGGATCTGAAGATCAAGGGCTTTACCCCCTCACCCCAGCCCTCTCCCCCAGGGGGGCGAGGGGGGAAAGGGAGCCGATCTTCAAGCCTTTCAAAACCTGAGTTCGACTCAGAAATTTCAGGTCGATGTATCAAAACCAGACAACTCGGTCAGTCCCCTCTCCCCCTGGGAGAGGGCTAGGGTGAGGGCAAGCCCTTAAAACCGCGACCCCGGCTCAGAAAGAAACACCAACTCTTCAGCCGTAGACTCCCGCCCCAACACCGCATTGCGATGCGGAAACCGGCCAAATCGCGCAATCACTTTCTGATGCCGCTCGGCATAATCCAGATTATCGGCAAACACCGCCCGCTGCGCTTCCGGCTGTTCAGCCACCAGTTCGATAAACCGGGAAACTGCCTCATTCTGCACCGCGAGGTTTTCGCAGTGTTCGAACACCAGATAAATGAACACTCGCTGGATCGGTTTCAACTGCCGATCAAAATCCGCCGCAATGCCTTGGGCGACGAGTTTCTGCGCGCGCAGATCACCGGAGAATGCTTTGGGGGTATCGCGAAAGATCATTCGCGGCAGTTGATCGAGCAGTAGCACTACCGCCAGCCAACCTTCGGGACGTTGCGTCCACTCGGTCAATTCGCCGGCCAGGGCCTGATCGACAAAGACCCCGAAACGCTCACGCGCTTCGAGGTCTTGACTGTCTCGCTTACCGAACCACAACTTGCCCTTGTCAGCCGCTATCTCGTCGGGGGATTCGGCTTGTCCGAACCACCAATCGAGCAACGGCTGCCAGGGCGCGGTCATGGTTTATTCCTTGTGGTAGGCCGTCGCGCGGGCGACTTCTTCTTTCGAGCCGAGGAACACCGCGACACGCTGGTGCAGGCCTTCTGGCTGAATGTCGAGGATGCGCTGGTGACCGTCGGTGGACGCGCCGCCCGCTTGTTCCACCAGGAACGACATCGGGTTGGCTTCGTACATCAGACGCAGTTTGCCTGGCTTGGAAGGCTCACGGCTGTCGCGCGGGTACATGAACAGACCGCCACGGGTCAGGATACGGTGCACGTCGGCAACCATCGCCGCGACCCAACGCATGTTGTAGTTCTTTTTCAGCGGACCTTCTTCACCGGCCAGCAGCTCGCCGACGTAGCGCTGTACCGGGGCTTCCCAGTGACGCTGGTTGGACATGTTGATGGCGAATTCCTGGGTCGATTCAGGAATGGTGATGTTTTCGTGGGTCAGCACGAAGCTGCCCATTTCACGGTCGAGGGTGAAGCCTTTGACGCCGTCGCCCAAGGTCAGGATCAGCATGGTCTGTGGACCGTAGATCGCGTAACCGGCGGCAACCTGTTGGGTGCCTGGCTGCAGGAACGCTTTCTCGTTCAGCGGCTCGTTCTGGCTCAGGTATTCGTTCGGGCAACGCAGGACCGAGAAGATGGTGCCGACCGGGGCGTTGATGTCGATGTTCGACGAACCGTCCAGTGGGTCGAATACCAGCAGGTACGCGCCTTTCGGGTATTTGCCCGGGATCTGGTAGGCATTGTCCATTTCTTCGGACGCCATGCCGGCCAGGTGACCGCCCCATTCGTTGGCTTCGAGCAGGATCTCGTTGGAGATCACGTCGAGCTTCTTCTGCACTTCGCCCTGAACGTTTTCAGTGCCCATGCTGCCCAGAACACCACCCAGGGCGCCTTTGGACACGGCGTGGTTGATCTCCTTGCAGGCACGCGCCACCACTTCGATCAGGAAACGCAGATCGGCAGGAGTGTTGTTGCTGCGGGTCTGCTCAATCAAATAGCGACTCAGGGTAACGCGGGACATGGACGGCTCCGGTGGAATGGGGGGCTAAAAACCCGCGCAGTTTACAGGGAGTCTGAAAACGTAGCGAGCGAAGACGCCCGGTAACGTGCGTTGGGGTGTATTTGCCTGCATGAGACGTGAATGTGGGTGGAGAGTTCAGGTAGCGGGTTTAGCGTAGTTGGAAATCGGACGGGTGTGGCTCGGGGTTAATTGATCAGTTCGGAATATGTATTGGCTGACACGCCGCTTTCGCGAGCAGGCTCGCTCCTACAGTTGACGGTATTCCAACTGAAGAAATGCGATCCCCTGTAGGAGTGAGCCTGCTCGCGATCGGGTGCGCAGCACCCGCCTTTTCACGAATTGGCAGGCGGCTTGCGCAACAAGCTAAACGCCATCGCCCCGAGAAAAACCACACTCAGCAACAACACCGCCCACAACCCGATCTTCTTCCAATTGGTCTCCGCCACCGCAGCAATAGTTGCCGTCGAAGTCTGCGTAGCCACCGCCTCACCCTGCACCACAGCTTTACCCAACGCCGCCAGTTTCTCCGGTTTGAAATCCGGAATCAGCGTCGCCAACGGCAGATTCGCCGTCTTCACACTCGGATTACCCAACGCCAAACTGTACGGCCCCGCCCCCCGCGCAAGGAAAATCACCTGCGTCGCCCGCACCGCGTACTTCACGCTAGGCGCCTGCTCACCGAGACCACCGCCGCGCTCATCCACGGTCAGCTTCAACTGCTGCACTGTCTGCCCGTAAAGCTGCAATTCGTTCTGCACCACGTCCTGGCCATTCTGCGTCAGGCGATAGAGCAAACCGCTGCTCAACTCCTGCCACGGCAAACTGCTGTCACGACGGCCGGCCAGCGTCACCGGCGCCAGACTGTTCGGCTGTTTCAGTTCAACCTGCACCCGCTCGACATTCAGCCCCATCGGCAATTGCCAGGTGTATTCTCCGGCCTTGGTGCTGCTGCCGGCCAGCGCCTGCGACCAAACCAACGGCAGCGGCAATTCGCGCGGGTCGCTGCTTTTCAGTTGCGCCGCCGTCAGGATCGGTGCCGAGTTCGGCGACTCCCACAACAGCCGTACATAACGCGCCGATTGCCCCGGCAACGTCACTTCGTGCTGCTCGATACGCTCATCGGAAAAGGTCAGCCGTGCGACCTGCCCTTCGCCCCATGGCTGCCAATGTTGCAGGTCGTCACTGGCCTCGATGCTGAAGCGCTGAAAACCGTCGCGCTCGCTGGTCCAGTCGAGGATCAACTGCTGCAACGGCGCCTTGATCGCACTCGCATCCAACAGCCAGCCGCGCAGAATCTCTTCTCCCGCCTCCAACTGACTGGACGGCTGCACCTCGACCAATGTGCCGTTGGTGGTCGCTTGCACACGCACACTCGGCGCGCGTTCGCTGGCGTCAGCGGCGTTGTACAGCGGGAACCATTTCACCTCATGTAACTGACCGTCGTCGCGGGTCTGCGCCGATTCACGAGCCAGAGCATAGGCCTGTGGTTCGCCAGCGGCGTTGAACACACGCAAGTCGCCGAGATCAGTCTGGCGCGCCTGCAATTGCACGCTCAGCGGCAATTCGAGGCGGTACCACGGACCGTTGCCGCTCACCGCCAGCGGCACTTGCGTGGCAAAGTCCGTCGGTTTTTCCTGAGCACCGGCCACCATCACCACGCCCAGCGCCAACCAACCCAGATTAAGCATGCGACTCAAGATGAAACTCCTTCGGTGTCCGGGGCCGGTTTGTCCGCCGCCGGGTCAGCGTCGACGCGTTTGGGCGGCAGCGGCGCGAAATAGCCAACCACCAGCAGCAACACTCCGACGCCGATAAACGAGACGATCCGGGCGAGGCCGCCACGGTTGCTCAGTTCGACAAAAATCAGTTTGGCCACCACCAGCGCAATCAACGCCGCGCCGATCAGCCACACTTCGCGACGATGGCGCAGATGGCCGCCAATCATCAAGCCGAGCGCCATCAGCGTCCAGACAATGGACAACCCGGCCTGCACCAGCATCGAGGCGAGCAGCGTATCCAGTTCGAACGGGATCCCCGCCCAGTGGTGAGCCGCGCGGGTGACCAGTGCGGTGCAGAAGGCGAACAGCGAAACCCCGGCGATCAGCTGCGTCGCGTAATCGGCGTAGTCCTGACGAATCGACAGTTGCGACACCGCACTGCGCGACCACACATAAACGCCGAACAAGGCGAACAACAAACCCAGCTCTAATGGATTGATCAGCGGCACGTAAGGAAGTGGCTCGGCATTGCCATCGCTGACGCCATTCGCCAGCCAGAACCACGCGAGCATCAACACCGCCAACGGCGCGGCGGCATACAAGCGGTATTCGCGAGGGAATGCCGCCACCGGCCACGGCCAATTGCGCGGTGCTGCCGCCAGCAGCAGATAAACGCTCGGCAGAATCGCCCAGCCCAGCCAACGCCAGGCGTTGTATTGCTCGGACAACAGCAGCAAGCCGTAGCGCAATTCCAGCGCCAGCACGCCGATCAGCAACCAGCAGCCGAGCACGTGCGCCGTGCTCAAAGCGCGCGCAGGCAGCATCGGCGCCAAGCGTCGCAAGCTGAAGAAATGCACGGCGAATATCGCCGCCCATGCCAGCCAGCCAAAATCAGCTGCCGGGTGATAACGCGAATGCCACGCGCCGAACAGCACAAGAGCCGCCGCCGGAATCAGCAAGGTGCAAAGCAAGCCCAGCGCCGGCCATTTCAAACGTAGCGACAACACAGTCCACAACCCCACGCTTACGGCTGCAACAAAGAGCAACAACGTGCCTTGCAGATTCGGAGCAGCAAAACGCAATACTTCGCTAATCCAAGCCAGCGCCCACCAACCCGCGCCCCACACCAGCAATACTTCGGACAAGCGCTGCAAACTCAACGCATCGAATGCCGAGGCGTGATTGCCCAGTTGCAGGCGCCACGCACCGATCATTGCCGCCAGCCCCAGCACTAGCGGCGTCCAGAATCCGCCATGGGCCAAAGGCTTCAGCCCTTCGCTGGACAGCGGCCCGAGCAGTTCCGGACCGGCCAGCAAGAATGCCGCGCCGCCAATCACTTGCAATAGCAGACCAAAAACAAAACTCACACGCTGCTTGAGGTACAGACTCAGCCAGATAATCAGCAAACCACTCGCGGCCCACACCGCACTCGCGGTCTGCCACGGCAGCACGAACAGCACCGCCAGATTGATCAGCACCAACCCGGCCAGCAACACCACCGACAGCCCGCGCAGCAGACGCACATCACCGCGCACCATCTCATCGCGTGCCGCCAACAGCATGCCGGCGATCAACGCCAGACCGATCAGCGAAGCGCTCAGCAAGCCGCTCCAACCGGCGCTGAACACCGCCGCCGAATCTTCCCCCGCGCCTTGCAGGCGCAACAAGAACAGTGCGCCACCGAGTAACTGCACGGCAAACGCGGTGAACAGGAACGTGCGCGACTGAATTCGCAGGCCGACAAACAACGTCGCCAACCCGGCCAGTGCCCAACTGATCGCCGTGGCCTGAACGAAGAAGAACAGCGGCGCCAGCAGATAAAGGAAGGTCAGGCCCAGACACGCCAGCACCGGCAAGCCTTGACGCTCCCAAGGCGAGGCCTGTTGCGGCGAAGCCTTGCGCAATTGGTAGAAACTGAACAGCAACGCGATGCCGAGCATCAGCGCACCCAGCGGGGCGCCGTCGAGCAGACTGCTTTCGCCAATGCGCAATTGACTGAGAAAGGCCAACGCGGAACCCAGTTGTAGCAGCAATGCAAACGCCCGGGCGAACGGTCGGTGCTGACGCAAGCCGAGCCAGAAAATCCCCGCGCCTTCCACCGCCCATGCCGCCGATGTCCAGCGCGCATCCAGCCCCAGCGGGATCGCCAGACTGGCAAAAATCACTCCGAGCGCCAGACAGGTTTCACCCAGCAGCACCGCGCGCCCGCCCATCAACACCTTGGCCAGCGCCATGTAGATCATGCCCAGCGCCAGCGCACTGAACGCCGCGGCAAACTCCAGATGCTGCACCAGCGCAAACTGCAAACCGAAACCAATGATTGGCGGACCGAACAGCATTGTCCCGTCGACATAATCGCCCTTGCGTGCCGACCAGAGCAGCAAGGCATCACGGTCGCTGTCTGCCGGCGCGTCAGACATATCGAGCAATTTGCGCCGGGCAAACAACAGGCCGATAGCGAGGTACATCAGGAAGAACAGAATCAGGAACGGCTCGGTGCTCCACAACAGCTCCGGCGCATACGAACGCAGGCCCCAGGCGAAACCGATGCCGAAGGTGCCGACAAAGCCGATCAGGTTGAGCAAGCGCCAGGCCTTGAACCAGGCGATAGCGAGAATGCCGGCATTGAGCAAAGCGAAATAACTGAACAGTGCGACGTGGCTGCCGGCGCCGGTCGAGGTCAGGATCGGTGCGGCGAATCCACCCAGTGCGGCGACGGCAGCCAACGCCAGCGAGTCTTGGGTGATCGCCAGAATCGCCGAAAACACCGTCACCGCGACCAGCAAGCCCAACGCGGCGGACGGATCGAGCAACGGATGCAAACGCATCGCCGCAAACACCGTCAGGTACAACACCGCAATCCCGGTGCCTTGCAGCATCAAGGCGTAATTGCTGTTGCGTTTGCGCAGCCACCAGCCTAGCGCCAGCAGACCCAACGCGGCTGCCGCGACACCGGCGTAACGTACCTCGATCGGCACGACCATGCCTTCGGTGGCGTAGCGCAGCAGGAACGCCAGACCGAAAAACAGCAAGACCACGCCAATGCGCAGCACGGTGTTGCCGCCGAACAGCCAGTTACGCGCGGCGCTGATGCCGCGTTCGATGAGGTTCGGGCCACGAGGTTCGGCAGGTGTTTGCGGTTCGGGCGTGACGGCGTCAAGGCGCCAGACATCGGCGGGCAGCGGTTGACTGGTTTCACTGGCGACGGCGGAAATCGGTTCGAGTTCGGGCGGCAGTTCCCAGACCAGTTCGGGGGCCGGGGCTTCTTCGGCGGCTTTGACTGGTTCTACGACGGGGTCGGTAACCGGCGCCGCACTCGGTGGAGGGGCAGCATGAAGGGGCGCGCCTTCGAGCAGAAACAGACGCTGTTCGACGCCCTGCAAAGCGACCTTCGCCTGCTCAAGTTGACGTTGCTGCTCCATCGCCTGCGAGCCGAGCCGCGCGATGCGGATCGTCTGCCCGATTGCCAGCCCCAGCAACGCGCCTAATAGCGCATCACTGAACGACTCGTCGAGCAGCCAGCCGAGCACCAGCCCGATCAACATGAACATCCATTGCATGGTCGATATCCCTAAGCGCGAAGGCTAATCCGGGAAGATTAGCGCAGCCTGACCCAAAAAGATCGCAGCCTGCGGCAGCTCCTACAGGGTTATGTGAACACCTGTGTAGGAGCTGCCGAAGGCTGCGATCTTTTCCGGCGCGCGATTATATCGAGCCGAGTGGAAAGTTACTCCAGCGCTTTCCAGATCTCCGTGGCGTACTCGCGAATCGTCCGGTCTGAGGAGAACCAGCCCATCCGCGCCGTGTTGAGCACCGCCGAACGCCACCAGTTATTGGCGTCATGCCAGTGCGCTTCAACGCGTTTCTGCGCTTCCCAATACGAGTCGAAATCGGCGCAGACCAGAAAGCGGTCGTAATCCACCAGCGAATCGATCAACCCGGTGTAGCGCGAGGTGTCATCCGGCGAGAACACCCCGCTGCGAATCGCTTGCAGCACGTCGTTCAAACGATGCGACGCGGCGATATCCGGCAACGCGCTGAACTCGTGGTTCTGTTTGCGCGCCTCCACCTGCTGCGCGCTGAGGCCGAAAATGAACATGTGCTCGGCACCGATGCGTTCGCACATCTCGACGTTGGCGCCATCCAGCGTGCCGATGGTCAGTGCGCCGTTGAGGCCGAACTTCATGTTACTGGTGCCTGAGGCCTCGAAACCTGCGGTGGAAATCTGCTCGGACAAGTCCGCTGCCGGAATGATGCTCTCCGCCAGACTGACGTTGTAGTTGGGCAGGAACACCACTTTCAGCAGGCCGCGAACAGTCGGGTCGTTGTTCACTACCCGGGCGATATCGTTGGTCAGTTTGATGATCAGTTTGGCCTGGTGATAACTCGCCGCCGCTTTACCGGCAAAGATTTTCACCCGTGGCACCCAGTCGACTTCCGGCTCGGCGCGAATCGCCTGATACAGCGCCACGGTGTGCATCAGGTTGAGCAACTGGCGTTTGTATTCGTGGATACGTTTGACCTGCACGTCGAACATCGCCGCCGGATTGACCGCGATCCCCAACCGTTCATGAATCAGATAGGCCAGCGCTTTTTTGCTATGCAGCCGTTGCTCGGCAAAAGCTTTGCGGAATGCGGCTTTCTCGGCGAACGGCTCGAGATCGAGCAAACGCTCTTCGGGGTTATCGAGCAAATCCGGGCCGAGCGCGTCGACCAGCATCGAGGTCAATTCAGAGTTGGCCTGATACAGCCAGCGGCGGAAAGTAATCCCGTTGGTCTTGTTATTGATCCGCTCGGGGTAAAGCTTGTGCAACTCCGCGAACACGGTTTTGCGCATCAGTTGCGTGTGCAAGCCAGACACGCCATTGACGCTGTGCGAACCGAGGAAAGCGAGGTTGCCCATGCGCACCCGGCGACCGTTGTCTTCTTCGATCAGCGACACCGCGCGCAGCACGTCGAAATCGTGAATGCCCTTGGCGCGCAGCGAATCGATGTGCTGAGCGTTGATCAGGTAAATGATCTGCATGTGGCGCGGCAACATACGTTCCATCAAACCCACCGGCCAGGTTTCCAGCGCTTCCGGCAGCAGCGTGTGGTTGGTGTACGACAGCGTGTCGACGGTGACTTGCCAAGCCGCATCCCACGCCACGTCGTAGACATCGACCAATTGGCGCATCAGCTCGGCCACGGCAATCGAGGGGTGGGTGTCGTTGAGCTGGATCGCCGCGTGATCGCCCAGCGTCAGCACCGAGGTGTGCATGTTGCGGTGACGGCGCAGCAAATCCTGCAAGGAAGCAGCGACAAAGAAGTATTCCTGGCGCAGGCGCAGCTCTTGCCCTGCTTCGGTGCTGTCCGCCGGGTAAAGCACGCGGGAGATACTTTCGGCGCGAGCAACCTCGGCGACGGCGCCCAAGTGGTCACCGGCGTTGAAGCGTTCCAGATGCAAATCCTCCATGGCGCGGGCACGCCACAGGCGCAAAGTGTTGACGCTCGCCCCGCGCCAGCCGACCACGGGCGTGTCGTAGGCAATCGCGCGGACGGTTTCTGCCGGCGACCAGACTTGTTTGGATTTGCCGGAAACGTCGGTGACCGTCTCGACGCTGCCGCCGAAGCCGATGGTGTAAACCACTTCTGGCCGTTCGAATTCCCACGGGTTGCCGAAATCCAGCCAGTGCTCGGTCTGCTCCTGCTGCCAGCCGTCGACGATGGCCTGACGGAACAAGCCGTGCTCATAACGAATGCCGTAGCCGTGACCTGCAATGCCGAGGGTCGACATGCTTTCCATGAAGCACGCCGCCAGACGCCCGAGGCCGCCGTTGCCGAGCGCTGCGTCAGGTTCCAGCAGACGGATGCGCTCCAGATCGACACCGAGTTCAGTCAGCGCTTCGCGGGCCACATCGAGCAGGCCAAGATTGCTCAGGCTGTCGTAGAGCAAACGGCCGATAAGAAATTCCAGTGAGAGGTAGTACACCCGTTTCTGACCTTTGCGGTAGATCTGCCGGGTGTGGTCCATCCAGTGCTCGACCATGTGATCACGCGCCGCGAGGGCGATGGCTTCGAACCAGTCATGGTCGAACGCGTGATCGGGGTCTTTACCCACCGCGTAGGTGAGTTTGGTCAGGACGGCGTCGCGGAATGCGGCCACCTCTGCTTCGCGAACTAGTGGTTCTTGAGTCATCAATAGGACCTCGAGCGAGCGGGAATTGTCTGAGCCTAGACGGTCTGACCGACGGTGAGGGCTCTGGTTCGGCAGTATTTCCTGAGACTGTGAGATAGCCCGGCATTACCTTGGCGAGTGAGCTAATGAATGCAGGGGCCGTGCCGAATTGTCCGGCAATGTGCCTGCATGAAGAAAAAATCTGGCGAAAGGTTGTTCAAAAATCCACCAGTCCCGGTATGATCGCGCGCCCTGATGCACACACGCCTGGTAACTCCCGATGATGAAGCCCAACCTGATTGCCGCCGCCGAGATCGATCGTCTCGATACGTGGGCGAAATATTCGGCCCCGATGTGCGGTTCCTGCATATCCAGCTGCTGCACGCTGCCGGTTGAGGTGAAGATCAAGGATCTGGTGCGCATCGGTGTGGTCGACGAGTTCGAACTGGGTGACCCGCCGAAGAACATCGCCAAGCGTTTGCAGAAGGAAGGCCTGGTCGAGCGCTTCAATCAGAAGTCCGGCATCTTCACCCTGCAGCGCATGAGCAACAACGATTGCTACTACCTGGATCGTAAGAGCCGCCTGTGCACCATTTATGACAAGCGCCCGGATACCTGCCGCAATCACCCGAAGATCGGGCCGCGTCCGGGGTATTGCGCTTATAAGCCGAAGGAAGTGGTGCGCGAGCAGAATTTCCGCGCGATTGAGAAGTTCTAAAAGCCAACCCTCACCCCAGCCCTCTCCCAGAGGGAGAGGGGGCCGACCGAGGTGTCTGGCGCCATACATCGACCTGAAACACCCAGTCGATTATGGATTCAGTAGAATTCTTGCAAGTCGGTGCATCTCATGAATATCCCCCATTCGGTCCCCTCTCCCTCTGGGAGAGGGCTAGGGTGAGGGGCTTTTGATCTTCAAAACCCAACCTGCATTTCCCCCAGACAAACAAAAACGCCCCCGGTCTCGCGACCGGGGGCGTTTTTTCAAGCTCGGGCTAAATTACGCCTTGGCTTTCTTGGCAGCGCGGGTACGCTCGCTTTCGTCCAGAATCTTCTTGCGAAGACGGATGGACTTAGGAGTGACTTCGCACAGCTCGTCTTCCTGGATGTATTCCAGAGCCTGTTCCAGGGTGAAGCGAACAGGTGGTACCAGAGCGATGGTTTCGTCTTTACCCGAAGCACGCATGTTGTCGAGCTTCTTGCCTTTGGTCGGGTTTACACCCAGGTCGTTGTCGCGGCTGTTCTGACCAACGATTTGACCGTTGTAGATCTCCTGGCCGTGTTCTACGAACAGCTTGCCACGAGCCTGCAGGGTTTCCAGCGAGTAGGTCAGTGCCTTGCCGGTTTCAACCGAAACCAGAACGCCGTTCTGACGGCCGGACATGTGGCCCGACTTGACGGTGTCGTAACGATCGAAGATCGAGGTCAGGATGCCAGCACCGTTGGTCAGGGTCAGGAACTGGTTACGGAAACCGATCAGACCGCGAGCAGGGATGTTGTATTCCAGACGAACACGGCCCTTGCCATCCGGCACCATGTTGCTCAGGTCGCCTTTACGCAGACCCATCTCTTCCATGACCTTGCCCTGAGCTTCTTCAGGGATGTCGATGGTGACGTTTTCGAACGGTTCTTGTTTAACGCCGTTCACTTCACGAATGATTACTTCAGGACGGCCCAGGGCCAGCTCGAAGCCTTCGCGACGCATGGTTTCGATCAGTACCGAGAGGTGCAGCTCACCACGGCCGGAAACCTTGAACTTGTCAGCGGTGTCGCCTTCTTCAACGCGCAGTGCAACGTTGTACAGAAGCTCTTTGTCCAGACGGTCCTTGATGTTACGGGACGTCACGAACTTGCCTTCTTTACCGCAGAATGGCGAGTCGTTTACCTGGAAGGTCATCGAAACGGTCGGCTCGTCAACGGTCAGAGGCTTCATCGCCTCGACAGTGTCCGGGTGGCACAGGGTGTCGGAGATGAACAGCGAGTCCATACCGCTGATGCAAACGATATCGCCTGCTGCAGCTTCTTCAACGTCGATGCGGTGCAGACCGTGGTGACCCATCAGTTTCAGGATACGGCCGTTACGGCGCTTGCCGTCGGCACCGATCGCCACAACCGGAGTGTTCGGCTTGACGCGGCCACGAGCGATACGGCCAACGCCGATAACACCCAGGAAGCTGTTGTAGTCCAGAGCGGAGATCTGCATCTGGAACGCGCCATCACGGTCAACAGCCGGAGGCGGAACGTGGTCGACTACCGCTTGGTACAGCGGGGTCATGTCTTCCGCCATGGCGGTGTGATCCAGACCGGCAATGCCGTTCAGGGCCGAGGCGTAAACAACCTGGAAGTCCAGTTGTTCTTCGGTAGCACCGAGGTTGTCGAACAGGTCGAAGATCTGGTCCAGAACCCAGTCCGGACGCGCGCCTGGACGGTCAACCTTGTTGATCACCACGATTGGACGCAGGCCGGCTTCGAAAGCCTTCTTGGTCACGAAACGGGTTTGCGGCATAGGGCCGTCTTGAGCGTCAACCAGCAGCAGAACGGAGTCAACCATCGACATTACGCGTTCAACTTCGCCGCCGAAGTCGGCGTGGCCCGGGGTGTCCACGATGTTGATGTGGTAGCCGTTCCAGTTGATGGCGGTGTTTTTCGCCAGAATGGTAATACCGCGCTCTTTTTCCTGGTCGTTGGAGTCCATCACGCGCTCGTCGTTGAGCTCGTTGCGCTCCAGAGTGCCGGATTGACGCAGGAGTTTGTCTACCAGGGTGGTTTTACCATGGTCAACGTGGGCAATGATGGCGATGTTGCGTAGATTTTCGATCACTTGTGTATCTCGATCAGAGGATTCGGTTTGCTGACAAGTCTTGGCAGCGATTAGCAGTAGTGTCCGGCATGGCCGTTACAGCTTGACGGCGGTGTCGGGGGGCCGGTGACGCAGGCCACAGGCAAACAGCCCCGGGCACTTAGCTCGGTCGATAAACGCGCACATTGGCATGCCCCTCACTGAGCAAATGGTGAGCATGCAGGCGACTCATCACGCCTTTGTCGCAATACAGCAGGTACTGGCGAGTCGGATCCAGCTCCTTGAAACGAGCGTTCACTGCGTAGAACGGCATCGTCTGTACTTCTACCCCAGCGAGTTCCAGCGGCTCATCCTCGGCGGCATCCGGGTGACGGATGTCGATCACGATCTGGCCGGCCAGTGCTTCGCTGACTTCTTCAATCTGTACGTCCTGGCCCAATTCGTCGATTACCCGATCGATCGGCACCAGTTTGGCGTTTTCGAGCGCACGCTCGAGGACTGCCATGTCGAATTCTTTCTCTTCGTGCTCAACGCGACCGCGTTTGGCGGCGGTCTTCGGATTGACCGAAATGACCCCGCAGTATTCCGGCATATGCCGGGCGAAATCGGCGGTACCGATCTCGTTGGCCGTGTCGATGATGTCCTGCTTGTGCGCCACGATCAGCGGACGCAGGACCAGTTTGTCGGTCACGCAGTCGATCACCGACAGGTTCGGCAGGGTCTGGCTCGACACCTGGGAGATCGCCTCGCCGGTGACCAGTGCCTCGATGTGCAGGCGGTCGGCGATGTTGGAAGCCGCGCGCAACATCATACGCTTCAATACGACGCCCATATGACTGTTATCGACTTTGCCGAGAATTTCGCCCAACACTTCTTCGAACGGAACACTGACAAATAGCACGCGTTGCGAGCTGCCGTACTTCTTCCAGATGAAATGCGCGACTTCCATCACGCCCAATTCGTGGGCACGACCGCCCAGATTGAAAAAGCAGAAGTGCGTCATCAGGCCGCGACGAATGATCTGGTAGGCCGCAACGGTCGAGTCAAAGCCGCCGGACATCAATACCAGCGTCTGCTCCAGGGCGCCGAGCGGGTAGCCGCCGATGCCGTTGTGCTGGCTGTGGATCACGAACAACCGTTTGTCGCGAACTTCGATACGAACTTCGATTTGCGGCGCTTTCAGGTCGATACCGGCGGCACCGCACTCACGGCGCAGCTTGCTGCCGACGTATTTTTCGACGTCCATCGAGCTGAACGTGTGCTTGCCGGCACGCTTGCAGCGCACCGAAAAAATCTTCCCGGCCAGCGCATCGCCGTAGTGCTGTTTGCACTTCTCGGTGATGTCGTCGAAGTCACCCAGCGGGTACTCGTCGATCTGCAGGAAGTGCGCGATGCCCGGCATGCAGGTCAGGCGCTCGCCCATCTCTTTCAAGGCTTTGGCGTCGGTTACGCGGGTTTCCAGCTCGAGATTGTCCCACACACCGTTCACCACCACGGCCGGGTCCAGGTCGCGGAGCACGGTGCGGATGTTCTTGGCCAACTGGCGGATGAATTTCGTCCGGACAGGTCGGCTTTTGATGGTGATCTCGGGGAAGACTTTTACGATTAGTTTCATGAAAACAGCGCGCGAACGGCCAGCCGAAAAAGGGGGGCGCGGATTATAGCGGAAATTGCTCAAGGTTTAACCAGTTAATGTGCAGAAGGTTTTGCATGCACCAAAACGGGTCATTTTCGATTTATAACGCTACATTAGAGGGCGAGATTTTCCGCTTTCAGACGCGTAGCACCTTAATAAGCGTGAATTTGGGGCAAAAAACCCATGCTGGGGCACTGGCATGCAATTTGCTCCCTTGTGAGGCAGGTTGCCTTGGCAGAGTATTCGCGCCGGCATCAACCAAATTCAAGGGCATCCACTACCAAGCCCGAAGCCACCCGGAGGACATATGTCGAAGACGGTTCAACTCATCAAAGATCATGACGTCAAGTGGATTGATCTGCGCTTCACGGACACCAAAGGTACTCAGCACCACGTGACCATGCCGGCTCGCGATGCTTTGGACGACGACTTCTTCGAAGTCGGCAAAATGTTCGACGGCTCCTCCATCGCTGGCTGGAAAGGCATCGAAGCCTCCGACATGATCCTGATGCCGGTTGACGAAACTGCCGTTCTCGACCCGTTCACCGAAGACGCCACCCTGATCCTGGTGTGCGACATCATCGAACCTTCGAGCATGCAAGGCTACGACCGCGACCCACGTGCGATCGCCAAGCGCGCCGAAGAACACCTGAAAGCCACCGGTATCGGTGACACTGTGTTCGCCGGTCCAGAGCCAGAATTCTTCATCTTTGACTCGGTGAAATTCAAGTCGGATATCTCCGGCTCGATGTTCAAGATCTACTCCGAGCAAGGTTCGTGGATGTCCGACCAGGACATCGAAGGCGGCAACAAGGGTCACCGTCCAGGCGTCAAAGGCGGCTACTTCCCGGTTCCACCATTCGACCACGACCACGAAATCCGTACCTCCATGTGCAACGCACTGGAAGAAATGGGCCTGACCGTCGAAGTTCACCACCACGAAGTGGCGACTGCCGGCCAGAACGAAATCGGCGTCAAGTTCAACACCCTGGTGAAGAAAGCCGACGAAACCCAAACCCTGAAGTACGTTGTGCACAACGTTGCTGACGCTTACGGCCGCACCGCGACCTTCATGCCGAAGCCACTGTACGGCGACAACGGTTCGGGCATGCACGTGCACATGTCGATCTGGAAAGACGGCAAGAACACCTTCGCAGGTGAAGGCTATGCCGGTCTGTCCGATACCGCTCTGTACTTCATCGGCGGCATCATCAAACACGGTAAGGCCCTGAACGGCTTCACCAACCCGGCGACCAACTCCTACAAGCGTCTGGTACCAGGCTTCGAAGCTCCAGTGATGCTGGCCTACTCGGCTCGCAACCGCTCCGCTTCGATCCGTATTCCTTACGTGTCGAGCCCGAAAGCCCGCCGTATCGAAGCGCGCTTCCCGGATCCGGCTGCCAACCCGTACCTGGCCTTCGCTGCACTGCTGATGGCCGGTCTGGACGGTATCCAGAACAAGATCCACCCAGGCGACGCTGCTGACAAAAACCTGTACGACCTGCCGCCGGAAGAGGCGAAAGAGATCCCACAAGTTTGTGGCAGCCTGAAAGAAGCCCTGGAAGAGCTGGACAAGGGCCGCGCGTTCCTGACCAAGGGCGGCGTATTCTCCGACGACTTCATCGACGCTTACATCGCGCTGAAATCGGAAGAAGAAATCAAGGTACGCACCTTCGTACACCCACTGGAATATGAGCTGTACTACAGCTGCTGATCCGGTAGCGCTGCGCTACGCGGCGTGACAAAAAGAGGCCTCCTTCGGGAGGCCTTTTTTATTGCCTGGATTATGGCCGACCGAGATCCCCTGTAGGAGTGAGCCCGCTCGCGATAGCGGTGGATCATTGAAGGCAATACTGACTGACACGACGCCATCGCGAGCAGGCTCACTCCGACAGGGGAATTGTGGTGTCTGAATGATCTCTGGATGAGTGCAGGGTTGGGCCAACCGCCGCACCTGTCCTATGCTGCACCCCATCGCTTTCAATCCCGGTCGATTTCATGGGTCGCACCTTTCTCTACATTCTGCTGCTGATCGCCCTGCCCGCCGCCGCGCAGATCTACAAGTACACCGATGCCAATGGCAACACGGTCTACAGCGATCATTCGCCGGAGGGCGTACAGGCACAACCGGTGGAATTGCCGCCGCTCAATCGTGTCGAGCCTCAGGCGCCCAGCGCACCACCTGCGCCCGAAACCGACAACCGTGAACCTGCGCGCAACGCCTACGACATTCTTGAACTCGCCGGACTGCCCAGCGAAGAAGCCCTGCGCGCCAATAACGGCACCTTCACCGTCCAAGTGCTGATCAAGCCGCGCCTGCAGCCGCCGCATCAATTAAGACTGGTTCTGGATGACGAACCCTACGGTCAGCCGAGCAACGTGCCGATCCTGCAACTGGTGAACGTTGATCGTGGTGAACATCGTCTAGCGGTGCAGGTGATCGACGGGCAGACGATCATCCAGCAGAGTCCGCCAGTGGCCCTCAGCGTGCAGCGGGTGCACAAGCCATGATCCGCGCGTGGTTGTTCGTCCTGTCGGCGCTGATGTCGCTGCAAGCTTCAGCCGAGGTCTTCACCTATACCGATGCGCAGGGCAATCGCGTCTACACCGATCAGCCGCGCAGCAACGCCAAGCGCGTTCCCATAGCGACCAGCAATCGCATGTCGGCCAATCCCAGCGCCGCTGCGCCGATCTCCACGGCGAAAAAATCAGTGGAACAACCGCCTTTCCACTACGACATGCTGCGCATTCTGGTGCCTGAACCCGATGCAACCATTCGCAGCAGCGCCGGCGAAATCATCGTCAGCGTTACCAGCGAACCCGGCCTGCAACGCGGCCACCGTTATCGCCTGTTGCTGGATGGCCAAGCCACCGGCGAACCCGGCCTCAGTCCTGTGTTTCCGCTGACCAATATCGATCGTGGCAGCCACAACCTTTCCGTGGAAATCCTTGACACCGAAGGCCGTACCGTCGAACGCACGGCTAACCAGCCCTTCCATATGCTGCGCATGTCGCTTGCGCAGAAGCGTCAGGTCAAACCCTGCACCAAGGACGATTACGGCGTACGCCCGGAATGCCCACTGAAAGACAAACCGCCTGAGCCGAAAAACCCCTTCCTGCGTTTCTTCTAACGCCGTTCAGCTTTGCGCACTATATTGGTGCAATAGATTGCACCGTACCCACAATACAACCCATTTTGGTTCGAAACTTCCCGTTCGAGCTGGCACCCTGCCACTCAAACGAGCGTCAAACGCCTGTTTCAGGCGTTGAACGCTTCTTTTCAGAGCCTTGGTTTGGTTTTTGCATTTTCCCGATACCGACGCTTGTTATTTGCGCACGCTCCGCCCCCAAAAGAGGCTCCGATGACTATTAGCGACGCAATCCACCGTTTGCTGCTCGACAATCTGACCACCGCCACCATTCTGCTCGACGCCGAATTGCGCCTTGAGTACATGAACCCGGCGGCGGAGATGCTGCTCGCCATCAGCGGGCAGCGTAGCCATGGGCAGTTCATCAGCGAGCTGTTCACCGAATCCACCGAGGCGCTGAATTCCCTGCGCCAGGCGGTAGAACAGGCGCATCCGTTTACCAAGCGCGAAGCGATGCTCACCGCCCTCACCGGCCAGACCTTGACCGTGGATTACGCGGTGACGCCAATCCTCAGCAATGGCGCGACCATGCTCCTGCTTGAGGTTCATCCGCGTGACCGCTTGCTGCGGATCACCAAGGAAGAGGCGCAGCTGTCCAAGCAGGAAACCAGCAAAATGCTGGTGCGCGGCCTCGCCCACGAGATCAAGAATCCACTGGGCGGCATCCGCGGCGCTGCGCAATTGCTGGCCCGCGAGCTTCCGGAAGACAGCCTGCGCGATTACACCAACGTGATCATTGAAGAGGCCGACCGCCTGCGCAATCTGGTCGACCGCATGCTCGGTTCGAACAAACTGCCGTCGCTGGCGATGTGCAACGTCCACGAAGTGCTCGAGCGCGTCTGCCAACTGGTCGAAGCCGAAAGTCAGGGCTGCATCACCTTGGTGCGCGATTACGACCCGAGCATTCCCGACGTCTTGATCGACCGCGAACAAATGATTCAGGCGGTGTTGAACATCGTGCGCAACGCGATGCAGGCGATCAGCAGCCAGAACGAGCTGCGTCTGGGCCGCATCAGCCTGCGCACCCGGACCATGCGCCAGTTCACCATCGGCCACGTCCGCCATCGTCTGGTGACCAAGATCGAGATCATCGACAACGGCCCGGGGATCCCGGCGGAACTTCAGGAAACCATTTTCTTTCCCATGGTCAGCGGACGCCCGGACGGTACCGGGCTCGGTCTGGCCATTACCCAGAACATCATCAGCCAGCACCAGGGTCTGATCGAGTGTGACAGCCATCCAGGCCACACCACCTTCTCGATCTTTCTGCCACTGGAACAAGGAGCCACATCGACATGAGCCGTAGTGAAACCGTGTGGATCGTCGATGACGACCGTTCTATCCGTTGGGTTCTGGAAAAGGCCTTGCAGCAGGAAGGTATGACCACCCAGAGCTTCGACAGCGCTGATGGCGTGATGAGTCGCCTGGCCCGTCAGCAGCCTGACGTGATCATTTCCGATATCCGCATGCCGGGTGCCAGTGGTCTGGACCTTCTGGCGCGGATTCGCGAGCAGCATCCAAGGTTGCCGGTCATCATCATGACCGCTCACTCCGATCTGGACAGCGCTGTCGCCTCGTATCAGGGCGGTGCGTTCGAGTATTTGCCGAAGCCGTTCGACGTTGATGAAGCGGTGTCGCTGGTCAAGCGCGCCAATCAGCACGCGCAAGAACAGCAAGGCCTGGAAGTCGTACCGGCCCTGACCCGCACCCCGGAAATCATCGGCGAAGCGCCGGCGATGCAGGAAGTGTTTCGCGCCATCGGCCGCTTGAGCCACTCCAACATCACCGTGCTGATCAACGGCGAATCCGGTACCGGTAAAGAGCTGGTTGCCCACGCCCTGCACCGCCACAGCCCGCGCGCGGCTTCGCCGTTCATCGCGCTGAACATGGCGGCGATTCCCAAGGACCTGATGGAATCCGAGCTGTTCGGCCATGAGAAAGGTGCGTTCACCGGCGCAGCCAACCTGCGTCGTGGCCGCTTCGAACAGGCTGATGGCGGCACGCTGTTTCTCGATGAAATCGGCGACATGCCGGCGGATACGCAAACGCGCCTGCTGCGGGTTCTGGCGGATGGCGAGTTCTATCGCGTCGGCGGGCATGTACCGGTCAAGGTCGACGTGCGCATCATCGCCGCGACGCACCAGAATCTGGAAACCCTGGTGCACGCCGGCAAATTCCGTGAGGACTTGTTCCACCGCCTCAACGTGATCCGCATCCACATCCCGCGCCTGTCGGATCGTCGTGAAGATATCCCGACCCTGGCCAAGCACTTCCTCAGCCGCGCCGCGCAGGAATTGGCGGTGGAGCCGAAGCTGCTGAAAAGCGAGACCGAGGAATACCTGAAGAACCTGCCGTGGGGCGGCAACGTGCGTCAGTTGGAGAACACCTGCCGCTGGATCACGGTGATGGCGTCCGGGCGCGAAGTGCACATCAGCGACCTGCCACCGGAACTGCTCAACCTGCCGCAAGATTCGGCACCGGTGACCAACTGGGAACAGGCGCTGCGCCAGTGGGCCGACCAGGCCTTGGCGCGTGGTCAGTCGAGTTTGCTCGACAGTGCGGTGCCGGCGTTTGAGCGGATCATGATCGAGACGGCGTTGAAGCACACCGCCGGGCGTCGGCGTGATGCGGCGGTGTTGCTGGGCTGGGGGCGGAATACCCTGACGCGCAAGATCAAGGAATTGGGGATGAAGGTTGATGGTGGGGATGATGATGAGGGGGATGAGGGTTAAGCCCCCAGTTCTTCGCTGAACGTCAGATCCAATCGCGAGCAGGCTCACTCCTACAGTTGGAATGCGTCCTACTGTAGGAGTGAGCCTCCTCGCGATGTTTTTAAGGCCACTGTGCACCGCATGAATGCACGATGACCCGTGATCGGGCACTGCGAGTTTCTCCAAATATCGCCTCAAAACATTAAAAGCTCACCCTGCAACAAACATGAAAGCCCCGAATTCCGGGGCCTTCGCGTTTCTCATCAGCTTTTTTGTTTCAAAAAAATAAAACCTGGCACGCCCCCTGCAATACCTCTCACAGGTGATTCGTTTCACCACCCGTTTCGGGGACCTTGGTACAGGCAGGCCGGGGATTCCCCTCTTTACACCGGGCGCAGATCGCCACGCGATGCGTCCACCCTTTTGGGATCCTTGGTACAGGCAGGCCGGGGGTTCCCTCTTTACACCGGACCGACGCGATACGCGAAGTCCACCCCGTTTTGGGAACCCTGATACAGGCAGGTCAGGGACTCCCGCTTTTATTGTTCACGGAGATGGATCTCCAGCCGCCAGCGGTCATCGACTTTGCTGCCGGCCCAGTCTCCTTGCAGCGGTCGCGCTGCAAGCACCGTCAGCAACAACCCCCCATCACTCGCTCGCGTACGCCAGTTCACGTCTTTGCCATTGAGCTTGAGCTGGCCCTTCTGCGCCGATCCCTGGGCCTGAAACAGCAGCGCCACGGTGCCGTCAATAATTTCGCCGTGCAGCTTGGGTTCGTTGTTGAACCACACCACCAGCCCTTGATCCATCACCTCGACTTGTTGCAGCACGGTCGGATCCGGTGTGGTCAGGCGGCCGATCATCAAGCCGATCATCAAACCGACAATCGCCAGCGAACCGATGACTCGCGGCAATAGTTTCGAACGGTTGTCCACAGGCGGCGTAGAATGCCGCTCATCTTTACCTTCGGAGCCGTGCATGTTTCACGTCATCCTTTTTCAACCAGAAATTCCGCCGAATACCGGCAACGTTATCAGGCTGTGCGCCAACAGCGGCTGCCACCTGCATTTGATCGAACCGCTGGGCTTCGAGATGGACGACAAGCGCTTGCGCCGTGCCGGTCTCGACTACCACGAATATGCCACGCTGCAACGTCACGCCGACTTGGCCAGTTGCCTGGAGAGCATCGGTAATCCTCGGGTGTTTGCGTTCACCACCAAGGGCTCGCGACCGTTTCATGATGCCGCGTTCGTCCCGGGCGATGCGTTCATCTTCGGCCCGGAAAGTCGTGGCCTGCCGCCAGAAGTGCTCGATGCCCTGCCGGCGGAACAGCGCCTGCGTTTGCCGATGCGCGAAGGCTGCCGCAGCCTGAACCTGTCCAACACCGTTGCGGTCGCCGTTTACGAAGCCTGGCGCCAGAACGACTTCAAATAACTACACACCTGATCGTTCCCCATGCTCTGCGTGGGAATGCAGCCCGTGACGCTCCGCGTCACTGGACGCGGAGCGTCCCCAGAGGCATTCCCACGCGGAGCGTGGGAACGATCAGCCAAGAAAAAAGCGCCTGTTACGGCGCTTTTTTCGTTGTAGCCAGGACCGTTTATTGAACGGTTGGCGTCTCGCCGCTTTCCTGCATGCGCTGCAGCTCTTGCGCGTACAGGGCGTCGAAGTTCACCGGAGCCAGCATCAGCGCCGGGAACGAACCACGGGTCACCAGGCTGTCCAGGGTTTCGCGCGCGTACGGGAACAGGATGTTCGGGCAGAACGCACCCAGGGTGTGGCTCATCGAAGCCGCGTCCAGGTTCTTGATCAGGAAGATACCGGCCTGCTGCACTTCAGCGATGAAGGCCACTTCTTCACCGTTTTTCACGGTAACGGACAGGGTCAGCACCACTTCGTAGAAATCGCCTTCCAGCGCTTTCTGACGAGTGTTCAGATCCAGCGCGACTGCCGGATCCCACTGCTGGCGGAAGATCGCCGGGCTTTTCGGGGCTTCGAAGGACAGGTCGCGTACGTAGATGCGCTGCAAGGAGAATTGCGGTGCGGTTTCTTCTTCGCTGGCTGCAGTGTTCTGTTGGTCAGTCATCTCAGATCCTTTCTGATCTCGGGTCTTTAAGGGATTGCTGTACGTGGGTGCAGCCGTTCAGGCCTTGAGCAGCGCGTCGAGCTTGCCGGCGCGCTCCAGGGCAAATAAATCATCACAACCGCCGATGTGCTTGCTGCCGATCCAGATCTGCGGCACGGACGTGCGTCCGGCTTTCTGGGCCATTTCGGCGCGCACCTGCGGCTTGCCATCGACCTTGATCTCTTTGAAGGCCACGCCTTTGTTCTCGAGCAGGTACTTGGCTCGCGAGCAATAAGGGCAGTAATCGCTGGAGTAGACGATGACTTCGCTCATATCACTTCACCAGCGGCAGGTTGTCGCCTTTCCAGCTGGAGATCCCGCCGGACAGCTTGGCGGCGGTGAAGCCGGATTTCATCAGTTCGCGGGCGTGGGTGCCGGCGGTCTGGCCCAGGGCGTCGACCAGAATGATGGTCTTGGCCTTGTGCTTTTCCAGCTCGGCGGTGCGCGCAGCCAGTTTGTCCTGGGGAATGTTCACCGCGCCAACGATGTGGCCAGCAGCGAAATCCTTGGCCGGACGGATGTCCACCACCACGCCTGCATCTTTGTTGACCAACGCGGTCAGCTCGCCTGTGCTCAGGCTTTTACCGCCGCCCTGCATCGTGTGCGCCAGCAGCAGAGCCAGCAGTACGACGAAGATACCGACAAGAATGTAGTGGTTAGTGGCAAATTCAATCAGGTGAGCAACCATCGAAGGAGGTTCCAGGGCGTTAAAATGTCGGCCAGTATACACAGCCACTATGGTCGGCCAAACCCCGTCCGGCGGTGACGCGGTCGGAACTTAGCTTTAAACTCCAACTCCCTTTTCCATCGCCCTCTTCTTTATTAGCCACGAGTGGATTCCATGACGACTACGCCTAAACCTTTGGTCCTGATGATTCTCGACGGCTTCGGTCACAGCGACAGCCCTGAATCCAATGCCGTTTTTGCGGCGAAGAAGCCTGTTCTCGATCGCCTCTGGGCCAGCGTGCCGAACGGCTTGATCTCGGGCAGCGGCATGGACGTCGGCCTGCCGGACGGCCAGATGGGCAACTCCGAAGTCGGTCACATGAACCTCGGCGCCGGTCGCGTGGTGTATCAGGACTTCACCCGCGTGACCAAGTCGATCCGCGACGGCGAATTTTTCGAAAACCCGACCATCTGCGCTGCCGTGGATAAAGCCGTGGCTGCCGGCAAAGCCGTGCACTTCATGGGCCTGCTCTCCGATGGCGGCGTGCACAGCCACCAGGATCACCTGATCGCCATGGCCGAACTGGCATTCAAGCGTGGCGCCGAAAAAATCTACCTGCACGCCTTCCTCGATGGCCGCGACACCCCACCGAAAAGCGCTGCGTCGTCGATCGAGCTTCTCGACGCGACTTTCCAGGCACTCGGCAAGGGCCGTATCGCCAGCATCATCGGCCGTTACTTCGCCATGGACCGTGACAACCGCTGGGATCGCGTCGCTCAGGCGTACAACCTGATCGTCGACGGCAACAGCGAATTCAACGCCGCCACCGCTCAGGAAGGTCTCGACGCTGCTTACGCGCGCGGTGAGAGCGACGAATTCGTCAAAGCCACGACCATTGGTGAGCCGGTAAAAATCGAAGACGGCGACGCCGTGGTGTTCATGAACTTCCGCGCCGACCGTGCCCGCGAGCTGACTCGCGTGTTCGTCGAAGACGACTTCAAGGATTTCGAACGCGCACGCCAGCCGAAACTGGCCGGTTTCGTCATGCTGACCCAATACGCCGCAAGCATTCCGGCTCCGTCGGCATTCGCTGCGGGCAGCCTGGAAAACGTTCTCGGCGACTATCTGGCGAAGAACGGCAAAACCCAGCTGCGCATCGCTGAAACCGAGAAATACGCGCACGTGACCTTCTTTTTCTCCGGCGGTCGCGAAGAACCGTTCCCGGGCGAAGAACGCATCCTGATCCCGTCGCCGAAAGTCGCTACCTACGACTTGCAGCCGGAAATGAGCGCGCCTGAGGTAACCGACCGCATCGTCGAGGCTATCGAAAACCAGCGTTACGACGTGATCGTGGTCAACTACGCCAACGGTGACATGGTTGGCCACAGCGGCGTGTTCGACGCGGCGGTGAAAGCCGTTGAGTGCCTCGACACCTGCGTCGGTCGCATTGTTGACGCACTGGAAAAGGTTGGCGGTGAAGCGCTGATTACCGCTGACCACGGCAACGTCGAGCAAATGGCCGATGAATCCACCGGGCAAGCGCACACCGCGCACACCACCGAGCCGGTGCCGTTCATTTATGTCGGCAAGCGCGACCTCAAGGTCCGTGAAGGCGGCGTGCTGGCGGATGTGGCGCCGACCATGCTGAAACTGCTGGGCCTGGAAAAACCTGCGGAAATGACCGGCACCTCTATCCTGGTCTGACCCCAATCGCCAAAACACCGCAAAACCCTGTGGGAGCTGGCTTGCCAGCGATAGCAATCTGACAGCCAACATCTATGTTGAATGTGCAGACGTCATCGCTGGCAAGCCAGCTCCCACAGTGGTTTATGGAGTTTTCGAAATGGAATTCGGTGTATTGCTTGGTCCAGTTATCACACAGCCCCAATTGGGCGTTTTTTTTGCAGCCTCGGGCGGGCATACTAGGCCGTCCCTTACCCTGGTGCCGCCCGCCTCTATGCTCCGCGTCCTGATCGCCCTCGCTCTGACCTGCCTGCTCCAACCGGCCTTCGCTGACGAGCGCGCGCAAACCCAACAGCAGTTGGACGCTACGCGTCAGGACATTGCCGAGCTGAAAAAGCTGTTGAGCAAAGTCCAGGAAGAAAAATCCGGCGTACAGAAACAGCTCAAGGGCACTGAAACCGAGCTGGGCAAGCTGCAGAAGCAGGTCGATGCACTGCAGAAAGAACTGCAGAAGAGCGAATCCGAGCTACAGCGACTCGATGCAGAGAAAAAAAAACTCCAGAGCGCGCGCACTGAACAGCAGCGACTGATCGCCATTCAGGCCCGAGCGGCCTATCAGAACGGTCGGCAGGAATACCTCAAGCTGCTGCTCAACCAGCAGAATCCAGAGAAATTCGCCCGCACCCTCACTTATTACGATTATCTGAGCCAGGCCCGCCTGGAGCAGTTGAAGAACTTCAACGAAACCCTGCGCCAATTGGCCAATGTCGAAAAAGACATTGCCGCCCAGCAGGCGCAGTTGCTGGTACAGAAAAGCAACCTCGATACCCAGCGCGACGAGCTGGAGAATGTCCGCAAGGAACGCCAGCAAGTCCTCGCCAAACTCAACGATGATGTGAAAGCCCGCGACCAGAAACTTGCCACCCGTGAGCAGGATCAGGCAGACCTGTCTAAAGTCCTTAAAACCATTGAGGAAACCCTGGCCCGCCAGGCCCGTGAGGCAGAAGAAGCGCGGCAGAAAGCGCTGATCGCCCAGCAGGAAGCGGAAAAAAAGCGCTTGCGTGAGGCGCAGGCTGAAAACAGCGACGCCCCACGAAAACCCGCCAGATCCACTCCCGGCGCGCTGGTCTCCAGCAGCGGCGAGACCTTCGGTGGCCCTTTTGCTGCAACGCGGGGAAAACTTCCTTGGCCGGTTGATGGTCGACTGCTGGCGCGCTTCGGCGAAAGCCGTGGTGACGACGCCCGCACCAAGTGGGACGGGGTGATGATCAGCGCCTCCGCCGGCAGCCAGGTGCACGCCGTACACGGCGGTCGCGTGGTCTTCGCCGACTGGTTGCGCGGTGCCGGGCTGTTGGTGATCCTTGATCACGGCAACGGTTTTTTGAGTCTTTACGGTCACAACCAGACGCTGCTCAAGTCGGCTGGGGACGTGGTTAAAGCCGGTGAGTCGATCTCCACTGTCGGTAACAGTGGCGGTCAAGACACATCAGCGCTGTATTTCGCAATTCGTCAGCAGGGTCACCCGAGTGATCCGGCGCAATGGTGCCGTGCGCAAGGATAAGCGCACCGCCTAATTCAGGAGTTCGTTCGACATGCTGCATTTGTCCCGCCTTACCTCGCTGGCCCTGACGATCGCCCTGGTGATCGGCGCGCCTCTGGCGTTTGCCGCTCAACCGGCCCCGGCCGTCGCTCCGGCAGGCACTGCCGCGACCTCCAAGGCGCCGTTGCCGCTGGAAGAGTTGCGCACCTTTGCCGAGGTCATGGACCGGATCAAAGCCGCTTACGTCGAGCCGGTGGACGACAAGACCCTGCTGGAAAACGCGATCAAGGGCATGCTCAGCAACCTCGACCCGCACTCGGCCTACCTCGGCCCGGAAGACTTCACCGAGCTGCAGGAAAGTACCAGCGGTGAATTCGGCGGCCTGGGTATCGAAGTCGGCGCCGAAGACGGCTTCATCAAAGTGGTCTCGCCAATCGATGACACCCCGGCGTCGAAGGCCGGCATTCAGGCTGGCGACTTCATCGTCAAGATCAACGGTGCGCCAACACGCGGCCAGACCATGACCGAAGCCGTCGACAAGATGCGCGGCAAGATCGGCCAGAAAATCACCCTGACCCTGGTGCGCGACGGCGGCACGCCGTTCGACGTGACCCTGGCACGCGCCGTGATTCAGGTGAAGAGCGTCAAGGCGCAACTGCTGGAAACCGGCTATGCGTATATCCGCATCACCCAGTTCCAGGTCAAGACCGGCGAAGAAGTTTCCAAAGCCCTGGCCAAGCTGCGCAAGGACAACGGCAAGAAACTCAACGGCATCATCCTCGACCTGCGCAACAACCCGGGTGGCGTGCTGCAGGCAGCGGTAGAAGTGGTTGACCACTTCATCACCAAAGGCCTGATCGTCTACACCAAAGGCCGGATCGCCAACTCCGAGCTGCGTTTCTCGGCCACCGGCAAAGACGAAAGCGAAGCGGTGCCGATGGTGGTGCTGATCAACGGTGGCAGCGCCTCGGCGTCGGAAATCGTCGCCGGTGCCCTGCAGGATCAGAAACGCGCGGTAGTAATGGGTACCACCAGTTTCGGCAAAGGCTCGGTGCAAACCGTTCTGCCGCTGAACAACGACCGCGCGCTGAAGATCACCACCGCGCTGTACTTCACGCCGAATGGCCGCTCGATTCAGGCGCAAGGCATCGTCCCGGACATCGAAGTGCGCAAGGCCAAAATCACCAGCGAGGCCGACAGCGATTACTTCAAGGAAGCCGATCTGCAAGGTCACTTGGGCAATGGCAACGGCGGCGCAGACAAACCGACCGGTTCCAGCGCCAAGGCCAAAGCGATGCCGCAGGATGACGATTACCAACTGGCCCAGGCCCTGAGCCTGCTCAAAGGCCTGAGCATCACGTCCGGCCGTTGAGGATGTCTTTGCGTTTCGTCTTCGTTCTGTTGTGCTGTCTGGCGGGTGCTGCTCACGCAGAGCCCGTCAGCCCAAAGCCACACAAAGCCTACCTGACACTGATCATCGATGACCTGGGGCAGAACCTGCCCCGGGATCGCCGTGTGCTGGCTCTGCCCGGCCCGGTGACCACGGCGATCATGCCCGACACCCCGCACGCTACCGAATTTGCCCGCGAAGCGCATCGCGCCGGCAAGATCGTCATCCTGCACATGCCAATGGATCCGGCCACCGGGCCCTACGCCTGGCACCCCGAACTGCCGATCGAAGAGCTGCAAAAACGCCTCGACGCTGCGTTCAAAATGGTCCCCTACACCGCTGGCATCAACAACCACATGGGCAGCCGCATGACTGCGCAACCGGTGGCGATGGCGTGGTTGATGGGCGAATTGCAGCGCCGGCACAAATTCTTCGTCGACAGCCGCACCAGTGCGCAAACCGTTGCGGCGCAGCAGGCGCAGAAGATCGATCTGGCGAGCGTTTCGCGGGATGTTTTTCTCGATGACGAGCGTACCGAGGCGGCGATCTCCACCCAGTTGCAGACGGCGATCAGCCTGGCGCACAAGCAGGGCTCGGCGGTGATGATCGGCCATCCGTATCCGCAGACGTTGGCGGTGCTGGAGCGAGAGTTGCCGAAGCTGAAGGCTCAAGGCATCGAGTGGATCGACATCAAGCAGATGATCAGCGTGCGTAGTAATAGGGCGACGGCTGCACACGGGACAAATGGCATTTACCGTTAACCTGTCTATTAACGAACGAACTTCTTTACAAACCCCCTACACACCCAACAAATAGCAACACCTTAGAAAACCACAAAAACCCAAACTAATTTATTCTCCGCCAGTCTACACTCAGGTAATTAGCCAAGGACTGGCCATGAATTTAAATAACATCTATCCAAGCTTTTTATTACTCGCTGCATTCTCACTTCCTGCTAATTCCAATCCTATTGATTATGGCAGAGGGGTTGAAAACCTTTCACCCTCGCAATACCTGAACAACAAAGATGGCACCTATAACTACTGGACGGGAATCGGCAAGTACGAGAGCCCCGCTCACGGTTTTTGCACCGCTTTCCTAATCGATACAAACAGCTCTCGAGCGTCCGATCCCGCCTATGCACTCACTAGCGCACACTGCGTGGCCAAAGAAAATGGTGTCATGCGAACAGACGACCCCATCGAAGGCACCATTACCTTCAACCATTTCATTGACACACCTGATGCTCACAAGACCTTCCCTCTGAAAAAGGTATCCTGGAGCAGCATTCAGGGTGTCGATCTGGCTCTTTTGGAGCTTGGCGTGTCACAAGCCGAACTCCTGACACAAGGCATCAAGCCCTTGAAACTAGCCCAGCAACCACCGACTGAAGATAGCGACGTTCTGATTGTGCATGGCCCTAACGGAGTTCCATTACGAATTTCTGCCTGCACCCACAGGCCTTCCTCGGCAATTTTCGAGAAGCCTTGGGTTTGGCGACATAGTGTCAGCAACCAATGCAAAGATGCTGCACCCGGAAGCTCGGGCAGCCCTGTGATTGACCGAACGAGCAACGAGGTCTATGCCGTGCTGGGTACGATGGCAAAGCAACTGACACCGCTGCCGGGATACGGCCAGATGCCGAGTGGCAATTACGCTAGTCCAACCTCGGTTTTCAACAATTGCTTTAGCGATGGAAAACTCAATACCAATCCGGACGCGTGTGAGTTATTCCCGGTAGCCTCCTTCAAACTACCTTCCGAACTGGCAACGCATGCAAAAATCATAGTAACCCCAGAGTATCAATACGTTTACCCTACATGGAACTTTGAAGTAACCGCCAGCACCCGTTTTATCCGGACCAAACGCACTTATGACCCACTCGAATGCGAAAATCCGAAAGACTACAGCCAACCGATCAACGCTGGCATCACCCCTGTTCAGTTAAATGTGCCAATGGGACCGAAAACCGGACTTAATAACCTTTGTATTCTTGGCACAGACAGTACCAACGAGATATTACCCAAAGGTACTTATCGAAACGCTGTCACTGTCCCCAGCTATCTGATTGCTGCCGGCCCAACCCCCTCCCCAACAGTGGACTTTTCCTTCAATACAGAAATAAACAGAGCAATGATTCTGTGGCCGGAACGGAAGAACGAGGGCATTGACCGGTATGAGGTAAAAGCCGGCCCTGTTGAAACAACCAGCTGTGAAGATTCACAGGGTTATCGCCGTGTGACATCCAATTGGCTACGCCCGGAAAGCAACTTCCCCTTAAAGCTCTGCGTTTACGCCGTCGATACCAACCATCAGCGCTCAGAGTTGAAGGAGTACACCCGGGAATGGGAGGCGCTCAAAAATAACGCCCCTTGATGTGCCCCACCGGCCTTGTGTTTCTGTACCAACGGAAGCGCAAGGATGGCCATGGCAAAGCTGAGCCAGTCGGCGCTGCATACCCTGAGTCGGAGCTACCAACCGCTACAGATAGCGCGACATGATTTCGTCGACAACACCGTCCTTGCGCATCTGATCCAGCGCTGCCTGCAGCTTGGCAACGACGGTGTCAGATACGTCTTTGTTCAGCGCCAGGTAAAGCTCGGCGCTGTTGAAACGCAGTACGGTCTTGAGACCGGTGACTCCATCCTGCCGCGCCAGATAACGCCCGGCAGGATCCCCGGTGGCCCACAGCTCGATCTGGCCGTTGACCAGCTTTTTCGCATTGTCCTGATCACGCAGGACAACCAGCGGCTTCAGGCCTTGCTTGGCCAACGTCTCGGCAATCGCATCGCCCTTGTAGGCGCCGATCTTGTACTTGCGTGCATCGTTGAGGGTTTCGAGAGTGATCTTGCTGTCGGCCCTGGCCAACATGATCCAGTCGTCCGGGCCGATCGGGCCGACCCATTTGAAGAGTTTTTCGCGATCCGGCAGGCGCGCCATCACGAAGGCGCCGTAACCGGGATTCTCCAGTGCGAGTTTGTAGACACGCTCCCAAGGGAATCGCAGGGTCAGGCTGTAAGTGATGCCGGCACGCTGAAACATCTCGCGAACGATATCGGTGGCGATGCCGTTGATGTTTTCGCCTTGGGCGAAATTTTTGCCGTTCTTCGCCATGTTGTACGGCGGGAAGTTTTCGGTGAGGAGCACCAGATCGGTGTCGGGACTGGTTTCGGCTCGGGCCGTGTTGATGAGCAACATCGAGGCGCTGGCGAGAACTAGAAGCAGGCGTTTGATCATGTTGGGCTACCGAAATCCATGGCGTGCCCAAGAGTGCCTTGGGTGCGCCATGGTGTCCACTGGCCTGTATCGATTTTGACGCTTAACGCATCACGATGCCGCGTTTGGCCATATAGGCCTTGGCTTCCTGCACGGTGTATTCGCCAAAGTGGAAAATACTCGCCGCCAATACAGCACTGGCGTGGCCTTCGAGAATGCCGTCAGCCAAGTGTTGCAAGTTGCCAACGCCACCGGAAGCGATCACCGGAATGCCCAGCGCATCACTGATCGCGCGGGTCACGCCGAGGTCGAAGCCGTTTTTCATGCCGTCCTGATCCATGCTGGTCAGCAGGATCTCGCCGGCACCGAGGCTTTCCATTTTCTTCGCCCACTCGACCGCGTCGAGGCCGGTTGGCTTGCGCCCGCCGTGGGTGAAGATTTCCCAGCGCGGGGTTTCGCCCGGGCCGGAAACCTTTTTGGCATCGATGGCGACGACGATGCACTGCGAGCCGAAATGCTGCGCGGCTTCGCCAACGAATTCCGGATTGAACACGGCCGCAGTGTTGATCGACACCTTGTCCGCACCCGCATTCAGCAGATTGCGAATGTCCTGCACGGTACGCACGCCACCGCCGACGGTCAGCGGGATGAACACCTGGCTGGCCATGCGCTCGACGGTATGCAGCGTGGTGTCGCGGCCATCGACGCTGGCGGTGATGTCGAGAAAGGTAATCTCGTCGGCACCCTGCTCGTCATAGCGACGGGCGATTTCCACCGGGTCACCGGCGTCGCGGATGTTTTCGAACTTCACACCTTTGACGACCCGGCCGTTGTCCACGTCCAGGCAAGGGATGATGCGTTTGGCCAGCGCCATGGTCAGTCCTCAGCCTTGGTACGAATCGCAGAAAGCTTGCGCTTCGGCGACGTCGAGGGTGCCTTCGTAGATCGCCCGGCCGGTAATGGCGCCGATGATGCCCGGCGCCTTGGCGTCGAGCAGCGATTTGATGTCACCCAGATTGTGGATGCCGCCGGACGCGATCACCGGGATCTTCGTGGCAGCAGCCAGTGCAGCGGTGAACGGCACGTTGCAGCCCTGCATCATGCCGTCTTTGGCGATGTCGGTATAAACGATCGAGGACACGCCATCGGCTTCAAACTGCTTGGCCAGGTCGATGACCTGCACGGTGCTGATTTCCGCCCAGCCATCGGTGGCGACGAAACCGTCTTTGGCGTCCAGACCGACGATGATCTTGCCCGGGAACGCGCGGCAGGCTTCAGCGACGAACGCAGGATCTTTCACGGCTTTGGTGCCGATGATCACGTAGCTCACGCCAGCCTTGACGTAGTGCTCGATGGTTTCCAGCGAACGGATGCCGCCACCGATCTGGATCGGCAGGGTCGGGTAGCGCTTGGCGATCGCGGTGACCACTTCGCCGTTGACTGGCTGGCCTTCGAAAGCACCGTTCAGATCGACCAGATGCAGACGGCGGCAACCGCCCTCCACCCACTTGGCAGCCATGCTCACCGGGTCATCGGAGAACACTGTGGAATCTTCCATGCGGCCCTGGCGCAGACGTACACAGGCACCGTCTTTAAGATCGATAGCGGGAATAATCAGCATCTGGCAAACCTTCAAATTTGAATGTTCAGCTTGGCTCGGAAATCAGTTTTTCTCGAGCGCCCACAGGTCGCTTTCGATGCTTTCAAACCGCTCTTTGAGGTGGGTCTGCACATCGAAAATCGCCCTGTTGTAATAGTGCGGAGCAATTTCGCGGGTAAACAGCTCAAGAATTTCCGCCGCTTCGAACGAACCCAGGTCCAGTTCGAAACGGTCTTCCATGAACCGCTGAATCTTGCGATTGGCCTCGTTCTCCTGTTCGGGAGTAAGGGTCAGGATCGGCGGTTTGGATTTCTTGGCAGCCATTTACCAGCGACCGTCCCACGCGGCGAAGTTCTGCAGCAATTGCAGGCCATGGGTATGGCTCTTCTCCGGATGGAACTGCACGGCGAAACGCGAACCATCGGCCAGCGCCGCAGCGAAATCGACGCCGTAATGACCGCCACCGACCACCTGCCGCGCGTTGGCGGCAGCGATGTAGTAGCTGTGCACGAAGTAGAAACGCGCCATGTCCGGAATGTCATGCCACAGCGGGTGGCTGACTTTCTGCTTCACTTCGTTCCAGCCCATGTGCGGGACTTTCAGGTGTTCGCCGTCTTCATGCAGGTCTTTGCCGAAGAACTTCACCGCGCCAGGGAACAGGCCGATGCAATCGACGCCATCGTTCTCTTCGCTGGTGTCGAGCAAGGCTTGCATGCCGACACAGATGCCAAGAAACGGACGATCCTGACTGACTTCACGCACCAGCGAGTCGAAACCGAGGCGACGGATCTCCGCCATGCAATCGCGAATCGCGCCAACACCGGGGAACACCACGCGGTCAGCTTCGCGAATCACCGCAGCATCGCTGGTGATCAGCACCTTGCCGGCGCCGACGTGCTCAAGGGCCTTGGCCACCGAGTGCAGGTTACCCATGCCGTAATCGATAACTGCAACCGTCTGCATTACAGAACGCCTTTGGTCGATGGCATCTGTCCGGCCATGCGCTCATCCAGCTCGACAGCCATGCGCAGCGCGCGGCCGAAAGCCTTGAACACGGTTTCGATCTGGTGGTGGGTGTTGGTGCCACGCAGGTTGTCGATGTGCAGGCTGACCAGTGCGTGGTTGACGAAGCCCTGGAAGAATTCCTGGAACAGGTCAACGTCGAAGCCGCCGACGGTGGCGCGGGTGTACGGCACGTGCATCTGCAGGCCTGGACGACCGGAGAAGTCGATCACCACGCGCGAAAGCGCTTCATCGAGCGGCACGTAGGCATGACCGTAGCGACGGATGCCTTTTTTGTCGCCAATGGCTTTGGCAAATGCCTGGCCGAGGGTGATACCGACGTCTTCCACCGTATGGTGGTCGTCGATATGCAGATCGCCCTTGCATTCAATATCCAGGTCGATCAACCCATGACGGGCGATCTGATCCAGCATGTGCTCAAGAAAAGGAACACCGATATCGAATCGGGCCTTTCCGGTGCCATCAAGGTTGATCGAGGCTTTGATCTGGGTTTCCAGAGTGTCGCGCTCGACAGAAGCCTTACGTTCGGCCATCACCAGCTCCGCAAAATCATTGGGCGAAAAAGGCAGCCATTATAGGCACGCGGGGCCGAAACAGAAACACGAGAGGTGAGATGGCTGACGGATAGAACCCCCGGCTGTCGCGGGTAGACATGTCCATACAAGCCATAAAGGGCGATGATCGCTCCCACGCTCTGCGTGGGAGTGCAGCCCCGGACGCTCTGCGTCCGCTTCGAATGTGACGCAGAGCGTCACGGGAGGCATTCCCACGCAGAGCGTGGGAACGATCAGGCAGAAACGAACTTAGTGAAACAGTACTGCCGTCTTCTGCAGGGTCACCCACACACCCCATGCCAACGGAATACCCACCACTAGCCACGCAGCGATCGCCAGCGGCTTGCTGCCCGGCGCGGCTTTCCACTCCAGAACGGTGCTGGCGTCAGCACCCTTGTCGTGGCCCAGCGCCTGTTCGGCCGCCAGTTCAGCGTCGGTCATGAAGTACTTGTCGGCCACCGGACGCACCATCAGGTTGCACAGGAAGCCCAACACCAGCAGGCCGGCGAGGATGTACAAGGTGATGTCGTAAGCGGCAGCGCGTTCAACGCCGATGCTCAGCTGATATTCACGCAGGTAGTTCACCAACACCGGGCCGAGCACGCCAGCCGCAGCCCAAGCCGTCAGCAGACGACCGTGGATCGCACCAACCATCTGCGTACCGAACAGGTCAGCCAGGTACGCCGGAACAGTGGCAAAACCGCCGCCGTACATCGACAGAATGATGCAGAACGCCGCCACGAACAGTGCAACGTTGCCCAAATGACCCATGTTCGGAATCAGCGCGTACAAGGCAAAACCCAGGGCGAAGAATACGAAGTAGGTGTTTTTGCGCCCCAGGTAGTCCGAGAACGAGGCCCAGAAGAAGCGGCCACCGATGTTGAACAGGCTCAGCAGACCGGTGAAACCGGCAGCGATCGCGGCAATCGAAGCCAGTTGCCCGGCGTCCAGTTGACCGAACGGCACATCAACACCCAGCAGCTTGCCGCCGAACACTTCCTGCAGCAGTGGCGAAGCCATGCCAAGGATGCCGATACCGGCAGAAACGTTCAGGCACAGCACCAGCCAGACCAGACGGAATTGCGGGGTTTTCCACGCCACATTCACGTGCACGTGGCGGTTGGTGATCATTGCGTTCGCGGCTTTCTTCGCCGGAGCGGTCCAGCCTTCCGGTTTCCAGCCGGTTGGCGGCACGCGGTAGGCCAGTGCGCCACCGATCATGAACACAAAGTAGATCGCCGCCATGGCCACGAAGCTCTGCCAGACGCCAACACCTTCAGCCGAGCCGAAGTGGCTCATCAGTGCGGTCGCCAGCGGTGCACCGACCATTGCGCCGCCACCGAAGCCCATGATTGCCATGCCGGTGGCCATGCCGCGCTTGTCCGGGAACCACTTGATCAGGGTCGATACGGGCGAGATATAGCCCAGCCCCAGACCGATACCACCGATCACGCCGGAGCCGATCCACATCAGCCAGATCTGATGGGTATAGATACCCAGCGCCGAGATCAGCAGACCGCCGCACCAGCACAGAGCTGATACAACGCCGGCCTTGCGTGGCCCGGCGTGTTCCAGCCAGCCACCCCAGATCGCTGCCGAGCAGCCGAGGAAGATGAAGAACAGCGTGTAGATCCAGCCGAGCATCGAGATCGGCCAGTCGCAGTTCGACGAAAATACCTGTGCGATGAAGCTCATGTCCGGTGCACAAGCCACTGGAGCAGTAACGCCCAGCGCCTTGGACAGCGGCAACCAGAACACCGAGAAGCCGTAGGCCATGCCGATGCACAGGTGGATGGCCAGAGCGGCCGGTGGAACCAGCCAACGGTTGAAACCGGGTTTGGCGATGATGCGTTCCTTGGACAGGAACGCGGGCTGATCGGCTTTGAGGCCGTCCGCCGTGATGCTCGTGCTCATTGTGTATCCCCCAATTATTAGTATGGTTCGCCAGCCACTGTTCACCCTCGGACTTATGCACGCAGGCATGACCGTTTTTTAAGGTGAAGCTCCTTGAAGGCGCGACGTTAAGTCGCAGAAGGACGGACGAACGGGCGAAGGTTACCATTTGCACGTGACAGAAAAACCAAACTGATATCACCTTTTTCATGTCATCTGATCTCTACACCTGTGTAGGAGCTGCCGAAGGCTGCGATCTTTTGACGTTGTTTTGCAAAAACAGGATCAAAAGATCGCAGCCTTCGGCAGCTCCTACACCGGGTGCATTTTTTACGGGGTTACCATGCCGGTTATCGTTCAAACGCTTGAAGACGCCAGTTATCAGGATCAGCAGGATCTGCAGAAGATCTATCGTGATGCACCCGAATGGCTGTTTTCGCCGTTTTCCGGGGACGTCGATCTGATCGAAAGTGCGTTGGCGGAAGGGAGTTTTATTGCCGGACGTTTCAACGACCGTCTGCTCGGCGCCGCGCGCCTGCAAAGGCACCGCGACGTCTGGTACCTGTCCCATTTGTGTGTACGAAAAGTTACTCGTCGCCGTGGGGTTGCCGAGCGGATGGTGAACCAAGCGAGGAAAATGGCGTCGCAAGCGGGGGCAGAACTGCGCCTGCGGGCACCCGCCGGGCACCTTGAAGCTCAGGCAATCGCCGCCCGGTTACAGGTGCCGCTGGAAGTCCTGACGACATGACGCCACACCGAACCGGGCCGTTGCAGCGCTATACTCCCCGGCTAAATTACGAATTCGACTAACTACAAGGACTCGCCCATGAAAGCGTTCGGCAAAATCCTGGGTCTGGTACTTCTCGGGCTGTTGCTGATCATTGTGGCGGCAGGTTTTGCCCTGACCCACCTCTTCGATCCCAACGATTACAAAGACGAGATCCGCCAGATAGCCCGCGACAAGGCCCACATCGAGCTGACGCTCAATGGCGATATCGGCTGGAGCCTGTTCCCGTGGCTCGGCCTGGAATTGCACGAAGCCAGCGTTGCCACCCTGGTCAAACCTGCCGAACCGTTCGCCGATCTGCAGATGCTCGGCCTGTCCGTGCGCGTGCTGCCGCTGTTGCGCCGCGAGGTGCAGATGAGCGACGTGCGCGTCGAAGGCCTGAACCTGCGCCTGAACCGCGACAAGGACGGTCATGGCAACTGGGAAGACATCGGCAAGGTGCCCGTCCCGGCGGGTGCAACGCCACCAGCCGCTACGCCGGGCCAACCGGCCAGCGAAGCCCCTGTTGCGGTGGAAAAACCGCCACAGCCGATCCGCCTCGACATCGACAGTCTGACCGTCAACAACGCCCGCGTTGAATACAACGACGAGCAGACCGGCAAGCAGTTCAGCGCCGAAAGCATCCAGTTGAGCACCGGCCCGGTACACGATTCGACCAATATTCCGGTGAAAGCCACCGCGTTTCTCGGCACCAACCAGCCGGTGCTGCGCGTGCGCACCGAGCTCACAGGCGAGCTGCGCATCGAGCGCGCCCTGCAGCGCTACAAGCTCGAAGACATGAAGCTTTCCGGCGAACTGGCAGGCGATCCGCTGCAAGGCAAGACCATGACCTTCTCGGCTCAAGGCCAATTATTGCTGGATAAAGCGGCAAACATCGCCGAATGGACCGGTATCAAGATCTCTGCCAATCAGTTGCGTGCCTTGGGCGAACTGAAAGCCAACGACCTCGACAAAACCCCGCAGATCAGCGGCGGCATCTCCATCGCCCAGTTCGATCTGGCGAAGTTCGTCGACAGCATCGGCCAGAAACTCCCGGCCATGGGCGAAGGCAGCCTGAGCAAAGTCGAACTGGTCAGCCGCGTTGCCGCCACGCCAAGCAGCATCGCCTTCGACAACATCAACCTGAAACTCGACGACAGTAGCTTCAGCGGTCGCATCGCCGTCGAAGATTTCGCCAAACAATCGCTGCGTGCGGTGCTCAAGGCTGACACGTTCAACGTCGACCGCTACCTGCCGCCGAAGTCGGAAAAAGCAGCGAATGCCACGCAAGTGCGTCAGGCCGAAGTGGCCAGCACCGAAGCCGATGCGATGGCCGGCGCCGGCTCCACACCGCTGCCGGACAAACCGAGCAAAACCGCCTGGAGCACCGAACGCCTGCTGCCGGTTGAACGCCTGGCCAAACTTGACGTCGATGCCGACCTGACCTTCGGACAGTTGACCCTCGACAAGCTGCCGATCCAGAACGCCGCACTGAAAGCCACCGGCCAGGGCGGCCTGCTGACCCTGACCAACCTGAGCGGTGAGCTGTACAACGGCGGTTTCGAGGCCAAAGGCACCCTCGACGTGCGCCCAAGCGCACCGGTGCTGAATTTGCAGACCAAGCTCAACCGCGTGCCTGCGGAAAAAATCCTCGAAAGCCAAGGCAAAAACCCGCCGGTCAAAGGCTTGGTGACCCTCACCAGCAACGTGACCAGCAGCGGCAATAGCCAGCAAGCGCTGATCGACACCCTCAACGGCAACGCCAGTTTCGTGATCAACAACGGCGTGCTGCTCAACGCCAACCTTGAACAGCAACTGTGCAAAGGCATCGCCACGCTCAACCGCAAAACCCTCAGCGGCGAGCCTCGCGGCAAGGACACACCGTTCCAGGAGCTGAAAGGCAATCTGACTTTCCGCAACGGCATCGCCAGCAACCCGGACCTGAAAGTGCGCATCCCCGGCATGACCGTCAACGGTGATGGCGACATCGACCTGCGCGTGCTCGGCATGGACTATCGCGTCGGCATCATTGTCGAAGGCGACACCAGCGCCATGCCCGACCCGGCGTGTCAGGTCGGCGATAAGTTCGTCGGCGTCGAGTGGCCGCTGCGCTGCCGTGGTCCACTGGAGCTGGGCGCCAAGGCTTGCCGCGTCGACAATGATCGCCTCGGTCAAGTCGCGACCAAACTCGCCGGCGACAAGCTCAGTGAAAAAATCGACGAGAAACTCGGTGACAAGGTCAGCCCGGAATTGAAAAACGCATTGAAGGGGCTGTTCAAGCGATGAGAGCGGAGCAGTTTTCCACGGCGGTGCTGGATTGGTTCGACCGCCACGGCCGCCACGATTTGCCTTGGCAGCAGGACATCAACCCGTACCGGGTGTGGGTGTCGGAGATCATGTTGCAGCAGACTCAGGTCAGCACCGTGCTCAATTACTTCGACCGCTTCATGGCCGCACTGCCGACGGTCGAAGCGCTGGCCGAAGCGCCGGAAGACGAAGTGCTGCACCTGTGGACCGGCCTGGGTTACTACACCCGTGCGCGCAATTTGCAGAAGACCGCGAAGATCGTCGTCAGCCAGTACGGCGGCGAGTTTCCCCGTGACGTCGAAAAGCTTACGGATCTGCCGGGCATTGGTCTGTCCACTGCCGGCGCCATCGCCAGCATCAGCATGGGCCTGCGTGCGCCAATCCTCGACGGCAACGTCAAACGCGTTTTGGCGCGCTTTACTGCGCAAGAGGGCTACCCCGGCGAGCCGAAGGTCGCCAAACAGCTGTGGGCCAATGCAGAGCGCTTCACGCCGCATGATCGGGTCAACGCCTACACCCAGGCGATGATGGATCTTGGCGCCACGCTCTGCACGCGCAGCAAGCCGAGTTGCCTGCTGTGTCCGCTGGAGCGTGGTTGCGAGGCGCATATGCTCGGCCTGGAGACGCGCTACCCGATCCCCAAGCCGCGCAAAGCCATCCCGCAGAAACGCACGCTGATGCCGATGCTGGCCAACGGCGACGGTGCGATTCTGCTTTACCGTCGCCCCTCCAGCGGTTTGTGGGGCGGTTTGTGGAGCCTGCCGGAACTCGACGACCTCGGCGACCTGCAGCATCTTGCCGATCAGCACGCGCTGACCATGGGCGAGCAGCAGGCGCTGCCGAGTCTTGTCCACACGTTCAGCCATTTCCAGCTGTCCATCGAACCCTGGCTGGTTCAGGTACAGGAGGCCGCCCATCACGTGGCCGAGGCCGACTGGCTCTGGTATAACCTCGCCACCCCGCCGCGCCTGGGCCTCGCCGCCCCGGTCAAAACCTTGCTCGAACGCGCGGCCGCCGTCTTGAATGCAGGAGAGTCGCCATGACCCGCACCGTAATGTGCCGCAAGTACAAAGAAGAACTGCCAGGCCTGGAACGCCCTCCGTACCCGGGCGCCAAAGGTCAGGACATTTTCGAACACGTCTCCGCCAAGGCCTGGGCCGACTGGCAGAAACACCAGACCCTGCTGATCAACGAAAAGCGTCTGAACATGATGAACGCCGAAGATCGCAAATTTCTTCAGGGCGAAATGGACAAGTACTTCTCCGGCGAGGAATACGCGCAAGCCGAAGGCTACGTTCCACCTGCAGAGTAAACCCTGCAAAATCGGGGGTCGGATCGTAAGCGACGGAATTAATTTAAGAAATTTTAAAAAAGTCGTTGACGTAAATCCGAAAAACCCTTTTAATGCGCCCCGTTGCCCAGATAGCTCAGTCGGTAGAGCAGGGGATTGAAAATCCCCGTGTCGGCGGTTCGATTCCGTCTCTGGGCACCAAATACCGAAAACCCTGAATCGCAAGATTCAGGGTTTTTTTATGCCTGCGATTTGATCATCCGCTCCAATCCCCCGCCACGCCCTCTCCTCTTCAGACCCCATCGCCATCGGGTGTACTGGAAAAAACCGAAAATCTGTATCTCTCACTGCGCCAGGAATATCGCCAGTATTTGCTCAGCCCTGGCGAACCATTTCTGGCTCTACCTTGCGCGCCACCACCCTCTGGATGTCTTCCCGACACCAGAACGCAAAACATGATTTTTTTAATAGATCGGCGTCCACCGCAAGGTCACCTCCCGTCCAGCTAAAAAATCCAAAAACCACCCCAACGGGCGAACGGCAACGACTGCTTTTCAAACACCCCAGGACTGATGCTGGCGACTGATTGCGCCCGGCATAAACGAGCGAAACGGACGACGTATGATCAAACAACTTATCAATGAAGATAGTTATGTGCAGATCGAGGATCTTTGCAGCGCAAGGATTCAATTGAAGATCGAAGGACTGAATCCTGCCGGATCCATCAAGCTCAAAACCGCTCATGCGATCATTACCGACCTGGAAGGTCGCGGATTGATCAACCGCAATACCCGTCTGATCGAATCTTCATCAGGCAACCTCGGCGTGGCGCTGGCCATGGTGTGCGCCGCCAAGGGCTACAAGTTCGTCTGCGTGATCGATCCGAATATTTCTGCGCCGAACAGAAAGCTGATGCACGCCCTCGGTGCCGAGATGCTCATGGTTGATCAGCGCGACGAAAACGGCGGGTACCTGAATTCGCGGATTCGTCTGATCGAGCAACTGGTCGCCGACAACGCCGACTACATCTGGCTCAATCAATACAAGAACCCGATCAACCCTCTGGCGCACTACCAGGCCACAGCCAAGTCGATTGCCCACAAGTTTCCCCACGTGGACTACCTCTTCGTCGGCGCTGGCACGACCGGCACGCTGATGGGCTGCAAGAACTACTTCGCCGAACATCGCCCGCACACCAAAGTCATCGCCGTCGACACCGTCGGCTCGGTCACATTCGGCTTGCCTGGCGGTACGCGCCATATTCCGGGGCTTGGCACCAGTCGTCGTCCGGAAATCTTCGAGCCTGCCGGCATCCACGATTTCCTGTCCATCCCGGAAGAGCAGACGATCAAGGTCTGCCGTTGGCTGGCACAACGTTACGGCCTGCTTTTCGGTGGCTCCACCGGCACGGTCCTCGCCGGTGTTCAGCAATGGGCACACCACATCCGCCCCGACGATGTGGTGGTGGCGATCTCACCGGACATGGGTGAGCGCTACCTCGAAACCATCTACTCCGACGACTGGGTCACCCAACGCATCGGCGCTACCGCACTGCACCCCCTCTTCCCAGAAATCGCTCTGGCACTTTCGGCGTAATCCCTCATGACCACACAATCATCGCTTCGACCATTCCACGTCATTCCTGGCGCAGCCATCAAAAACATTCTCGACGAGCTTCGTCAGGAAGCCATCGAGATCGTTGCCCAGACGTACCTGACCCACGAACGTGGCGAAACCGTTAACCCCGACAGTTATTTCCTGCGCTTTGCGGCGCAGCCGGCGAACCGGATCATTGCCTTGCCGGCTGCAATCATCGACGGCGAGGGCGATCAATCAGTCTCCGGAATCAAGTGGATCGCCAGTTATCCGGACAATATCAAGTCAGGTATCCCGCGCGCGTCTGCGGTGCTGATCCTCAATGATCCAGACACCGGATATCCGTACGCGCTGCTCGAAGGTGCGCTGATCAGCGCCGTCAGAACCGCCGCTTCTGCAGTGCTCGGAGCCTGGTGGCTGAACGGCCGGAACAAGCGCGCGCCGCGGCTTTCGATCATTGGCGGCGGCGTGATTGCACGCAATATCCTCGAGACGTTCTTCAGCGATGACTGGTCGTTCGACCGCGTGGAAATTCACGATCTCAACGCCGAATCAGCCCAGGCGCTGGCGACATTCGGCGAACAACTCGGTTTGCCGGATGTACAGCAGGTTTCGCTGGAAGAGGCGCTGAGCGCTGACGTTGTGGTTTTCGCCACCAGCGCCGGCGAACCCTACGTCAACGGCAAAGGCACATTCCGCGCGGGCCAGATTGTGCTGAACATCTCGCTACGGGATATCGGCGCGGAAATCATCGAGGAAAGTTACAACTATTTCGATGACATCACCCACTGCCTGAAAGCCAACACCTCGCCACACCTGGCTGAACAGAAATACGGTCACCGTGATTTCGTCACCGGCACCGTTGCGCAGCTGATTCGCGGCGACCTGCATGTCGCTCGTGACAAACCGTTGATCTATTCGCCGTTCGGCATGGGCATTCTCGATCTGGCGATTGGCCGGATGATTCATGACATCGCGGTCAAAGAAGGCTCGGCTGTCGCGATTCCATCCTTTTTCGGGGAGGAGCGCAGATGGTGAAGGCGCCTCTGCATATCGGCCTGGTCGGCTGTGGATCGCGCGGGCTGTCGATTTTCGAACGCCTGCTGAGCCTCGCCGAAGAGCGCCCGGATCAGCCGCTGATCATCGACATTTTTGATCCCAATGTACTCGGCAGCGGTGCGCACTGGCCGGATCAACCCGATTACCTGCTGCTCAATACCGTTGCCGGACAACTGGGCGTGTTTCCCGATGTGCCAGCGCTGGGAAATCTTCAGGATGCACGAGAGCGGCCAGGTCCGGACTTCCTCGCCTGGTGCCTGCAGCAGCGCATCAAGGTCGATCCCGAGAGTGGCCTGCTGGCCCAAGAGGGACGAGACGTCGAGCCGCAGGATTTCCTGCCGAGGCACTTGCTCGGCGCTTATCTGGCGGACGCCTTCGAGCAAATTCTCGCGACGGCGCCGCACTGGGTCACTGTGCACTTGCATCACCAGGCCGTTACGGCGGTGGAGGCCCTTGAAGGCCATCAATACGTGTTGCGCACGGCCTCAGGTACGTCGGCGACCGTCGATCGACTGATCCTGACAGTCGGCCATACAGGCCGTGTACGTCCGGCCGATCCTGAGCGCATCGAAGACGTCTACCCGTTGCCAGGCAGCCTCGCCAGCATCGAGCCCGGCGAAACCGTGCTGATCGAAGGCCTCGGGCTTGGCGCAATGGATACACTGGCGGCACTGACCGCTGGCAGGGGCGGCAAGTACAAGCCGATGGCAGACGCCAGTCACGTGTATCACCCTTCTGGCCAGGAGCCGGTGATCTACATTCAATCCCGCGACGGTCTGCCGTTTCGCACCCGACCCAACGGCCTGATCGATTTTGCCCGGCATCAGGCGGTACTGCTGACGAGTGCGCGCATCGAAGACCTGCGTGCGCATGCAAAGAACCGCCAGCTGGATTTCGAGCAAGACATTTTGCCGATCATGCTGCTGGAGATGCGTGCCGCCGCTGTCGCCGTCCTGCACGCCAAAGCAATACCCGAACAGCATCACCAGTTACTCGACCGCCTCAGGGAGGTCAGCGTCCCTGGAAGCGCGGGCATAGCCGCTTGCGAAGCGCGGCTGCGTGAATACGAAGAGAGTGTCGGGTCGATCAATCCGCAAGCACTGATCTGGCATGCGCTGCCCGACAGCGTGACCCCGCACAACTATCACTCGTGGATCTATCACGCGCTCGAAGCCGACTTGCACGAGGCGCGGCTCGGGCGCGGTGAATCGGCAATCAAGGCAGCCATTGAAGTCTGGCGCGACCTGCGTGACCGGCTGCGTCAAGCCGTTGATTTCGACGGGCTGACCGACGCCTCGCACCGCCAGTTCTATGGCCGTTGGCACAAGGCGATCAACCGCCTCGTCGCCGGCCCGCAGAAAGAGCGTCACGCAGACCTGCTCGCACTGTGTGACGCCGGTCTGCTGACGTTTCTCAAGCCAGGCACGCAACCTGCGACTGCGCATTACCGCCGGGTCGCCGGTTATGTCCAGGGCAGCGGGGTGAGCAACAGCGATTGTGCGCCGGTACGCGATCTGGCCCGCCTCGGTTTCATCCGCCCGCGCACCGACGAACCCGGCATCGACGGCATTGATGTCGACGCTGCCTGCCATCCCAGGTCGAGCCTGGGTGAGCCGGTACGCAACATCTGGGTACTCGGCCCGCTTGCCGAAGGCTCCTGCTACTACAACCACTACGTCACCTCGGCCGGCGCGCCTTCGCGTCTGTTCATGGACGCGCATCGCGCGGCCACCGCAATCCTTGAGGCAGGTACCCCAGCATGAAACTTTTCTACCAGACGCATTCGCCTTACGCCCGCAAGGTGCTGGTGCTCGCTCATGAACTCGGGATCGCTGCGGACCTTGAGGTAATTCACCACGAGACCAGCCCGACCTCGCCAAACGCAGTCATCTACAACGCCAACCCCTTGGGCAAGGTCCCGGTGCTGATCCTCCCCGACGAGACGGCACTCTTCGACTCCATCGTGATTTGTGAATACCTCGACGACCTGAGCCGAGGTTCGAAATTCATCCCGCCAAACGGCCCCGAGCGCTACAAGGCGTTGCGTCTGCAGGCATTGGCGCAGGGCATGTGCGATGTCGGCATCAAGCTGCGCTGGGAAGTCGAGCGTCGTCCGCAAGCCTTGCGCTATCCGGCCTACGCCGAGGGCCAGGCCTACAAACTCAAAGAGGCCTACCGCTTCATCGAAGAGCACGTCGACCTCAATGGCCCGATCACCATCGGCCACATTGCCTTGGCGACGGCACTCGACTGGATCGCCTTTCGCGAGTTGTCGGATTTTTCCGCGCAGCAGCGCCTGACCGAGTGGTATCAGACTTTTTGTGAGCGTGCGTCCATGCGGGCGACCGAGTACAGCGGGCAGACTCACGATTAAGTTAAGGGAAACTGTGTATGACTTCGCTCTTGTTGCAATTGTCGCCGATCGGTCTGGTGATCGCGCTGATACTCATCGTCCGCCGGCCACCGGTACAAGCCGCACTGGCGGGCGTGGCGCTGGTGTTCCTGTTATGGGCACTGGGGGCTGCCGGACCGGTGTCGGCAGCAATCACCACGGCTATTTTCCAGGACACCACGATCCTGTTTCTCAGCACCGCGTGCGTAATCGTGCCGGGACTGGCGTTCGTCATATTGGTCGAACGCGGCGGTGCACCTCAGGCCATCGGCGCCTGGGTCAAGGAGCTCGGCTGGACACCGCCGGCACAAGTCATCTTCATCGTCCTCGGCCTCGCGCCGCTGCTTGAAGCGATGACCGGTTTTGGCGTCTCGCTGATTGCGACAGTGCCGCTGTTGATGGGCCTGTTCACCCGTCAGTCGGGGATGAAAATCGCCCTCGCCGGGATGGTCATCATGCCGTGGGGCACGTTGGGCCTGGCGACGGTGATCGGTGCGTTGCTGGCGCACTTGCCTGCGGAAACACTTGGTAGCCATTCGGCTCTGATCAGCGCCCCGGTGTTCCTCTGCCTGGCCGCCATCGCTCTGTGGCAAGCCGGTATCCGCACCGTGGCACCGTGGCTCGGGCTGATGGTGGTCACCGCGCTGTTCATCGCCGTGCTGTTTTCCATCAACCTGTGGATCGGGCCGGAAGTTTCCGGCGTGCTGGCCGGCCTCGCCGTTGCCTGCATCGGCCTGGGCATTTCCTTTGCGCAGCGCAAAAAGCTGGTGCGCTGGCCGAGCGCGGCATGGCCGTATCTGGCCTTGCTGGGCGTTATTGTCGCCTCGCGCGGGCTGTTTGTACTGTCGGGATGGGATGCACTGTGGATCGTCAAAGGCGAGCATGTTTCGTGGAAGCCTTTGGCGTCCCCTGGCCTGGCGCTGCTGATCGTCACTCTGCTGATGGCCGTCAGGCAAGCCACGGCGACGGGCTTCCCATGGCGCGCACTGTTTAACCGGGCAAAGTTTCCGGTCACGACGATTTTCCTGTTTCTGCTGCTGTCGCAGGTGATGGTCAACGCCGGATTTCTGGTCGAAGCACAGCGCACACTGCAATCGTTGTCGGGAATTTCCCTGGCGCCGACGATCGCACTGCTGGCGGGTATTGCCGGTTATGTCACTGGCTCCAACGTGGGCGGCAACACCCTCGTCATGCCGTCGATTGCGGCATTGACCAGTGAGCACGGCCCATGGCTGGCCGCGATGGTCAACAGTGCGGCCGGGCATGGTGCGCTTGGGTCTTTATCGATTCTGTCGCTGATCACCGGGCTGGCAGGTGCCAACCGACATGAAGAAAACGGACTGATTCGATTCGCTTTTGGCCTGGTTGCGCTGAACATCGTCATTGTTGCTGCAACGGGGATGGTTTTACTCTATTTTCTCTGAATTGTTTCCAGGAATGACCAAGAGAACTTATGGACAGGTTTGATCTACCGGACAAGCGCTGGCGAATCGTCAAGGACTGGATTATTCGTCAGATCGAAAGTGGTGAATGGGCAGCCGAATCCAAGCTGCCGTCGATCCGGTCTCTGGCCCGAATGTTCGAAACCAGCATCACCACCGTCCAGCGCGCGTTGGCTGACCTGGAAGCCGATGCCTACGTTTCCACCATCGCGCGCGTCGGCTATTTCGTTTCCGCGGCCGGTCGGGCCAAACCGGCCAGCGGTTTCGACCTCTCCAGCGTCACTGTCAACGTCAACCATGCCGTGGTCGCGATGCTCTCCCAAGCAGCCTCGCGCACCACGGCGTCATTGAGTTCGGCGGTGCTGCACAGCGATCTGACGCCGCACGTGCTATTGAACAAATGCCTTTCGGTGATGGCCGGCAAGGCCGACAACTCTCTGACCGGTCTGGTGGCACCGCCCGGCCTTCCAGCCTTACGTCGGCGCATTGCCGGGCTGATGCTGACGCGCGGTGTCGTTTGCGGGCCAGACGATATCCTCGTGACCTCGGGCGACACCGTCGCGCTTGAACTGGCACTCGAAGCCGTCGCGACGAAAGGCTCGACAGTGGCCATCGAAACACCAACCTACTACGGCATCCTGCAGACCATCGAACGGCTGGGCATGCGTGCCCTGCCGATTCGCACCCACGGCACACTGGGCATCGACGTCGATCACCTCGAAGAAGCCCTGAAGCAGAAAAAAGTCTCAGTGATTTTTCTCAATCCCACCCTGCAGAATCCCCGCGGCTTCATCATGCCCGATGAGACCCGGGCACGGCTTTCGCAGATTGCCCGCGAAGCGGATGTGCCGATCATCGAAGATGATATTTTCTTTGATCTGGTGCCTGAAGGAGAACGTCCGCGCGCGATCAAAAGCTACGACAGCAGCGGGCAGACGATTTACTGCTCATCATTTTCGAAAACGGTCGCGCCGGGTTACCGCGTCGGCTGGTGCGTCGCCGGGAAATACCGCGAGGCGATTCTTGCGCAAATGTTCTCGCGCAATCTGGCAGTTTCGAGCCTCGCGCAAAATGTCCTGAACGAATTCATAGGCCGCGGCTACATGGAGGAGCATTGCGCACGGCTGAGGTCGCAATTGTCGTCGCTGACGAACCATGTCGAAACGCTTGTACGCAACGACTTCCCCTGTGCAACCGTCTACGTGCCGCCGCGCGGAGGGTTCATCCACTGGATCAAGCTGCCCGCGCATACGGACATGTCGGCACTCGAACGCCTGGCCGGTGAGCGCGGTTGTCATGTGGCCGGCAGTGGGATCTTTTTCGCCGATGGGCAGCCATCCACCGGCCTGCGCATCTGCCTGGGTACGACCCTGTCACCGGCGGTGATGCAGATACTGCGAGTGATAGCCGAATGCGCGCACCTCGCCACAGGACCATCGAATGTACGGTTGAAACTGGCTGACTCGCGCGAGGAACCTGTGCTTCCCTAGCGGAAGAGGGCTAATCCTGCAATGAACCAGAAACGAACCCGCGTGCCACTGCCCCATCCGCCGCCGTATCGGCCAAGCCGCGTGACTTACTGGCTGACCCTGCTCGTTGCCGTACTGATTGCCTTCGCCATCGGCGCATCGATCTGGATGCTGGTCGACAGCTGGATCACCGGCGCCATCACCACCAATAATCGCGGCCCTCGCAGCACCTACACCCTGGCCCTGCAACCTCGACAGTTCAAGGCAGAGTTCCTCAAGCAAAGCATCGGCACCGTGTTCATGGTGCTGATGGGGCTGTTCGGGCTTTGGATTTATTGCAAGGTGCAGGAGCCATTGGCCACACCCAAAGGCAAGCGCACAAAGCGATAAGCAAAGGCCGCATTCAGAGAGTGTTGGCGTAATCGACTGGCAGCAAGGCCCTGTCCAGAACCGCTGTGACTGCAATATCGCTATTGCTCGCCATCCCAATGAAATACCAGATTGCGCGCCGCACCGCTGCCAACATCCCGGGCTCTGGCAGAGCCCAACCGTTACGCCTGTTAGATTTTGCATATCGGGTCGGGTTTTAGATTGATTGGAAGTTGGAGGGTGTACGAAATGGACTACAGACCAATACCGTCAACTGCGTCTTTCATCGGCAACGTCCTGCAACACCCATCGCTGCTTCCTGCGAACTTTGCCGTCTGTCCCGACATACGCAAACGGCGACGGTTGGCATTCTTTTACGTCTGTTCCCAATGACGCGGAAGTCCCGATGAACCAGCTGAAACCTGCTGATACGCAAGACCCGAAAATTGATTCATTGCTGGGGGAGCTAGGCGAATTGATTCGTCAGGCGCGGCAAAAAGTGCTGCGAGCGGTTGATACGATTCAAGTGCAGACCTGCTGGCAGATCGGCAGGCATATCGTCGAATTTGAGCAGAAAGGTGCCCAGCGTGCTGGCTATGGCAAACAGCTGATTGGCCTGCTGGCGAAGGATCTGACTGGGCAGTTCGGGAAAGGCTTTGATGAAACCAATTTGTGGAAGATGCGCCTGTTTTATCAAAAATTTCCAATTCGAGACGCACTGCGTCCTGAATTGAGCTGGACCCACTATCGCCGGCTACTGCGGGTCGAAAGCGAAAAAGCACGCCATTGGTATATGGATGAATGCGCCAACCTGAACTGGTCAAGCCGCGCCCTCGATCAACAGATTCTGACGCTCTACTACGAGCGGCTGCTCATGAGTCGAGACAAAGCCGATGTGATCGAAGAAGCCACCACCAATATCGAAGCGCTGAAATGCAGCCCGCGCGAGTTCATTCGCGACCCGGTCATGCTCGAGTTTCTCGGCCTGCCGTCAGCGGGCAAGGTCAGGGAAAGTGGTCTGGAACAAGCCCTCATCGACCACCTGCAGGGTTTTCTCCTTGAACTGGGTAAAGGCTTTTCCTTCGTCGCTCGGCAACAACGCATCAGTACCGACGGCGTCGATCTGTACATCGATCTGGTGTTCTACAACTACCTGCTCAAATGCTTTGTGATCATTGACCTTAAACGCGGCAAGCTCAGCGCCCGCGATGTCGGGCAAATGGACATGTATGTGCGCATGTACGACGAACTCAAGCGCAGCGAGGGCGACCAGCCGACCGTCGGGATCATTCTTTGCGCGGAGAGCAGTGAGTCGGTGGCGCGCTACTCGATGCTCAAGGGCAACGAACAACTGTTCGCCAGCAGCTACAAAACGATCTTGCCAAGTGAGGAAGAATTACGCGCAGAGCTCAATCGCGAACAGGCCTTGATCGAGGAACGCCTGCTGACTGAATCCACTGAATGAATTCTGCGGTTTGTTGCGGGGCGGCACTGCGGCTATCGTTGGCAGCTTAACCGTCAAGGTCGAGTGCGATGAGTTGTCAGGACACGCCCGCTATGCAGGATATGCCGTCAAGATCAGCAACTCTGACGGACGCGCAAGGTAAACCCTTCAAGGAAGCCGCCGCCGACGGTTTTGCCTTGGGTGGTTTCACCTGGTGCCATTCGCTGCACGATACCCAGCGTCCGGTGGTCATCATCAACGCGGCGACATCTGTGCGCTGCCGTCACTACTCGCGATTCGCAGCATATCTGTTCGCCAATGGCTTTGACGTGATCACCTATGACTATCGCGGCATTGGCGAATCACGACACGGCTCAATCAGAGGGCTGGATGCTTCGTGGACAGACTGGGGCGCCCTGGATTTCGAAGCGATGCTCAAACGCGCGCAACGGGCGTTTCCCGGCCAGCCGATTGATGTGGTCGGTCACAGTTTCGGTGGTTGTGCGGCGGGGTTGGCAGAGTCCGGGCGAGATATCCGACGGCTGGTCACTGTCGGCGCACAATTCGCCTACTGGCGCGATTACGCCCCCGAACATCGCTGGCGGATGTTCGGCAAATGGCATCTGCTGATGCCGTTGATGACGCTGCTCTGCGGTTATTTTCCCGGCAAACGTTTCGGCTGGCTGGAGGACACGCCAATCGGCGTCGTGCGCGACTGGAGCACCCCTGCCGCGCGTTACGAACGGCGCCCCAGCGGTCGCGCATTGCTGAAAAGAGCCGGCGCCCTGCCCTTCGCCAACGTCAGCGCGCAGACCCTGGCCATCAGCATCAGTGATGATCCGTACGGCACGATTGCCGCCATCGAACGCCTGCTCGGCTACTTCAGCATCGCGCGAAAAACCCACCTGCGCATCACCCCACAGGACATTGGCGAACAACAAGTCGGACATTTCGGCTTTTTTCGCAGCGCATACCAAGCCACACTATGGCCCATCGCTCTGACCTGGCTGCAAACCGGCACACTGGCCCCCGACACACCCGGGCGGAAAGTCCCGCGCAGCTGAGCGCCTCTCAACGCACGACGGAACACATCATGGCCTCCGCCAACAAGCAGCAAAAACGCGCCACCCGGGCCAAAGCCAAGGCCAAGCAGAACCGCACCAAACGCGCCGAAGCCCCGGTCGAGCTGGACCCGAACGATGATCGTATCGACTTTGAGTCGGTGGACCTCACCGAGCTGTTCAAAAAGATGATCGACGCCGAGAAGATCAGCCAGCAGGCCCTGTGCACTGCGTTCCTCGAAGATCCGCTGCTGGAACTGGTCTATGAACAGGAAGGCGAAGAGGGCGCGATGGACTTCATCCTCGCCGCGCTGATCGAGTATCGTCAGTGGTCACAGGAAACCGACGAGGCCGGCGCGCTGGCGTGGATCGAATCCCCGGCCTTCCAGGCCGACTATGTGGCGGCGTCCGACGCGATCGCCGCGCAAACCCAACAGAAGAACTGAGTTCCCATGGCATCCCTGAACAAGCAACAGAAACGCGCCAAGCGCGCCAAGGCCAAAGCCAAGCAAATCCGTATGGTCGGCCGCAAGCCGCTGGAGCAGGACGAAGACCTCGATCACCTCGCCGAGCCGATCCCGGAATACACCCTGGCGATGTTCAGCAAAATGCGCGACGCCGAAGCCATCAGCCGCAACGAAATGCTGCTGACGCTACTGCGGGAACTGGCGTTCATCATCGTCGATCATCCTGACCTGCTCGATATGGAAAACGCTGAAAACGAAGGCATGGCCGCCACCCACCTGGCCGCCGACATGTTGATCGACTACCGCATGTGGGCCGAAGGCGTAACGATCGAAGAGGCCCAGGCCTGGCTGAGCGAGCCACAGTTCATCACCGATTTCGGGATAGCGCTGGATACTTACAGTAAATCGGTAGACGACAGCGAAGCGAAAGCCGAATAACGCCTGGCGTTAATTCCGGGCGCAAAAAAAACGGGCGCAATCAGTGATGATTGCGCCCGTTTTTTTAAGCCGGATTTTCGCTATCAGATTGCCGCTGCTTCCAGCCGCGGGATCTCCATACCGATTTTCGAGCTGACGTAATTCAGGTCGCCACTGGCAATGGATTGAGCCTTGTAACCGGCGCCGATCAAGTCACGTACGTACAGTTTGTTGTAGATGAACATGAATACGATATTGCTGAAGCCGAAGGTCATGCAGGCCAGGACAAACATGATCGCGGCCCATTTGATGTCACCACGGAACAGCGGCGGCAGGAAACTGAAGAAAAACACAGTCCACGAAAAGCCGATCGGCGCTTCTTTCATCGCACCGGTATTAGGGTTTTTGAATACAACCGATGTAAACGCCATGCATGTCTCTCCTTGATGCCCTGATGGGGGTCGCTGAATGGCCGGGCTAATTCGACTCAGCTTCTACTGCGTGCCGCTCTTGAAAAGTCGGCAACAGAAAATGCACCGAGGCTGACGCGCACGATGAGGAGCAGGCTGGAAAGGGTCGACGGCTTTGGCTGCAAGGCGGGGGCGTGACGAACAATCCGTGTCCTGAAACTCCAATGCACCCGTAACACCGGGATACACATTTCCGGAGAAGGCTACTATCTCGCCATCACTGTGTCCATCACAGCATGCCTGGATCGATTTGAGGAATGCCCAATGAAAACGACCGCGATCATCTCTGATCGCGGTCGCCTGGCCTCACGTCCAGAAAAGCGGATTGAATTACCGTGCCAAGGCAACACTGAGCTTTTCCTGACGACGTCGGCGTGCCACCAGCAGACCGGTCGCCACCACCATCAGACTCAGCAGGCCAGTCGCGAGGATCTCAACGCGATGCGCTTCCTGGAACAGCATGATGGTCAGGGCCGCGATGATGAAAATGATCACCGCGTAGGTCAGGCCCGGGAACAGCCACATGCTGAAGACGATCTTCTCACCACGGGCCATACGCTGTTTACGCATGCGCAGTTGCGAAAAGGCGATCACCAGGTACACCAGCAGGGCGATGGCGCCGGAGCTCGCCAGGAGGAATTCGAACACCGCAGCCGGTGCCACGTAGTTGGCGAAGGTGCACAGGAACGCCGCGCCAGTCGACAGCATGACCGCCCAGTAAGGCGTGCCGCTTTTGTTGGTGCGGGTCGACATGGCCGGAGCATCGCCACGCTTGCCGAGGGAAAAGAGCATGCGCGACGAGGTGTACAGCGCCGAGTTCAGGCAGCTGGTCACCGCGACCAGAACCACGATGTCGACAATCATTTTCGCATTCGGGATGCCCATGCGCTCAAGCACGGTCTGGTAGGAACCGAGGTTGGCCAGCGTAGGATCGTTCCATGGCACCAAGGCGACAACGATGAAGATCGAGACGAGGTAGAACAAACCGATCCGCCAGATCACCGAGTTGGTGGCCTTGGAGATTTGCTTGCCCGGGTTCTTCGATTCCGCAGCCGCAATAGTGACGATTTCGGTACCCATGAAGGAGAACATGGTGGTCAGGATTGCACCCAGCACCGCGCCCATGCCGTTTGGCAGGAAGCCGCCGCTGTCGAACAGGTGCGACACGCCGCTGACCTGGCTGTTCGGCAGGAAGCCGAAAATCGCGGCCAGACCGAGGGCGATGAAGCCAATGATCGCCAACACTTTGATCAGGGCAAACCAGAATTCGAATTCGCCGTAATTCTTTACGCTGAACAGATTGGTGATGGTCAGCAGCATGGTGATGACCAAGGCAAAGGCCCAGATATCCACACCCGGGAACCACGCGTGCAGGATGGTGGCGGCGGCATTGGCTTCCAGTGGAATCACCAATACCCAGAACCACCAGTACAGCCAGCCAATGGTGAAGCCAGCCCAGTGTCCGATGGCACGGTCGGCGTAAGTCGAGAACGAACCGGTGTCCGGCGAGGCAACAGCCATTTCGCCGAGCATGCGCATCACCAACACCACCAGGGTACCGGCGGCGGCATAAGCCAACAGCACGGCAGGGCCGGCGGCAGCGATGGCGTGGCCGGAGCCAACGAACAGACCGGCGCCGATGACACCGGCGATCGACAACATGGTCACATGACGCGGTTTGAGCCCCTGTTCGAGGCCATTGGAGCTTGGGGTACTGCTCATCGAAACTACCTTTGCGAGGAAAGCGATTGCGTCCGGCCCGTCTGGTATTTCCTTCTCGTAAAAAGAATCCAACGGGGCGTTCCTTATTCTGCACGCAATAATTGCGCCAAAATATTTCAAAACGTTCTGGGCTGGGGTCTTGCACGCGACCGGACGGTCATCGCAAGTCCTTGAGATTAATGGCTATTCGCCAGAGCGTTACCCTGCGACTCACTTTCAGGACGAATGCGCGCACCAGAAACACACTGAAAAAGTGTGGGGCGCACAATAAAAGGGCGAATCGTGTACGTTCGGCCGGATAGCGCTTCCAACACCCCGCCAAAGCTGGCAACATCGCGCCTTTTTTTACGCGACACCCGCGGGTTTACATGATCAAACACCCGTTCGGTTGTTGATGGGGCGACAGTCTGCTGCGCCGATGCGACAACCTGCCACATGCCACCCGTTTACCGCTCGTAGCGCTGTTGGCTGCCATTGAAACGCTATGCTAGCTTGGCCGCCTCGCCAGGACGGCCATCCAACAGCTGGAGCGCAACATATATGAGGAACGCACATGGCTGAGGCCACGCCCGCGCTTGAAATCCGCAACTTGCACAAACGCTACGGACAGCTTGAGGTGCTCAAAGGCATCTCGCTGACCGCCCGCGACGGCGATGTGATCTCGATCCTCGGTTCCTCCGGTTCCGGCAAGTCCACGTTCCTGCGTTGCATCAACCTGCTGGAAAACCCGCATCAGGGCCAGATCCTGGTGGCCGGTGAAGAACTCAAGCTCAAGGCTGCCAAGAATGGCGAACTGGTTGCCGCCGACGGCAAACAGATCAACCGCCTGCGCTCCGAGATTGGTTTTGTATTTCAAAACTTTAATCTGTGGCCGCACATGAGCATCCTCGACAACATCATCGAGGCACCGCGCCGCGTGCTCGGCCAGAGCAAGGCTGAAGCGATCGAAGTCGCCGAAGCGCTGCTGGCCAAGGTCGGTATCGCCGACAAGCGCCACGCTTACCCGGCGCAATTGTCCGGTGGCCAGCAACAACGCGCGGCAATCGCCCGCACGCTGGCGATGCAACCGAAGGTGATCCTGTTCGACGAGCCCACCTCGGCGCTTGACCCGGAAATGGTTCAGGAAGTACTTAGTGTCATCCGCGCACTGGCCGAAGAAGGCCGCACCATGCTGCTCGTGACCCACGAAATGGGCTTCGCCCGTCAGGTCTCCAGCGAAGTGGTGTTCCTTCACCAAGGCCTTATAGAAGAGCAAGGATCGCCTCAGCAGGTGTTCGAAAACCCGCTTTCGGCGCGCTGCAAACAATTCATGTCCAGCAACCGCTAACGGAGCAACATGCATGCAGAATTTCAAGAAGGTCTTCCTGGCCGCCGCCGTCACCCTCGCGTTCAGCGCCGGTGCCATGGCTGAAACCCTGAAGATGGGCATCGAAGCGGCCTACCCGCCGTTCAACAACAAAGACGCCAGCGGCAACGTGGTCGGCTTCGACAAAGACATCGGCGACGCCCTCTGCGCGAAGATGAAGGTCGAGTGCACCGTGGTCACTTCCGACTGGGACGGCATCATTCCGGCCCTGAACGCGAAGAAGTTCGACTTCCTGATCTCCTCGCTGTCGATCACCGACGAGCGCAAAGGCGCGGTCGACTTCACCGACCCGTACTACTCGAACAAGCTGCAGTTCATCGCCCCGAAAAACGTCGACTTCAAAACCGACAAGGACTCGCTCAAGGGCAAGACCATCGGTACTCAGCGTGCGACCCTGGCCGGCACCTGGCTGGAAGACACCTACGCCGATGACATCAAGGTCAGCCTCTACGACACCCAGGAAAACGCCTACCTCGACCTGACCTCCGGTCGTGTCGACGCGATCCTCGCCGACAAGTACGCCAACTATGACTGGCTGAAAAGCGACGCCGGCAAGAACTACGAGTTCAAAGGCGACCCGGTTGTCGAAAGCGACAAGATCGGCATCGCTGTGCGTAAAGGCGACCCCCTGCGTGAGAAGTTGAACGCTGCCCTGAAGGAAATCGTCGCTGACGGTACCTACAAGAAGATCAACGACAAGTACTTCCCGTTCAGCATCTACTGATCCTGACCTGTGGGACTGGCGCCGTGATGCAACGGCGCCGGCTCCCGACTTTGCCTGCCGCAATTTGAACAGAATTCCATGATTATCGACCTCTACGGATTCGGCCCGGCGCTCGCTGCCGGTGCGCTGATGACCGTCCAACTGGCCCTCACGGCCCTGTGCCTGGGACTGGTGCTCGGTCTGCTCGGCGCCTTGGCCAAGACTTCCCCGTACAAGCCGCTGCAATGGCTTGGCGGCACTTATTCGACCCTGGTGCGTGGCGTCCCGGAATTGCTCTGGGTGCTGTTGATCTACTTCGGTACGGTCAACCTGATGCGCGCCCTCGGTGAGTTCTTCGGCAACCCCGACCTGCAACTCAACGCTTTCGCCGCTGGCGTGATCGCCCTGGGCTTGTGCTTCGGCGCCTACGCCACGGAAGTGTTCCGTGGTGCAATCCTCGCCATTCCCAAAGGCCACCGTGAGGCCGGCCAGGCCCTGGGCCTGTCGAAATGGCGGATCTTCACCCGGTTGATCATGCCGCAGATGTGGCGTATTGCCCTGCCAGGCTTGGGCAATCTGTTCATGATCCTGATGAAAGACACCGCGCTGGTCTCGGTGATTGGCCTGGAAGAAATCATGCGCCACGCACAGATCGGCGTGACCGTATCGAAACAACCGTTCACCTTCTATATGGTCGCCGCGATCATGTACCTGGGCCTGACCGTGCTGGCGATGACCGGCATGCACTTCCTGGAAAAACGCGCCGCTCGCGGCTTTGCGAGGAGCGCTTAATGAACTGGGAAGTCATCATCAAGTGGCTGCCGAAACTGGCGCAGGGCGCGACCCTGACCCTGGAACTGGTCGCCATCGCCGTGATTGCCGGTCTGCTGCTGGCGATTCCGCTGGGCATCGCCCGCTCCTCCAAGCTCTGGTACGTGCGTTCGCTGCCTTACGCCTACATCTTCTTTTTCCGTGGCACGCCGTTGCTGGTTCAGTTGTTCCTGGTTTACTACGGCCTCGCGCAATTCGACGCTGTGCGTCAAAGCGCATTGTGGCCGTACCTGCGCGATCCGTTCTGGTGCGCGACGGTGACCATGACCCTGCACACGGCGGCGTACATTGCCGAGATCCTGCGCGGCGCAATCCAGGCGATTCCGCCGGGGGAAATCGAAGCGGCGCGTGCGTTGGGCATGTCCAAGCCGAAAGCGATGTTCTACATCATCCTGCCGCGTGCCGCGCGCATCGGTCTGCCGGCCTACAGCAACGAAGTGATCCTGATGCTCAAGGCCAGTGCGCTGGCCAGCACCGTGACGTTGCTGGAACTGACCGGGATGGCCCGTACGATCATCGCCCGCACCTATCTGCCGGTGGAGATCTTCTTCGCGGCAGGTGTGTTCTATCTGCTGATGGCTTACGTGCTGGTCCGCGGCTTCAAGCTGTTGGAGCGCTGGCTGCGCGTCGATGCCTGCCAAGGGCGTTGATACTTCCTACGTGCTGACGGGCGAGGACTTACTCGCCCGCTTCACGGCGTTGGATGCTTTCTTGATTGAGCATCAGGCACTGTGGAAACCTCGACCGTTCACACATCTTTCGCTTGCCTGGGAAGCGTCCTACCCGGAGCTGGCCTTGTGGCTACGCGGGCGGTCGCTGGAAGACGCGGAAAACGCTCACAACCAACCTGCTGACCTTGCTGATGCGCCGGAGCCGTTTGCTTCGTTGGCGGCGTTGTCGGCTGAGTTGAGCGCAGTGGGTGAGTTGCCGGGGCAGACGCTGGAAGCTGCGGGGCATCGGTTGAATGTCGATGTACCGGGGCGCAAGTGGCAGCAGATCGAGGCGTTTGCCCGTCGCTTGTCCTTTGCCTCGCAGCCGACGCATTGGCTGGATTGGTGTTCGGGCAAGGGGCATTTGGGGCGGCGCTTGTTGGGATCGGGGCAGCAACTGACTTGCGTTGAATACGATCCTCTGTTGGTCGCCAGCGGACAGGCGTTGAGTCAGCGTCATCACTTGCATGCTTTGCATGTGGAGCAGGACGTACTGGCGACGAACGCCTCTGCGGTATTGAGCGCGAACCACACGCCCGTCGCCCTCCACGCGTGTGGCGATCTGCATGTGCGGTTAATGCAACTGGCCAGCGCCACAGGTTGCCAGCAAATGGCGGTCGCGCCTTGCTGCTACAACCGTATTGGCAGAAGCGAATATCAGGCTTTGTCCTGCGTCGGATTAGAATCGCTCCTACAGCTCTCGCTGGAAGATCTGGCGTTACCGATGAGCGAAACCGTCACCGCCGGTGCTCGCGTCCGACGCCAACGCGACGCCTCGATGGCCCGTCGCCTCGCCTTCGACCTGCTGCAACGACAAGTGCGCGGCGTCGATGAGTACTTGCCCACACCTTCGTTGCCCAGCGCCTGGCTGGATAAACCGTTCGCCGATTACTGCCGCGATCTGGCCGATCTCAAAGAGTTATCCACAGTCGGCACACCGGATTGGACGGCACTGGAAGCGGCGGGATGGCAACGATTGGCCGAAGTGCGCAACCTGGAACTGCTGCGCGGATTATTCCGACGACCAGTGGAGCTTTGGCTGAACCTTGATCGGGCACTTTTCCTCGCCGAACAGGGATACGTCGTACGTCTCGGCACTTTTTGCGAATCAGCCCTGACGCCACGCAATTTCCTATTGTTGGCCGAACGCGAATAAACCACCGCCAGCCTGTGGATAACTCTGTTGATGGTTTTTACTCGGATCCAATATCCACGCCTGTTTCGGCGTTGAAACAGCACTGGTCATTTTTTGTTCACATAAAGAAAAAACCGATAAAACAGGGATTTGCGAACAAAATGAGAACGCGTCCACAAAAAACGGCCTAAGCGCGTAGTCGGGCCACTCAGTTGTGCATAAGCCGCCAATCAAAACGACATAACCGCCGAAAATCAGCAGCGCCCAGCGAATAATTGCAGCGGCTTGCCCCCCTTGCTATACAGGGTCACAGCGTGCCGGCAGCGCACATTCAAACAAGAAAAATCTGACCGACAGGAAGCGACCGTGACGTTCATTTCTTACGCACAGAATTTTGAAGACGTCCGCCTGTGGCGCGCACTCAAACAGTTCGAACACGGCTTCTACATCGATGTCGGCGCCAACGACCCGAGCCACGACTCGGTCACCAGAGCCTTCTACGATCACGGCTGGCACGGCGTCAACGTCGAACCGATGCAAAATTACTACGACGCACTGTGCCAAGCGCGACCACGCGACGCGACCGTACAGTGCGTCGCCAGCGACCAGCCCGGCGAAATGACCTTCTACGGCATTCCCGGCACCGGCCTCTCCACCGCCGACCCCGCCGTCGCCCAACAACGCAAAGACCTCGGCATGGACGTGCGCAGCCTCACCGTCGAAGCCCGCACACTGACCTCGATCTGCGAGCAATACGCCGCCGACCGCCCGATCCACTTCCTCAAAATCGACGTCGAAGGCCACGAAGAAACCGTCCTGCGCGGCATGGACTTCAGCCGCTTTCGCCCATGGATCATCGTCATCGAAACCCCATGGCAACGCGACCATACCTGGGAATACCTGGTCACCGACGCCGGCTACCAGTCGATCCTGTTCGACGGCCTCAACACCTGGTTCCTCGCCGACGAACACCACAACCTCAAACCCGCGTTCGACATCCCGCCGTGCAACCTCGACAACTTCCAGCTCTGCAAGGGCCACGCCCTCGCCCACCCACTGAGCCCGGGCGAACTCGACACCGCGCAACAACTCGCCGACGCCCTGAACCGCGCCGAACAGGCCGAAGCGCAATTGTTTGCCCTGCAAAACAGCCGCACTGTGAAGGCCGTGCAAACGCTGCGAAATGTGCTGCGCAGGGCCTGATTTGCAGACATGCAAAAATAGTCTGAATTCAGGGGTTTACAGAAATTATCCAGTCGCTATAATCGTCGCCCACACGCCGGTATAGCTCAGTTGGTAGAGCAACTGACTTGTAATCAGTAGGTCCCGGGTTCGACTCCTGGTGCCGGCACCATACAAAACGAAGCCCCTGCAGAAATGCAGGGGCTTTGTTGTTTGTGGGAAACGTATCAGTTCAACGCACCTGTGGAAGCTAACGCAGGTGTTGGTTGAGGATGTAGGATTCGGGTATGGTTGGCGTAGGAACTTTCCCCGCCATGCTTCCCGAGACATCATATGGATATGAGTGCGCTTCCTAGCCAACACACGAAGAAACATAAAGAAATCAGCTTTACTGAGATCATGGCCCTTTATGACTATCATCCTTGGGACGGCGGAAATAACCCGAGGATAGATAAAATCACAAATACGCTGCTCAATCTAAAAAACTCTGAGCTAAATCGGCGCACTCCTGCTGTAAACTTTTTTACAAAAGTATTGACAAATCCAACCTTTGGATTGTCCCGCCTCATCGATTCAAAATCGTGCTTAGCTAGCGTTGTTCCATCTCATTCGAAAAACAACGTATCCCCTGGCTTATTAGAGATTATAAAGAACATCTCGGATGAATGTAGCTTCGAAAAAACAGAAAACTTATTAAGACGCACGAAAACCGTAGCTAAAGCAGCAACTGGTGGCCCCCGAAACCAACAGATCCACCTAGATTCAATTGCTGTTACTGACACGTCCATCGTCCAAGGCGAAACCGTATTTTTATTTGACGACATCACATCGACAGGCAGCAGCTTATTGGCCTGCAAACAACTACTACTGGAAGCTGGAGCCGCGCGCGTAGTAATGATTGCCTTAGGCAAAACCTATATGGATCATTAATATGCATACCAATATATTCTCTCATCTTCTAGCATTAGCGCTAATAAAAAACGGTATCCCCGGAAGCAAAATAGCTGCAGTACTCGACAGCTTTTCCACTCAAGAACTGTCTTCCCGCCTTGATAACAACGACGCTAACTTTATCCTCGCCCGCTCCTATTCAAACAATCTATTAAACATCTCAGCAAAAGATTGGGACGATGCCAAATGGACATACGATAAAAATCTTTCGCACAATGTAAAAATGCTCTCGATAAATGAAAATGAATATCCTAAATATCTAAAATCCATCCTTGATGCGCCTCCTTTATTATTTATAAGGGGTAACTTTGATATATTTTCACACCTACCCGGTGTAGCGATCGTTGGGGCTAGAGAAGCGTCCCCCGCAGGAAAAGAAATCGCCAAACGTATCGCTAGATTCATGGGTGAAAACGGATGGACTGTCGTAAGTGGCCTCGCCTTAGGTATTGATGCTGCTGCACATCAAGGAGCACTTGATGCCGGCGGAAAAACTATTGCGGTACTAGCCGGCGGTTTAGAAAAGGCTAATCCGGCCGCAAATTTAGATTTAGGTTTTAATATACTAGAATCTGGCGGCGCCTGGATTTCGGAGCATCCAGTAGGGACACCTCCTAAAAAACACCATTTCGTCCCTAGAAACAGAATACAAGTCGGTCTATCAGCTGGATCTATAATTGTAGAAGCAAAGATAAAAAGCGGCTCGCTTTCTCAGGCTAGATTTTGCGTAGGCCAAGATCGCCCACTCTTTGCCGTTGTACCAAACACAATAGAAAACCCTCTTAGGCTTAACTCAGAGGGAACCATTCATATGGTTGAAGATCTAGGGGCAATTCCTGTGCGCACCAAGAATGATTACGCCAAGATTTTATCAAGACTAAAAGACCAGAAAATAAAAATAACATCAAACTAAAACTAGGTGCACGACACATTTTCCATGAAACTTAAAACTCGCCCCGAATGCCTATTTACTAGCCTCTCCGGATAAGCTTTAAGCTTTTCTACTTTCACTACAACCAATAAGCTCCCAACAAACTATTTTCTGCAATCCAAAGAAAAATACTGCAAATAGCATCAAGTAATGAAGCGCGCTTAACTGCCCTGAAATCCGGTATTTTGATTAATTATTTCCGCTTAATATCACTTTTTACGAACTATCGAAAACCTCCCCACAGTTAATGCTGTGGGGGGGGGGGATTAAGCGTGCAATGACTCAGGCAGCTTCAACCGAAATCGAGATTCGCCGCCCAAGCTGCTGCAGTGCTCTCTCTACATTCTCGATTTTCGAGTGGTGCAAAAAATCAACCAAGCGATCCACCTGCGGCCGTTGTACACCTAGCCGGCGTGCCAGTTCGGCTTTGCTCACTCCAGACTCCAAAAGCGTATTCCACAGCGCAATCTTCGCCGCAGTCAGCGCAGGCAGACGCAATACAGCGCCACTTTCCTGCTCTCCCGCCTGACCGGTCGGAATCAACCGGCGATCATCAACGTAAATTGAAAGTGCCGTCTCGATCCCATCGATAGCGCTGTCCAACGCTTGCTCGACGGTATCGCCGGCGGCGTGCATTTCTGGAATTTCTGCGCAGGATAACCAGATGCAGCCAGGCTCTTCGTGAACTTCCAACGCATATTCGAACATTACGCTTCCTCTCATCGGGTACAGCTAGGCCTCAATCCTTGAGGCCCAACTGCTTGATTATCGATTTTCTCAGCCCTTCGCCCATTTCCTTGGCTCCGTGGTCGGGAAACACAGTTGATTTGCCATTCAAAGAGACCTTGAAGTGACTGCCCTTGCCGCTTTGAAACTCAACGCCTTGGGCTTTCAACCATCGCCGAAACTCGCTGTACTTCATGTGCGTCACTCGCCGTTTCGGTAGAGCGACCATGCAACATATTTGCTGCATATGCAACATAACTGTTGCATCTAACGTTTTAGAGCCTAGAGCATCCACCCCGCCACCACCTGGCCACGATTGCGCATCTACCCAGCTCAAGCTACCGTCAAACCCGTCGCTGCCAATTCAGCGACCGGGCCTGAGAACCCGCGTAAGATACAGGCGCAACAGCGCCCCAACCCACGATTGCCGGCGTTTTTTTTTGCCCGCATTCACGTGCAATGGCGGCTGTGCGTGGGAGACCTTCGGGTCTGCCGGGTTCCTGTATCTCCGGTTTCTCAGCCTGCGCATAGCTGCCACCCTTTCGCCTGAGAACGAAATGGCAGCTCTCATTTGATACAGGGAGTTCACAAATGAAAGTCATTGATCCGCCAGCAAGCCACGTCACTTCACGCAGCCCTTCTCGAACTGCAGGTGAAGCGAAATGACCCATTCTCAAGATCTGAAAACCCTCGGCCTCACCCACTTTTCCTTCCACTCCAATCAAGCGATGTTCCGCACCAACCGTGGTGTACCGGTAATCGCCGCCCTTTCCCACGCCTCGCACTTGCTTCACATTTCACGACTGCTCACTGCGGACACTTCAGTCTCGCGCGATCCTGATCTTCACGCTTATGCCTCGCAGTATCTGCAGGAGTTAAGCAAAGCGCTGATCGATGATGTAGTGAAAGTGATGGATGCGCCGTCGGACAAGCCGTTGATGTAATCAGCCACGTGAAGCCCTCGCCGATGCGAGGGCTTTTGCGTTTCAGACCTGACTGATCTCAAGCACAAACGAAATTTTCTGCTGACTCGCACTCCACACATACCGCAAATGCTTGCCCTGCTTCGGAATCGATACCGCTGGAGGTCGAAACGCGGCAACGCATTCATGGCCCGGCAGGCGAACGCTGTTGTAGAGCAGTCCCCACGCCTCGGTTTCGCGCAGTTGCCGGGCGAATAGCTGAGACGGCCCGTAAGCCTCAGGATCCGGATTGTGCAGTTCGGGGTGATCGTGGCGAATGTCGTGTAACGGTTTAACCACCCGATTAACGTAAGTCCGCATGGTCAATTCAAGGTCCGCTTCCTGGGTCGCCGCAAGAAAACGTTCCTGGTGATAACAGGTTTCGGAGATGGCCGCGGCTTGGCTGCTCGCAGCGTAGTAAACGCCGAAGGTGCCATCGCAGAAACGACTGCGTTTGCCAATATGAGTAAACGCAGCCATCACCGGAGTCGATCCGGGGCCGGAGAGTCGATCTTCGGGTCGCACGCGGGCGAGTACGCCGGCCTGTTCGATCAGGCGATCATTGGTCAGTGCTTCAATCGCGTAGGCAATTTCCAGATCTTCGGGATCGAGCACGTCTTCGAACAGCGCAATCGGCGGGAAGCTGCTGTTGACGATCCGATAGGCTCTCGGCCACGCCACATCAGCCATCTCGGGTACTTTCAACCGCGCACCCCGTCGAGGTAGCGACGCACATCGGCGATATCGACCACTCGACCCGCCAGCATGTAATCCAGCGCAGTTTGGCCATTGAATGGCGCTGCCGTGTTCGGACTACTGACCCACGTGTAAGCACGCTCGCGGCTGTTGCTGAAGATGATGCTCAACGCCTTGTGAATGCCCATCAGATAAGAGATGCGCTCAAGGGTGTCGTTAGGCAGACGTATGTTCGGCAGGTGTTTGTATTTGTAGAACGTTGTGTTGCCAACGCCGCCGAGTAATGTGCGTTGCTGCTCGGCGCTGCAGCCCCAGCGCTCCATGAGGTTGAAGAAGAACTTCAGCGCGACGCGGCCGGCTTCGGGGGCGTCGAGTTGTTCGCGTGGGGTGAGGGCTGGGGATGAGGTAGGCATGCTCGCCTCCCTTAATGAAAGGACATGTTTCAGCCTAGTACAGATACGGATACTTGTGATCTTTTAATCCAGATATGAAGCAAATTGTTTCGAACAACAGATGCCGAAAATCATCAGGAATTGTTATTCGAAGTCAGTATTTTTTGACCTTCATCACCCCCACGTCACCAAAAACCCCGATCCTGTGTCAGCCTCCAGCCATCGGCGGGGACATCGATTCGCTACTAAACCCGCGACAACTATGCTCAGGTACAGGAATATACCCAGCATATGGCCGCCGGATCGGCAGTCTCGTAACCAACAATACCCAGCCCACTTTAGAGGGCATTACCCATGGATAGCAGAACCTTACGCAACCTCATGCGCATCGTGCAGACCGGCTCGTTGTCGGCCGCAGCCGAGCATTCGTGCCTGACTGTGCAGGCGTTGGCCGCGCAGTTGAACAAGGTCGAAGAGCAGTTCGGTTTCCGCTTGTTTCGTCGTTCCAACAAAGGGCTGACGCTGACGCCGCAAGGCTCTGAGCTGACGCCGTATATGGACAAAGTGCTGATTGCCACGCGACAGATGGAAGAAAAGGTCGAGGCGCTGAAAGTGCCGGGGCAGCGCACGTTGAAGGTTGCGTTGAACAACACGTTGTCGACTGACTTCAACCGGCGAATGATCGGACGCCTGATTGAGGTGTTTCCCGATTATCAGATGGAATTCAGCTACGCCGAGTCGATGGAAAATCTCAGCAAGCTGAAGAACGAAGACTTTGACCTCGCGGTGCTGATCGGTCCGCAGCGTCCGGGTTTGCCGAGCATTGTCTTGCCGGATGTGCAGGTGCAGGTGGTCGGTGCACATTGCGGTCAGGAGAATGATCCGCTGACGTTGCTGGGCAACAAGTTTCAGGTGCGTCCTGCGGAAGATTGTCCGTATTCCCACAGCTTTTTGCGTTTTCTCGACGCCGGGCTGGGCAATCACGAGAACGGTCAGCGCATGGTCTATTCGTGCAGTGAAACGCTGACGTTGTCGTTGATCACGCAGATGGACGCGGTCGGCATGGTCTCGCGTGAGGCCGCGCAGAAGAACGGCCTGACGATTTTCCCTGGTTTCGAGGATTTCCTCGAAGTGCGCCTGGCGGTGAACAATCCGGAGCTGTCGAACCAGGCGTTGAATGATGTCGTCGATCTGCCACTACATGAACGAGCCGAGCGCAATGTACGCAGCCGTCCCAACCGCCACACTGAGAAAGAGGTTTTTGCTGAAATACGCACATAACAACGTCGGAATCGCAGCATAGAATTCCGGGCGATCGAGCTGTATGTGCTGATCCTTGATCAACAAGGGAGTCAGGCTGATCGCAGCGACGATCGCCACCGGCAAGTATTCCAGCGCCCGCGCGATAAACGGCGGCCAGTGCTCGGTATTGACTTGCAGGGGCAAGGCGCGCGGCAGGAAGGTCACGGCCATCATCAGCGCGACCACCAGAATCAGGAACGTTTGGTCAGGCATACACCCACTCCGCAGCCCACAAACGTGGCGATAAACACATTGAACGGCGAGCTGCCGACCAGGCTCAACGCGCCCATGCACAGCACGGCAGCGGCGGCAGCGATGAGCTTGTTGCGGGTGTTGCACAGCGACACCAGCACGTAGAGCATCATTGCGGTGAGGGCGTAATCAAGCTGATATTTGATCAGGTGCGCGGCATATTGCGCGCAGACCGCGCCGAGCAAACCACCGAGCACCCATGAGGTGTGGCAGAACAGGTTGAAGCCGATCAGATAGCGCACGTTGACCGGCGCGCCGGTGCCGAGTTTCACACTGTGGAAAGCGAAGGATTCATCGGTCAGGCCACCGGCGTAAGCCCAACGCTCCATACGGCTCAAACCCAGCGCGCGCAGGGCTTTGGCCATGTACACCGACATCAGCATGTGTCGCGCGTTGATCAGGAACGTGGTCAACACGATGGTGGTCAGCGACGCTCCACTTGAGATCAGCGCCAACGCGGCGAATTGCGAAGCGCCGGCATACACGAACAAGCACATCGCCACCGGCAGCCACATCGGCAGGCCCGCGTTGACGGCCATCAGCCCGAACACGAATGACACCGTGAAATATCCGGCGACCACCGGGCTGGCTTCGGCAAACGTGCGCGACGGCTGATGGTTGACCATCAACGGCGCACTGCCGGACGTTTCATTCATAGATCCCTCTCAAATGTTCGTTCGCCATGAGGCTCGCAAAAACCCTGGGCAGTCCAAAAACGCTTGCCCGCGAGGTTAGCATCGTCGACGAACAGAAACATCCGTAACACACCGACCCGCTTCATGTCGGAAGACGCCGCTTCAACCAGTCGTTGACCGACACCCTGGCTGCGATAGCGCGGGCTGACGGCCAGATGATTGATCGTGCCGCGACTGCCGAGCATGCCGCCCAGTACCGCACCGACGATTTCGCCAGCGATGTCGAAGGCGAGATACGACGTGGTGGTTTTCTGGATCAACACGCCGCGCAGGCACTTGGCGTCCTGCCATTCGCAGAAGGACACTTCGTCGAACTGGCGGAAGAAGCGCTCCATGCGCTGCGCGTCCTTGGCCGTGGCGCGTCGCAGCACCACCGGCGTCGAGCACTCGACGCCATCGATTGGGGTGATCTGATTAGCGAACAATGTCGAAAGCGGTCCCGGGCCGCGAGAAGGAAATCGCCAGAATCTGCCGGTACGCCATGGCATGGGTGTTCGTATTACGCGCCGGGGTCACGTAGTGGCGCATATCGCGATCAAGGAAGTAGGTGGTGTCGAGAATTTCCTGATAAGTGGTCGACGCCAGTTGATGCTCATGGATGTCGTACAGACGACTCTCCGCACCCTCGACATTGTTGCGGCCCCAGAAGTGCACACCGCTGAACGGGTAACCGTCACAGTGAATCCCTTCCGGGGTGATTTCCAGTTGCTTGCCCGGTTTGATCTCGATGCGGATCTGATGGATCTGGCATTGCCAGATTTCATCGTGCAGCTCTTCCGGCAGCACGCTTTTGTACACTTCGAAATCGGTGTCGATCAGGCTGCGCATCACCGGTGAAGTGATCACTTCATCGGAGAAGTCCTGGAAGTGTCGTACCAGGCCGCCAACGTAGGCGTTGTTCTCTTTCGATTGTACGTACGCGCGATGCTCAAGTTGCGTCAGCTCGCGGGTTTTCGGGTTGTACTCAAAGTCGCTGTAACGACGGTAACGCATGCCGGCTTCGGCCTGACCGTAGTAACTGTCAGGCTCCATGTTTTCCCAACTTTTGGTCAGTCTGACGAAGTCGGCGAAATGACCGTAGAGATTGAAGTCACCACCCTGGACGTTGACATATTTGTCGCGCCGTAGCGATTCGCCCACTTCTCTGTTCAAAACGATCATTACCAAATTCTCCGCTGCATTGAGCGGCCTAATCTATTAGGTGGAGAATTTGCGTCCATGAGAAAGAATTTCAGGCATTTAAAGCCCTGTTTGAAACGGCGTTTGCAGCCACCTTAAAACAACTTTCACATGACAAAAACACGGGTTTTTTCCGGTTTTCATCGAAAACCCGTCGAAAAAAAACCCCGAACCAGTCGGGGTTTTTCTCAAGTTTCTTACACTCGATCGATCATCAGAAGATGTTGATCGGGTAATCCACGAACACACGCAGTTCGTTACCGCTGACGTTGTACTCGCTGGATTTCTGCGAAACACGCAGGATCGAGCTGCGCAGTTTCACGCTCAGGTCTTTGGCCGGGCCAGACTGCACGACGTATTTGAACTGGTTGAAGATCTCGCGCTCGGTACCGCCTTCGCTGGTGGAGGTGGTGATATTGTCGCCACGCACGTAAGCGAAGTTGTAGCTCAGGCCCGGTACGCCGAATGCGCCGAAGTCCAGGCCGTAGCCCAGCTGCCAGCTGCGTTCGTCTTCAGCGTTGAAGTCGGACCAGTACGAGTTGGCCAGGTAGATGGTGTTGCCACCGTCGCCGACACGACCTTGTTCTTTCTGGTAACCGCCGTAGGCATAGCCCAGGTTGCTGTCACCGGTAGAGCGCTGGTGCGCCACGGTGAACGAGTGCGGGCCGGTGGCGAAAGTCGCTGCCAGGCTCCAGATCTTGTTGTCATCACCGGTAGCACCGCTTTCGCGGACATAGGAGTTGTCCAGCTTGGTGCGGTAGCCGTTGAAGTCCAGGGTCAGGGACTGATCCTTGTCGATCGGGAACACGTAGTTGGCGTTCACGTATTGCTTCTTCAACACGTCTTCAACGTCGGAAGCGTACAGCGCGCCTTTGAAGTGTTCGGTGAACTGGTAGCTACCGCCCAACACGTTGATCGACTTCAGACCACCGCTGTCACGGCCTTCAGCGCTCTTGCGCGACTCGGCGGTGAAACGACCGGCGTTCAGCTCCAGGCCTTTGATCTCTTTAGAAGTGATCAAGGTACCGGTGTAGCTTTCCGGCAGCAGTCGCGAATTGTCGTAGTTCAGCACCGGCAGCGCCGGCATCTGGTCACCGTAAGTCAGGGTGGTGCTGGACAGACGGAATTTGACCGCCGCGCCGCCCTTGGACAGGTCGTTGGCCGGCTTGCCGCTGTCACCACGCTTGAAGAAGTCGATACCGCCAGCACCGCTGCGATCTTCGCTACGCTCCAGGTTCAGTGCGTACAGACCGAAGGCGTCAACACCGACACCGATGGTGCCTTGAGTGAAACCGGACGAGAACGTACCGATGGCCGCTTGGCCCCATTCGGATTTGTCGGCGTTGCCGTCTTTGTAGTCACGATTGATGTAGGCGTTGCGCAGCAGCACTTTGAGGCTGCTGTCTTCAACAAAACCCTTGGATTCGGCCTGGTCGTTAGCCATGGCCTGAGTGGCGCTCAACATCCCCAATGCGATCAGACTGATCCGCTTGTTCAACATTTTGTTTTCCTTATTACGGGTTGAAACGCGCTGTGTCGAACGGCTGAAACGGCGCTTTTGCACTCTTCTTTTCACCCCGAAATAAAACGGCTCGCCAAAGCCAGACTTTGGCGAGCCCTTTCATTTTTTTGAGTCATGGCGGTTGGCCACAGGCGTTGGGCCGAATCGTAGCCGCGCCCTCAATAATGTGTCAATTTCAAGAATCGTCTTTAAATAGGTAAAAATCGTCTAAGAAATGTAATTTTTGCGATATCCGCTTGCCCGGAAATGCCGTCAGCCAGTGATTTCAGCGAACATCAGCGCAGCCGTCGGTGCCACAAAATACAGCCCCTTCCCCGGTTTCTTCGGCTGTGAGCGCCTGGTTCAACCAGTCGGCAAACGCCTGCGGTTTGCCCAGCCATGGACTGATATCCACCAGCGTGAACTGACCGTTGTCTTCCAGCGCGAATGTTGGGAAACCTTGTCCGCCCAGTTGAGCCAACAGCGCACGACTGGCTTTTACATGCTGCTCGGTATCCACGGAACTGAGCGCAGCCTGAAAGCTTTCGACGGCGTAACCCATCCGCACGGCGAGATCCTGCAATACCGATTCATCAGCAATCCGTCGCCCTTCCAGGTAGTGCGCCGTCTGCACATGCCCAAGCAATTCAAGACCACGCCCATCGATGTGATCCGCCGCCATGACGGCGGCAATCGGCGGCGTCGAATCGAATACCGCCGAGTGATCGCGCAGCAAGCCTTCAAAGTAGGCCTCGCCGAAAGGCTGCCCGGTGTATTCAGCGATGCGCCGATCATGCGGGATTACATAACTGCGCAGCTGCGCCGAAACGTTCTGGCGATTGGCACCGCTCATCATGCCCCCCGCATGCGCGATGACCGGCATTACTTGCTGCGCCGCTTGAACCAGCGGTTTGGCGCCATAGCACCAGCCGCACAATGGATCGTAAATGTAGTGAAGGATCATCAAAAATACCGGCAAGAAAGTTGAAAAACTCGATGCCGGCAGACTAAACCCCGAGGCATTGCGGAAAAACGCCAGAATGACTTTCAGTCTGTTGCTTGAACCGGTCGAATGCCCGACTACGCGATTTGTATCGATCTCGACATAAATTGAAACAATGAACCTGGGGAACTTCTCAAGAATAAATTACGGAAGCAAATGCAAAGCATTACCATTCGCGCGCTCGAATTCCCCTACCCTTTCGGATGCGCTTTTCAATGCCTGCCCCGTTCCGTCTTACGCCCGTCACTCTTGGGCTTTCTGCTTTTCTATCCAGCGGTTTTGCCTACTCCGCGACCGAACTTCCCGCCACTGCGATCAGCGCCGAAGCGCAAGCCGATGATCCACGCGTAAACGTCAGCAACACCGCGACCCGCACCTCGACCCCGGTGCGTTACGTGCCGCAAGCCATAGACTCGATCAAAACCTCGAACGTCGCCAGCTATGGCACCAACGATATCGGCGACGCTTTGAGCGGTATGCCCAACGTCAGCAGCAGCGCCGACACTCGCTTCGACAGCCTGCGCATCCGTGGCTTCGATGCGAGCAACGATTTCTATCTGGACGGTATCCGCGACGACAGCCAATACAAGCGCGACTTGCACAACATCGAACGCGTCGAAGTCCTCAAAGGCCCCGCAGCTGTCCTTTATGGCCGTGGCAGCCAGGGCGGGATCGTTAACCGCGTCAGCAAGATGCCGGAATTCGGCCGCCGCTCGACCATTGAGGCCCAAGGTGGCAGCGAAGATTTGCGCAGCCTTTACGCTGACCTAAGCACCGACCCGAGCGACAACCTCAGCCTGCGCCTGAACATGGGCAACATGGATGAAAACAGCTTTCGCGACGGCGTCAGTGGCAATCGCCAACTGTTCGCACCGTCGATGAGCTGGCAATTGACGCCGGATCTGAACTGGCTGGTGCAGTACGAATACAGCCGTTACAACCGCACCCCGGATCGCGGCATTCCCGGCGTCAACGGGCGTCCGGCGGATGTCGGTCGCGACACCACTTATGGCAACGACCACGACTTTATCGACGACAAGTCGCAGTCGCTGCGCTCGAAACTCACTTACGAAATCAACGACAACTGGCAACTGCGCCAGACCCTCGGTGTGTTCAAGCTCGACAGTGATTTCGATAACACTTACCTGACCGGTTTCGACAGCAAAACCAACAAGGTCGCACGTCAGCACTGGCAGCAGGATCTGACCACCCGCAACATTTACAACAACCTCGAACTGGAAGGCAGTTTCGATACGTTCGGTCTTGAGCATCGCCTGCTCACCGGCGTTGAAACCGGCAGCCAGCGTCGCGATCCGACCTTGTATAACGCCGCTACCGGCAGAACCCCTGGCGCACGTCCCGTGCCGTCGCTCGACCTCTACAGCCCCGACCGCAACCTGCGCCATACCGGCAGCATGCAAGTCTCCAGCAACAGCCACACGGAAGTCGAAAGCCGCGCGGTGTATGTGCAGGATCAACTGCGCCTGAACGATCAATGGCAATTGCTCGGCGGTCTGCGCTACGACACCTTCGATATCGAATCGACCAACAAGCTGCGCAACATCTCCGAAGACCGTGACAGCCATAGCACCAGCCCGCGTGTCGGTCTGGTCTGGACGCCACTGCAGAATCACTCGTTCTACGCCTCGTGGTCGAAAACCTTCTCACCCGTCGGCGGCGGTCTGATCGGCATCACTCCGGGTGCGGCCGGCAACAGCAACGACCTGAGCCCCGAGTTGACCAAGCAGAAAGAAATCGGCGTGAAGAGCGACTGGCTGGATGATCGCTTGAGCACCACGCTGGCGATCTATGACCTGGAACTCTACAACCGCCGCACCACCGATCCTAATGACCCGACCCTGACCGTATTGTCGGGCCTGCAACGCTCTCGCGGGATCGAGCTGACCGCGACCGGCAACATCGTCGGCAACTGGTACATGCGCGGTGGCATCGGCGTACAGGATGCAACCATTGAGAAGGACAACAACGGCCTGGAAGGCAAACGCATCAACAACGTCGCCAAACGCAACGGCAGCCTGTTCCTGACCTGGAAACCGGAAATGGGCTGGTACGGCGAAACCGGTCTGACCCTGGTCGGTCAGCGTTATGCCGACAATGCCAACACCACCGTGTTGCCAGGTTATGGCCGCTGGGATGCGCTGGTGGGATACCGCATGAAGGATTGGGATTTGCGTGCAGCGTTGAACAACATCACCGATCGCGAGTACTTCGCGTCGGCGACCAGCCAATATCAGATCCAGCCAGGCGCGCCGCGCAGCGTTGTGATGACCGGCACCTACAGTTTCTGATTTCACACAAATCCCTGTGGGAGCGAGCCTGCTCGCGAAATCGTCAGGTCAGTCGACATCGTCGTAACCTGATCCACCGCATTCGCGAGCAGGCTCGCTCCCACATTGAATGGGTGTTCACAAAACAGTCGTGCATAAAAAAGCGCCGCCATTCCGGCAGCGCTTTCATCAATCCCTGTTGTTGTTCTTATCCTTCCATCACAGCCCATAACGCTTCCAGTTCGGCCTCGCTGAACAGGTCAGCGGGGTAACGCTCGATCATCATCCGGCGCGGATCAGGTTCCCTGATCTGACGCGTTCCATTGGACTTCAACCAGTGCGCGACAATCTGGAGCGATTCGCCGTTAACGGCCATGGGATGCAACGTCCGCTCGCTGACTACGTTCACTTCGGCGTTCATTTCAGCGCTCTCTCCCCGTTCTTGAGCGGCTACGTTATCCAAGGTTTATGACAGAACTGTTGTAGTTCTTCCCCCTCCCTAGTGCACAGGTGATGAATACAAGAGCTATGCCAATATTTCTTAGTTGTCGACAAGCGGATACAAAGAAGCCCGCCGTCCTGTCGGACTGCGGGCCTCAGCTGATGCATAGCGAGCTAATCATTGCCTGGCTGATTTGTTAATCAACTCAAGCTGTTACAACTCAACTCACTCTTTGTGCGGCGCGGGTTGCTGCTGGGTAAGGCAGTGGATATTGCCGCCACCCAGTAACAGTTCGCGGCCCGGCACCATCACCACTTCGTGCTGTGGGAACAGTTGCTGCAGAATTTCCTTGGCCGGGGCGTCCATCGGATCGTCGAAGCTTGGCGCGATGATGCCGCCGTTGACGATCAGAAAGTTCACGTAGGAGCCGGCCAGACGCACGGACGGATTACGCTCCTGCGTGCCGTCGACCGGATCGACGCCGGCGCACTCTTCTTCGGTCGCGTACAGCGGCCCCGGAATCGGCATCTTGTGCACCGTGAACGGGCGCCCCTTGGCATCGGTGCTGCTTTGCAGCACGCTCATCGCGGCCTGGCAGCGTGGGTAGTTCGGATCCTGCGGGTCGTCGGTCCACGCCAGCAGCACTTCGCCCGGGCGTACGTAGCAGCAGAAGTTATCCACATGACCGTCGGTTTCGTCGTTGAATAAACCATCGGGCAGCCAGATGATTTTATCCACAGCCAGATTGGCGCTCAGTACCGCTTCGATTTCTTCGCGGCCCAGATGCGGGTTGCGATTGCGGTTGAGCAGGCATTCCTCGGTGGTGATCAGCGTGCCTTCGCCATCGACATGAATCGAACCGCCCTCAAGCACAAAACCTTCAGTGCGGTAACGCGGGCTGCGCTCGACCTCGAGGATCTTGCCGCCAACCTGCGAATCACGGTTCCACGGCGAATACAGACCGCCGTCAAAACCGCCCCAGGCATTGAAGTCCCAGTTCACACCGCGCACTTCACCGTTGTTGTTGATGACGAAAGTCGGGCCGCTGTCGCGTACCCAGGCGTCATCACTGGACATCTCGACCACGCGAATATTCGGCACGTCGAGGCGCGCGCGGGCGTTTTCGTATTGGCCGGCGGACACGGCCACGGTCACCGGTTCAAAACGCGCGATGGCTTTGGCCACGGCAGCGTGTGCGGCTTGCGCCGGTTTGCCGCCCAGACGCCAGTTGTCCGGGCGTTCAGGCCAGATCATCCAGGTTTGAGTCTGCGGCGCCCACTCGGCCGGCATGTAGAAACCGTCATCGCGTGGGGTACTTTTCAAAGTGGTCATGGGATCTGGACTCCTGGGAACCGTCGAAGGCTTTCAAAGCGATGGCGACTTTATAACCGATAAATATCGTATTTAAAATCGTAAAAAATGTATTCCGTCTAAAAAGACTTAATTTAACCCGATACAAATCGAACTATGCGCACAAATCCTGTGTGGGAGCGAGCTTGCTCGCGAAGGCGTCAGACCAACCGGCCTATCCTGGTCTGACACTCCGCTTTCGCGAGCAAGCTCGCTCCCACAGAAGATCCGGTGGATTTACAGGCCTTCTTCCAGCACTCGATCGAGCATATCGACAAAGAAATCCACGCTGCGCCGCGACGTCACCATCGGTGGCTTGATCTTCAGTATGTTCAGGTCATCGCCGGTCGGCTGCATGAAGATTCCCAGTTCACGCAGGCGATCACACAGCAGCGCGGTTTCCTCGCTCGCCGGTTCGAGTGTCTCGCGGTTGCGGATCAATTCCAGTCCCAGATAGAAGCCGGAACCATGCACCGCGCCCACCAGCGGATGTTTATCGATCAACGCTTCGAGCCGCACCTTGAAGTGGCCACCGACCACTTGCGCGTTCTCCCAGAGTTTTTCTTCCTCCATGACGTCGAGCACCGCCATGCCGATCTGGCAGCTCACCGGACTGCCGCCCGCCGAGGAGAAGAAGTAGCCTTCAGCCTCCAGCGCTTCGGCGATTTCCCGACGCGTGATCACCGCGCCAAGCGGTTGGCCGTTGCCCATGCCTTTGGCCATGGTGATGATGTCCGGCACCACGCCCTGGTCCTCGAATCCCCAGAAAAACCTGCCCATGCGCCCGTAGCCAACCTGCACTTCATCGGCAATGCACACGCCGCCCTGTGCACGCACCAGCGCGTAGACCTGTTTCAGATAATTCGGTGGCAGGGAAATACCACCGGCATTGCCGTACACCGGTTCACAGATGAAACCCGCCAGTTGGCGTTGCTGTTCGGCGATTTTTTGCAATTGATGTTCAACACTGCGCACGTAGCCAGGTGCGGAATCGAGGCCACGGAATTGACCGCGATAAATATTCGGCGCGGTCACTGGATGCACCCAGTCCGGGCGGCTTTCCAGCGCCTTCGGGTTATCGGCAATCGAGGTCGAGACGGCATCGGCGCCGACGGTCCAGCCGTGATAGGCCTCAAGCACGCTGACCACGTCGCGGCCACCGCTATAAGCCCAGGCCAAGCGGATCGCCAAGTCATTGGCCTCGCTGCCACTGTTGACAAGGAACACCCGATCCATGCCCTCCGGCGCCAGCTTCAGCAAGCGCTCGGAGAACTCGGCGACGGCGGCATAGTTGAACCGCGAGTTGGTGTTGAGCAACGACCATTGGCGGGCGGCGACGGCGGCCATGCGCGGGTGACCGTGACCGAGCACCGCGACATTGTTGAGCATGTCGAGGTAGGAACGGCCCTGCATGTCGATCAGGTGATTGCGCCAGCCACGTTCGATGCGCGGCGGATCGACGTAATAATGTTTTTGCGTGCGGGCGAAGCTGGCGTCGCGACGTTCCAGCAGGGCCTTCGCATCCAGTTCCGGTTCAGCATCACAGGCCAGCCCCAGCAGAGCTGCCGGAGAAGGACACAAGGCCTGCCACGCAGGCGCCCGGGACGGCGTGCAGAACAGCGGCGCATGCAATTGCGCGCCTCGGCTCAATTGCATGATCAGTGGTCCGCTGACTGCGCCCAGCACCTGACCTTTGACCAGCGCTGCGCCACTGTGCAGCGAAGGCGTCACGCCGCGCAGACAAACGCTCAGCTCAGGCCCATCCAGTTGCAACGCGCCGTCCGCCGCCAGATGCAGCACACCGGCAAACGGCGCCTCCACGGCGGTGCCGCCAGGCACGCGCAATTCGACATGCAGTGGAAAAGTCTCCGGCTCATCGGCGCAGTCGGGCCGGGTACGTGACAACCGATACTGACCATAGCGACTGGCCGCCAAACCATGTGCCGCTGCGGCTTCCGTCAACAGACGCTGATCAATGCCCTCCTGCTCCCAGTTGCCAGCCTCGAAATGCGGACTCAGTACGCCGAGATCGATCAGCGCGAACTCACGTCCGACCAGACTCGGTAACAGCGGCGCAAAACCTTCGCCATTGATCGCAGGCAAGGTCTGACCGACAGCAGTGAGAATTGCCGCTTCCATCAGCGCCATGGGCACCGACGCAGCGACGCGGAATATTTCCCACTCATGGCTGAGGTTGTCGCGGCTGTACGTATTGTTCGGGTCAATGCCGACCTGTTGCTCGCCACTGAGCACCAATACCGCGGCCCGTGCGACGATCAATGGCCATAGAGCCTGCAATTCTTCGTGTTGCAGAGGGTTGACCGCGTGATAAGCCTGCACCGCCGGCAGGATGACAAATGGATCGCCACCGGCATGATGCAGCAACGCCGCGCAGGTGACCGACAGATCGCTGATACGCCAGGTGCGCACCAGATCGCCGAAATCGATCACACCCTGCAGTTGCCAATGGCGTTGGGCATCACGTGCCCAAACGGCGTTGTCGTCGGTTATGTCCATGTGAATCGCCTGTACCGGCAGCTTGTCCAGCAATGGCCGCAAGCGACGCTCGGCCTGTTCGGCGCTATCGGCGATCAACGAGCGTTGCCGTTCGTCCTTGATCACCGGCAACAAATGGCTGATCAACGCACTGGCATGACGAGCATCCCACTGCAACGTGCGCTCAAGACCCGGATGATCGAAACCTGCCAGTGCCAGATCCATCTCGCCGCAAAGACGACCAAACCCGGCCACCACGTCCTGGCCCAGATGATCGAGATCGGTCAGCGGCTCGCCTTCGATGTAATCGAGCAGGCGTACGTGGACTGTTTCACCGCCCGCTTCCAGCGACAGCAGGTCCTGACCATTGTTGGCCGCAATCACCCCAGGCACGGGCACATCGGAGTGCTCAGCCAGATATCGGAGCCCGGCGTGTTGCGCTTGCAGTTCCACCAGGGCGTAATCGCCGCGGCAGATCTTCAGCACAAAGCGCCCGCGGGCAGTGTCGACGCGGTAATTGAGGTCCTGCTGGCTGCCAAGCGCCTGCAACGTGCCGCTGAGCCCGTAATGTTCTGCCAGCCATTGCAGCGCCTGCCCTGGGGAGACCTGCGGGCTGGGCAAACTGGCGCGATGAATCAACGTGGCGAGCGGCATGAAACGACCCCTGAAATTTTATTAGGCGCCTATATCGCCATTGCTTCAAAGGATGCGCAACCCCTAACCGTCTTCGCACGGGTTGCCGCTATTTACATTCGAACACTCGCGCCCTCCGGCACTTTGCGCAAGAATGTCGGCTATTCACACTTATCTCTGGAAATCCTCATGAATGTAATCACCACCGATCTGCCCGGTGTTCTGATCATTGAACCCAAGGTTTTTGGTGACGAGCGCGGTTTCTTCTACGAGAGTTTCAATGCCAAGGCGTTCCAGGACGCGACCGGCCTGGATACGCAGTTCGTGCAGGACAACCATTCGCGCTCGCAAAAAGGCGTATTGCGTGGCCTGCATTACCAACTCGAAAACACTCAGGGCAAACTGGTCCGCGTGACTGCCGGCGAAGTGCTCGATGTGGCCGTGGACATTCGTCGCAGCTCGCCGCATTTCGGCAAATGGGTGGCGGTGCGCCTGTCGGCGCAAAACCACCGTCAACTGTGGGTACCGGAAGGTTTCGCCCACGGTTTCGTGGTACTGAGCGAATTCGCTGAATTCCTCTACAAGACCACTGATTACTACACGCCGTCGGCCGAGCGTGCCATTCGCTGGGACGATCCGGATCTGGGTATCGACTGGCAACTGGACGACGAACCGAAGCTGTCCGCCAAAGATCAGGCTGCTGCGCTGTTCAAGGACGCTGACGTCTTCGCCTGAGCCTAGGCATAATGCGCCTGTCCCTACAGGCGCATGCTTATGAAACCATCCCTTCCTCGCAGGCCTCGCTGGCGCAGTCTCGCCCTGCTGGCCCTGTGTCTGGCGCCGCTGCTATGGCCGCTGGAACATCTGGCCGAGCGCTATTACCGCAGCGAACTGGCCGGGCAGAATCGCCAGACCCTCGACCTCTACGTTGCCAACCTGCTGGGCACCCTGCACCGCTACGAGGTGCTGCCACAGATCCTTGGCGACCTGCCGGCCCTGCGTGCAGTACTCGGCGCGCCAGACGACGGCGTCACCCAAGGCAACGCCAATCGCCTGCTGAAGAACATCGCCGCGCAGACCGGCGCCGAAGTCATGTACCTGATGGACACCAGCGGGCAAACGCTGGCCGCATCGAACTGGGACAAACACGACAGTTTCGTCGGCCGTAACTTCTCTTTCCGTCCGTACTTCAGTGAGGCCATGGCCGGACGCCTCGGGCGCTTTTTCGGGCTCGGCACCACATCGGCCAAACGCGGTTACTTCTTCGCCGCCGCCGTGCGCAATGGCGAAAAGATCATTGGCGTGCTGGTGATCAAGGTCGACCTCGACCACACCGAAAGCCTGTGGGGTAAAACGCCGGAACAACTGCTGGTGACCGACCACAACGGTGTGGTCATTCTCACCTCGCGCCCGGAATGGCGCTTTCGCTCGACCCGTGTGTTAAGCGCTAGCGAACGCTCGGCCATCACCGCGATCCAGCCTTATCCAACCCGCGAACCACGGCCACTGAACCTCAGCCCCACTGCGTGGCTGATCCAGACCCACGACATCGCCGAGACCGGTTGGAGCGTCAGCATCCTCGCCCCGCGCACTCTGATCGATCGCCCGGTGCGCACGGTGGTCGCCATTGGCGGCGCGGCGTTGCTGGTGGTGATGCTGTTACTCGGCCTGATGATGCAGCGCCGTCGCCATTATCTGGAACGCATCGCGTTTGAAGCCAAAGCGCGCCGCGAACTGGAAGGCCGGGTTGCCGAACGCACCAGCGATCTTGAAGGCCTCAACCGCCGCCTGAAACAGGAAGTGCTGGAGCGCGAGCAGGCTCAGCAAGAACTCGTCCGCGCTCAGGATGATCTGGTTCAGGCCGGCAAACTGTCGGCTCTGGGGACCATGTCCGCGAGCATCAGCCACGAACTCAATCAGCCGCTGGCCGCGATCCGCAGTTACGCCGAGAACGCCGAAGTATTGCTCGATCATCAGCGCACCGACGATGCGCGCGGCAATCTCAAGTTGATCAGCGAACTCACCGGGCGCATGGCCTCGATCATCGCGCACCTGCGTGCCTTCGCCCGCCGCGATCGCCACGCCCCGGAAAGCGTTGCCCTGCAACCGGCACTGGACGATGCCCTGGCGCTGCTGGCCAAACGTCGGCGCAGCATGGAAGTCGAGCTGATTCGCGACCTGCCTGCCGCCACGCTGTGGGTCGAAGCTGGCGAAACCCGCCTGCGCCAGGTGCTCGGCAATCTGCTGGCCAATGCCCTCGACGCGCTCACCGAGAAAGGCCCGCCGCGCAAACTCTGGCTGAGTGCCGAATCCACCACCGAGGGCGTCAATCTGTACATTCGCGATAACGGCCCGGGGTTCTGCATGGAAGCCCTCGGCCGCGCCAGCGAGCCCTTTTACACCACCAAGACGCGCACGCAAGGCCTTGGTCTGGGGCTGGCCATTTGTGAAACCCTGATGCGCGCCTTCGGGGGAGAACTGTCGTTCGCCAACCACAAGCAAGGCGGCGCCCTGATTACCCTGCGGCTGCGCGCCGGTGCTCCCGGGGTCAGTTTGCAACCGTCCGAGGATCGAAGTGCATGACCATCGACAATCGCATTCAGGTGGTGTTGATCGACGACGATCCGCATCTGCGTCAGGCCCTCGGCCAGACACTGGATCTGGCCGGCCTGAAAATATTGCCGCTCTCCGAGGCCAAGGGTCTGGCCGCACAACTTGAGCGTGAGTGGCCAGGTGTAGTGGTCAGCGACATCCGCATGCCGGGCATGGATGGCCTGGAGTTGCTGAGTGAGTTGCATGCCCAGGATCCCGAGTTACCGGTGCTGCTGATCACCGGCCACGGCGACGTGCCGCTGGCGGTGCAGGCCATGCGTGCCGGCGCTTATGACTTTCTCGAAAAACCCTTCGCCAGCGATGCACTGCTCGACAGCGTGCGTCGTGCGCTGGCCCTGCGTCGGTTGGTTTTGGATAACCGCAGCCTGCGTCTGGCCTTGAGTGACCGCAATGAACTGAGCGCGCGGCTGGTCGGCCATTCGACACCGATGCTGCGCCTGCGCGAACAGATCGGCGCGCTGGCCGCAACCAAGGCCGATGTGCTGATCCTGGGTGAGACCGGCGCAGGCAAAGAAGTGGTCGCCCGCGCGTTGCACGACTTATCCAGTCGCCGTAACGGTCCGTTTGTGGCGATCAACGCCGGTGCACTGGCCGAGTCAGTGGTGGAAAGCGAGCTGTTCGGCCACGAGCCCGGTGCGTTCACCGGCGCGCAGAAACGCCGGATCGGCAAATTCGAATTTGCCAATGGCGGCACATTGTTTCTCGATGAAATCGAAAGCATGAGCATGGACGTGCAGGTGAAATTGCTGCGCATGCTGCAGGAGCGCGTGGTCGAACGGCTGGGCGGCAATCAACTGATCCCGCTGGACATTCGTGTCATCGCCGCGACCAAGGAAGACCTGCGCCAGGCCGCCGACCAGGGGCGTTTCCGCGCCGACTTGTATTACCGTCTCAACGTCGCGCCACTGCGCATTCCGCCGCTGCGTGAACGCGGCGAAGATGCGCTGATGCTGTTCCAGCATTACGCCGACGAAGCCAGTGCCCGCCACGGTTTGCCGCCACACGAGCTGCAACCGGCACAACGCGCACTGCTGTTGCGCCACGCCTGGCCAGGCAATGTGCGCGAATTGCAAAACGCCGCCGAGCGCTTCGCTCTTGGCCTGGAATTGGCGCTGGATAACAGTGGCGTCGAAGGCAGCGGCGTCAGCTCCGTCGAGGTCATCAACGGCGGGCTCAGCGAGCAAGTCGAACATTTCGAAAAATCGCTGATCGCCGCAGAGCTGGCGCGCTCGCACAGCTCGGTGCGCAGCCTCGCCGAAGCCCTGGGCATCCCGCGCAAGACCCTGCACGACAAACTGCGCAAGCATGGCTTGAACTTCGGCGACAACAGCCATGGCGAGGAAAACGAATGAGCACTGACAGTCGCTATCTGGAGTCCGTCCTGCATCACGATATCCCCCTGACCCGAGACATGGGCCTCAAGGTGCTCGACTGGCGTGAGCAACAGCTAAGCCTGCACTTGCCGCTGGATCGCAACGTCAATCACAAGAGCACCATGTTCGGCGGCAGTCTTTACTGCGGCGCGGTGCTCGCTGGTTGGGGCTGGCTGCATTTGCGCCTGAAGGAAGAAGGGATCGAGGACGGGCACATCGTGATTCAGGAGGGCCAGATCAGTTACCCGCTGCCAGTTACTGGCGATGCCACAGCGATTTGCCCGGTGCCTGATGCGAAGGTCTGGAAGAAATTTCTGGCGATGTATCAGCGTTATGGACGGGCGCGATTGACGCTACACACGCACATCGTCAATCAGGGCAGCGAAGAAGACGCCGTGACATTTACCGGGCAATACGTTTTGCACCGTTGAAGATCAACCCCCCTCACCCTAGCCCTCTCCCCGAGGAAGAGGGAACTGATTGGGGGATGCTTCAGAAATGCATCGACCTGAAAGCGCTTTGCTGAATCCATAATCGACTCGATCTTTCAGGTCGATGCATGACGCAAGACAACTCGATCAGCGCCCTCTCCTGGGGGAGAGGGCTGGGGTGAGGGGGATTACGGATCAGCCCACTTAACCCCTAGCCAACTCCAACAATCTGGAACGCCAGGTCGCCTTCGCCGGCAGCGCCAAAAAGAACTCGTTCAACAGCGATTCCCGCGCTGGATAACAGAACGCTTCCCCGCGCAGATCCAGCACCTCACCACCCGCCCCTTCCAGCACACCCTGCGCCGCCGCCGTGTCCCACTGCGAAGTCGGCGCCAGTCGCGGATAGCAATCCGCCGCCCCCTCAGCCAACAGGCAAAACTTCAACGAACTGCCGATATTCGCCAATTGCAGTTCACCCAGACTCGCACTCAACCCGGCCAGCAAGCGCTCCTGTTCAGGACTGGAGTGGCGACGGCTGGCGACAACGGTGAACGTTTCGCCCGGCCCCGGTACATCACGCACCTGAATCGCAATCGGCGTGCCGCCCTGGTCGCAACGCCAGGCGCCGAGCCCGGCGCCTCCGACGTAGTAACGACCGTTGGTCGGCATCGACACCACACCGAACACCACCCGACCGTTTTCAATCAGCGCGATGTTAACCGTGAACTCTTCACTGCCGCTGATGAACTCCTTGGTGCCGTCCAGCGGGTCCACCAGCCACCAGCGCTGCCAACCGGCGCGTACGCTTTGCGCAATGTTGGCGTCCTCTTCGGACAACACTGGAATGCTCGGATCCAACGCCGTCAGCCCGGCGACGATCAGATGATGTGCAGCCAGATCCGCTGCCGTCACCGGCGAGTCATCGGACTTGGCCATCACTTCAACGCCCGCACGCCAGAACGGCAAAATGGCTTCGCCCGCCTGCAAGGCCAGCTCGACCACTGGCGCCATCAACGGATGGGGAAACTTCATCGACATCTCACTCATGACTGAAAGAATCCGCGTTGCGTCAGCAAGTCACGGGTCAGGTACAACGCCGCCAGCGCCCGCCCTTCGGAGAATTGCGGATTCTGCGCCAGCGCCGATAAATCACGCAGGTTGACCTTGTCGACCCGCATCGGCTCAGGCTCGTCACCCTCCAGCCGCTCTTCGTACAGATCGGTGGCCAGCACCACCTGGATCTTCTGGCTCATGTAACCGGGCGACAGCGACAGCTCGGTCAGATGCTCCAGTTGTCGGGCACCGAAACCGGCTTCTTCCTTGAGCTCACGCTCAGCCGCCGCCAATACATCCTCGCCCGGCTCGATCAAACCTTTGGGCAAGGACAATTCATATTGATCAGTGCCGCCGCAATATTCCTCGACCAGCACCGCGTGCTCGCTGTCCAGCATCGCCACAATCATCACCGCGCCATAGCCCGCACCTTTGCCGACCAAACGCTCGTATGTGCGCTCCACGCCATTGGAGAACCGCAGTTTGAGTTCTTCAACGCAGAACAGGCGACTGGTGGCGACGATCTCGCGGGCGAGTACGGTGGGTTTCTGGCGCATGCAAAGCTCCTTGGCGTGAACGCGCTACTATAACGCGGCTTTCCCGATTGTTTATGTCGGATATCTTTCTACTGTTCGAGACGTTGCCATGCCTTCATTACCGTGGTCCGCCATCGATACCGTTCTGCTCGACATGGACGGCACGCTGCTGGATCTGCACTTCGACAACCACTTCTGGCTGGAACACCTGCCCCAGCGCTACGCGGAACTGCACGGGGTCAGCCGAGCCATGGCGGAGATGGAATTGCAGCCGCTGTTTGAGCGCCACGCCGGCCAGTTGCAGTGGTACTGCCTGGATTTCTGGAGTGCCGAACTGAAGCTGTCGGTGCGCGAACTGAAACAGGAAACCGCCCATCTGATCGCCCTGCGACCGGATGCCGATACGTTTCTGGAGGCGATCAAACGGGCAGGAAAACGGGTGATCATGATCACCAATGCCCATCGTGATTCACTGTCGCTGAAACTTGAACGGATTGAACTGGCACCGTATTTCGAACGGCTGATCAGCTCGCACGATTATGGTTATCCCAAGGAGAACCCGCAGTTTTGGGATGCCTTGCAGGCGGACATCGGCTTTGATCCGGCGCGCAGTCTGTTCATCGACGATACCTTGCCGATTCTGCGCAGTGCGCGGGATTTTGGGGTCGCGCATTTGCTGGCGGTGAAAGAGCCGGACAGCCGCAAGGGGCCGAAGGACACGGCTGAGTTTGCGGCGGTTGAGGATTACCGCAGTTTGATTGCAGGGCTTTGATACCGAGTTGGCCCATTCGCGAGCAGGCTCGCTCCCACATTTGGAATGCGATCCAATGTGGGAGCGAGCCTGCTTCTAGTGGCGTTACGACGTGTTACTCAGGAATACGCAGCGTCTGCCCCGGATAGATCTTGTCCGGATGCGACAGCAGCGGCTTGTTGGCCTCGAAGATCTTGTTGTACTGGTTGGCGTTGCCATACACAGCGAGGGAAATCGCGCTGAGGGTGTCGCCTTTTTTCACCACGACAAATTTTGCTGCAGCCACCACCGGACCGGTCACGGTGATCTGATCATCCACGCTGCCAACCCCGGCAATATTGCCCACCGCCAGCAAAATCTTTTCTTTCTCTTCCTGACTCGCGACTTCACCGGTAACGGTCACTTTGTCGCCGTCTACCGTTGCCTGCACATTCGGATTGCCCAGGCCGACCTTGCTGATGTGTTCCTTCAACTGCTCACTGGCATTGGCGTTACCCGGGGTCAGCAGATCGAGCAGCTTTTCACCGGCTTCTTTTACAAAACTTAAAAGACTCATCGTGGTTCTCTCCATGGAATAAAGGGTCAGTCGTCCAAGCCTAGACCACCGCAGACAAACCCGGTTCAAAGCCGACCAATGACCCTGCCGGCACGGCCGAGTTAGAATCGCCCACCCCGCCAATACCCGGAGCGAAGATGGACATCAAGCAGCTGAAATTCCTCATCGCCCTCGACGAAACCCGCCACTTCGGCCAGGCCGCCGCGCGTTGCCACATCACCCAGCCAACCCTGTCGATGCGCCTGCGCAGCCTCGAAGAAGAACTCGACCTGCCGCTGGTCAACCGTGGCCAGCGCTTCGAAGGCTTCACCGCACCGGGCGAGCGGGTGCTGGCGTGGGCACGCTCGGTGATGGCGGCTTACGACGGGTTGCATGCAGAAGCGGCAGCCTGTCGCGGCAACCTGATCGGCACGCTGCGACTGGGCGTGGTACCACTGTCGAGTTTCGATCCACTGCCGTTGATGCAACGCCTGCACAGCGCCCACCCGAATTTGCGCTTTGAAATGTCGGCGCTGAGTTCCGAACAGATCCTCGAACATTTGGCGAACAACCGCATCGATCTCGGCGTGTCCTACCTGGATCGTCTGGATAACGAGCGCTTCGAATCCCTCGCCTTCAATGAAACCCGCATGGGCCTGCTCTACGACCAGCGCACTTTCACGTTTGGCGACACACCGTTGAGCTGGCAATCGCTGATCGAACTGCCGCTGGGCATGCTCACCAGCGGCATGCACTTTCGCCAGTCCATCGACCACAACTTCCACAGCCGCGGCCTGACCCCGCAACCCTTGCTGCAAACCGATGCCGTCCATCAATTGTTACAAGCCGTGCACGGCGGTTTTTGCTGCGCGATCATGCCGCTCGACGGTGGCCTGGAAAAGCTCACCGATCACCTGCGCCTGCAACCCATCGAAAACGCTCAAACCCTCGCCCCGCTGGGCCTGATCATGCGTCGCGGAGCGCCACGCTCGGCGCTGGCCGAGGCCTGTTTTGCGCTGTATCAGCAATCGCCAGGCGACGCTTGATCGACGGCATCTATCGATAGATCGACAGTAGCAATTAGACGCGACAAGTTGCCGCGCCTAGTCTTAACGTTGATCAATCCGTCGGTGATGCCATGAACGCCAAGCGCCCAGCCTGCGCGGCGCCAGCACTCGAAACGCCCGCGCCAGCCGCCAGCCAGACTTACAGTTACAGCGATTTACCCCGTGAGGAATCGGCCAGCACCGCGCTGGCCGAAGAAGTCGCGTTGGCGATCGCGTACAACGGCATCAGCCAAGCAGTGATGCTGGTGACACCGACCGACCTTGAAGACTTCATCGTCGGCTTCAGCCTCGGCAGCGGCATCATCGAAGACGCGACAGACATCTACGACCTGCAACTGACCGGCGCCGGGTCTGCGCAATACGCGCAAGTGACCATCGCCAACCGCGCGTTCTGGAACCTCAAGCAACAGCGCCGGCAACTGGCGGGCACCAGTGGTTGCGGACTGTGCGGCGTTGAAGCCGTTGAGCAGGCGCTGCCCGATCTCCAGGTTTTGGCCGGCGCGCCGTTGCCGCCGATTGAATGGCTGGACGGTTTGCGCCAGCGCATCGGCGCGTTTCAACCTTTAGGTCAGCACTGCGGCGCGGTGCACGCGGCGGTGTTCATGAATGCCAGCGGCGAATTGCTGCTTGGGCGCGAAGACATCGGCCGACACAACGCCCTCGACAAACTGATCGGCGGCCTCATCCGGCAAAAGATATCCACAGCAGGCGGACTGGCGATTGTCACCAGCCGTTGCAGCCTCGAATTGATCCAGAAAGTCTTGCGTGCCGGCATCCAGACCCTGGTCAGCCTGTCCGCACCCACCGGCCTTGCCGTGCAATGGGCCCGTCGACACAACCTCAATCTCATCCACCTGCCGCAGAAAAGTGCGCCGCGGGTGTACAGCCCCGCGATGGAGAATCAAGCGTGAGCCAACATCATCAAGCCGACCAGAAACCTGTCCCGCGTTACAAGCCTTACAAAGGTGCCGCCGGCGGCTGGGGTGCTCTGATCAGTGTGGCTCAGGCCTGGTTGACCAGCGACAACGCCCTGAAAAACCTGCGCATGATGCTCAAGACCAACCAGAACGGCGGATTCGACTGCCCGGGCTGCGCGTGGGGTGATTCGCCGGAAAGCGGCATGGTCAAGTTCTGCGAGAACGGCGCGAAAGCGGTGAACTGGGAAGCGACCAAACGCCGCGTGGATGCCAAGTTCTTCGCCAAGCACAGCGTCACTTCGTTGCTGGAGCAGAGCGACTACTGGCTGGAGTATCAGGGTCGTCTGACCGAGCCAATGGTTTACGACGCCGAAACCGACCGCTACAAGCCGATCAGTTGGGACGACGCCTACACCCTGATCGCCAAGCACCTGCAAAGTCTGCCGAGCCCGGATCTGGCCGAGTTCTACACCTCGGGTCGCGCCAGCAACGAGGCGGCGTACCTGTATCAGCTGTTCGTGCGCGCTTACGGCACCAACAACTTTCCTGACTGCTCGAACATGTGCCACGAAGCCAGCGGTGTGGCATTGGCGCAAAGTGTCGGCGTCGGCAAAGGCACCGTGACCTTCGACGATTTCGAACATGCCGATGCGATCTTCGTTTGGGGCCAGAACCCGGGCACCAACCACCCGCGCATGCTCGAACCACTGCGTGAAGCGGTGAAACGCGGCGCGCAAGTGGTGTGCATCAACCCGTTGAAAGAGCGTGGCCTGGAACGTTTCCAGCACCCGCAGCACCCGATTGAAATGCTCACCAACGGTGACAAGCCGACCAACACTGCGTATTTCCGTCCAGCCCTCGGTGGCGACATGGCGCTGCTGCGCGGCATGGCCAAGTTTCTCCTGCAGTGGGAGCGCGACGCGCAGAAGGCCGGCGAACCTGCCGTGTTCGATCACGACTTCCTCAATGCCCACAGCGCCAACGTGCTGGAGTATCTCGGTGTGGTCGATGACACACCGTGGGAGCAGATCGTCGCGCAATCGGGCCTGACCCTGGTCGAGATCGAACAAGCCGCACGCATGTACGCCAAAGGCAAGAACGTGATCATGTGCTGGGCGATGGGCATCACCCAGCATCGCCATTCGGTGCCGACCATTCAGGAAATCGCCAACCTGATGCTGCTGCGCGGCAACATCGGCAAACCGGGTGCAGGTCTGTGCCCGGTGCGCGGCCACAGTAACGTGCAAGGCGACCGCACGATGGGCATCAACGAGCGTCCGCCGGTGGCGTTCCTCGATTCGCTGGAGCGACGCTTCCAGTTCAAAGTACCGCGTCATAATGGCCATAACGTGGTCGAGGCGATCCATGCGATGGCCGAGGGACGCGCCAAAGTCTTTATCGGTCTGGGCGGCAACTTCGCCCAAGCCACGCCGGACAGCCCGCGTACGTTCGCCGCACTGAGCAATTGCGACCTGACCGTGCAGATCAGCACCAAACTCAACCGCAGCCACCTGGCCCACGGTAAAGACGCGCTGATCCTGCCGTGCCTCGGTCGCACCGACATCGACATCCAGACCGAAGGCCCGCAAGCGGTCACCGTCGAGGACTCGTTCAGCATGGTTCACGCCTCCAATGGTCAGTTGCAGCCACTGTCGAACCAGATGCGTTCGGAGCCGTCGATCATCGCCGGCATCGCTGCCGCCACTTTGGGCAGCAAACCGGTGGACTGGAACTGGCTGGTGGCCGATTACGGACGCATTCGCGAACTGATCGCCGACACCATTCCGAATTTCAAAGAGTTCAACGAGAAGATCAAAAACCCGGGCGGTTTCTACCTCGGCAACAGCGCCGGCGCACGCAAGTGGAACACGCCGTCGGGCCGGGCCAACTTCCGCGCGAACATGTTGCCCAAGGATCTGGTGCACGAACGCACCCGCGCGACCGGACAACTGCCGGATCTGATCCTGCAATCGATGCGTTCCCACGATCAGTACAACACGACGATTTATGGTCTCGACGACCGTTATCGCGGGGTCAAGGGACAGCGTGACGTGTTGTTCGCCAATGAGGCCGACATCATTCGTCTGGGCTTCCGTCCGGGGCAGAAGGCTGACATTGTTTCGATATGGGACGATGGTCGTGAGCGTCGGGTGAAGGGCTTCACCTTGCTGGCGTTTGATATTCCAGCGGGTCAAGCGGCGGCTTATTACCCGGAAGTGAATCCGTTGGTGCCGCTGGAGAGCACCGGGGATGGCAGCCATACGCCAACGTCGAAGTTCATTGCGATTCGGCTGGAAGCGGCGAGTGAAACCGGGTTGATCATGGCCAAGTCGGCTTAACTCGGTTTCAGTCCGATTGCCATCGCGAGCAGGCTCAATCCTACAGTTGATCGTGTTTTACCTGTAGGAACGCAGTCACTTTAGGAGTGAGCCTGCTCGCGATAGCGGTTTTAGATGCAACGAACTTCTCTGCATTTGTCTCTTTTCAACGCCCACAAAAAAGGCCGTTTTTTCACAAAAACGGCCTGTCCGAAGTAGCTAAAGACCGGCGAAAAACGGTTAAGTTCCGCTGATAAAACAGCAACTTGCAAAATTGTATACAAGTCGTGTTATTCGTCGGATTTCGATTGTCACGCTTGTTACACAGCCTCAGGATCGGCGCCGTCATCCCTTTGAGGCTCATCTATGAAGTTCTCCTCGATTCTCTTGTTGTCCCTTGGCCTGGTCAGTGGTTTTGCTTCCGCAGGCGGCACCACCGAAGCAGGTGTGGGCGGCGCATTGGGCGGGGTTCTTGGCTCGGTCGTCGGTCAGTCCTTAGGCGGCAATACAGGTTCCACCATCGGCGCAGCCTTGGGCGGCGCGGGTGGTAGTGCGGTCGGCGCCGACAAACGTAGCCGTGGCGAAGCCGCCATCGGTGGTGCGTTGGGCGCGGCCGGCGGTAACGTGGTTGGCCGCAGCATGGGCGGCACCACCGGCAGCCTGATCGGCTCCGCCGCAGGTGGCGGCGCCGGTGGCGCGCTGGGTAACTACATGGGCAACAAGAGCGATGACGACGATCGTCATTACGATCGCGGTCGTGACCGTCGCTACTATCGCGATGATCACCGTGGTCGCGGTCATGCCTATGGCCACCGCAAGCACCACAAGTACTATCGCCATCACTAAGGCGAGTGCTTGAATAAAAATCGCAGCCCGAGGGCTGCGATTTTTTTTGTTTTTTTCAAACCACCAGGCGTTCCAGCGCCTCGCGTAACCTGACAGGGATCGGCACCGGCTGATTGCTTGCCCGATCAACGAATACATGCACGAAGCGCCCGGCCGCACAGGCCTCGTTTTCACCGACCTTGAACACCGCCAATTCGTATTGCACCGAACTGTTGCCCAGCTTGCCGACCCGCAGACCGATCTCGATCAGATCCGGAAAGGCGATCGAGGCGAAGTAGTCACAGGCCGAACTGACCACGAAACCCACCACGTCGCCGTCATGAATATCCAGACCACCGACCTGAATCAGGTAAGTGTTCACGGCCGTGTCGAAGAAGCTGTAGTAGGTAACGTTGTTGACGTGACCGTAGGCGTCGTTGTCGTGCCAGCGCGTGGTGATGGGCTGGAAGTGTGGGTAGTCGGTGCGTTGAGGGGTGGACATGGCTGGGCTGGTTCTCTTGTTTTTTCAGTGAGGGCGCTTGCCCTCACCCTAGCCCTCTCCCAGAGGTGAGGGGACTGACCGAGGTGTTCTCTCGAAATACACCGACCTGATCCTCCGAGTCGGACTCAAATGTTGAAACCTACGCAGATCGGCTCCCTTTCCCCTCGCCCCCTTTGGGGGCGGTCCGACGTTTCGGGAGGGCTGGGGTGAGGGGGATCGATTCTGGCGGCGACATCACATTTGAGCAAACCCCTTCCCTTGCGCCGCCAACTCACCAATCAACCGCGCCGGTTTCCACTGATCGCCCTGTCGCGTCTCCAGCGCCAGCAAGCGCTGATGAATATCCACCAGCCCTTGCTGATCCGCCCAGGCCATCGGCCCGCCCTTGTCCGCCGGGAAGCCGTAGCCGTTCAGGTATACCAGATCAATGTCATGCGCAGACTCTGCAATGCCTTCCTGGAGAATCTTCGCGCCTTCGTTGACCAATGCCAGCAGGGAGCGCTCGAGAATCTCCTCCGCACCGATCTCACGACGCTGGAAGCCCAACCCTTCGCTGACCTGCAAGACCAGCGCATCGACCTCAGGATCATGCTCAGCCTGACGGCTGCCCGGCTCGTAATGGTAATAGCCGTTGCCAGACTTTTGCCCAAAACGGCCCATTTCGCACAGACGGTTATCCACCTGCACCTCTGGCGCATCCTGGCCCTTGCCGGCCAACTCACGCGCGCGCCATTCCAGATCGATGCCGACCACGTCGTACATGCGGAACGGCCCCATGGCGAAACCGAACCCCTGCAACGCCGCATCGACCTGCTGTGGATAAGCGCCTTCAAGCAACATCTTGCGCGCCTCCAGCACATACGGATGCAGCATGCGGTTGCCGATAAAGCCGTGGCAGTTGCCGGATACCACGCTGACTTTGCCCATGCGTTTGCCCAGCGCCAGCGCCGCTTCCAGCGCGGCCGGTGAAGTCTGAGCACCCCGGACGATTTCCAGCAGTTTCATGATGTGCGCCGGGCTGAAGAAATGCAGGCCGAGCACCTGAGTCGGGCGCTTTGTCGCCGCGGCAATCGCATCGATATCCAGTGCTGAGGTATTGCTCGCCAACAGCGCTTCAGGCTTCAACAAACCATCCAGCTCGCGGAAGATTTTCTGCTTGAGCTCAAGATTCTCGTACACCGCTTCGATCACCAGATCGACATTACGAATCGCCGCGTAATCCGCCGCCGCACTGACCCGGGCAACGCGCGCATCAGCCTCGGCCTGATCAATCCGCCCCTGCCGCACGTTGTGTGCATAGGTGTCGGCGACAGTCGCGAGTGCCTGTTCAAGCATCTGTGGGTTGTTATCTACCCACTGCACCGTCACGCCGGCATTGGCCAGGCACATGACAATGCCACGGCCCATGGTGCCCGCACCGATCACGGCAGCCTGCTGAATATCGAAAGATGTCTGGCTCATGTTGTTCTCTTGTTGGCGATCCGAAGACAGATCCCAACCATAGTCAGCCCGCCATGGTTTTTGAAGTTTATTACCGTGATGATCGACATTCAGCGGATGGATGGAGCCCCCGCCTTGATGACACTTGACGTAGGAGCTGCCGAAGGCTGCGATCTTTTGATGGTGATTTTTTCAAGAGCAAAAGATCGCAGCCTTCGGCAGCTCCTACAGCGATCAGAGGTGCTCTTGCGCCCAGCTGCGGACTTCGGCGTAGGGATATTCCTCCAAGGCAGCAAACCCGGGAATAGCGCGCGCCTTGAGTTTGGTGAACAAAGGCACGCTGATGCCGCACAAGAACCGCGTCAGCCGCTCCGCCGTCGGGATGACCCCGGTGTGCTGCTCATGCCTGTGGATAAAATCGCCACACAACGCCGCAAAGTTTTTATCCACAAGCGCTGGCAACTCCGGTGGTGCCGGCAACCGCGCAACCTGCCCGTGACACACCGAACAATGCCCACACTGTTCGGGCGCATTGTGATCACCAAAATACTCCGCCAGGCGATAACCCAGACAGCGTTCGCTGGCGAACACTTCAAGCATCGCGTGGATGCGCGCCACTTCGGCCCGCTCATGTCGGGTGAAATAGTCATGCAGCTCAGCGCTCAGGGCATCGCTGTCAAAGTCACTATTGAGCAGGCTGTAGACCTCAGTCATCTGCTTGCTTTCAAGCTCGACCCAACCCTTCTCCTGAAAGTAATCCAGCGCCGTCACCACCCGGTTACGCTCCGCCGAATACTGCGCGTACATCGCGTCGAAATTCACCGTGGCCCAGGTGCGTGCGCGGGTCGAGGTCTGGATGAGCGCCGCGACGAAAGCCCTGCGCTCGCCCTCGAATCGCTCAAGGATTGCCTCAGGCTCCAGCAGGTATTTGAAACGGTACTCGGCGTAATACGCATAGCGCGGCGCAATCAAGCCGTGCAGTTCCAGTTGCACCAGCAATGTCTTCAGCGGCAACGAACGAATATTGCTTTGATCCGCCAGCGGTCCGAGCAAGAACTCCCACTGCCCTTCCGGCACCGATGCTTTCAATTCGTCGAGCACATAGCGAATGCCTTCGCGTTCCGGCGTGTCGCCGTAAACGAAGTTTTCCAGCACGTTGAGGCTGTCGCGATTGGCCAGCACCAGACAGTCCGACGGCTGCCCGTCACGCCCGGCGCGACCGATTTCCTGGCTGTAGTTTTCGATGGATTTGGGCAGGTCGAAGTGCACGACATTGCGGATGTCACTTTTGTCGATGCCCATGCCAAAAGCGATGGTCGCGACGATGCAATTGGATTGCCCGGCCATGAAGCGTTTCTGGATCGCTTCGCGTTTGTCGTGGGGAAGGCCTGCGTGATAAGCCTCGGCCTGAATGCCGTTGCGCTCGAGATGTTCGGCGATATGCTCTGCGGTTTTCTGCAAGGTCACGTAGACGATGCTTGGTTGCCCCGGCCGCTCGGTCATCCACTCGACCAGACGCCGCCGCTTGTCCTGGCCACGTACCGGTTCCACCAGCAGATTGAGGTTGGGCCGATAGAAACCGGTGGTTACCACATCGTCAGGGGCGATGGCGAATTTGGCCTGCATGTCGGCGATCACTTTCGGCGTGGCGGTGGCCGTCAGCAGCAAGGTCTGCGGGATGTTGAACTGGCGCTGATAGTCCGGCAGTTTGAGATAGTCGGGGCGGAAATTGTGGCCCCACTCCGAGATGCAATGCGCCTCGTCTACCACCAGCAACGAGATCGGTACTTGCTGCAGAAAGTTACGGAAGCGCTCGTTTTTCAAACGCTCGACAGAGATCATCAGGATCTTCAGCTCACCCGAACGGGCACGAGCCATGGCGTCATTGGCGTCTTCGCGGCTCTGTGCCGAATCGATGCTGCCCGCCGGGATTCCGTGACGTTGCAGGAATGCCAACTGGTCCTGCATCAACGCCAGCAATGGCGAAACCACCAGCGTCAGGTGCGGCAGCAACAGCGCCGGCAATTGGTAGCAAATCGATTTTCCGGAACCTGTTGGAAAAATCGCCGCCGCCGAACGCCCGGCCAATACAGCGCTGATCGCGGCCTCTTGCCCAGGCCGAAACTGTGGATAACCAAAAACCTGTTCCAGGGTGTTGTGCATTCGCTGTCACTCCGTTGACTGCTGTAATGCCAACAGCCTAGCGGGCGATCGCAGCGAGTCGAGAAAAGGTCAGGGCCAAATCGATTCGCAATGATACAGCGGATCCACTAACCCTGGTGGCAGCGAGCCTGCTCGCAAAGAGGCCGGTCAACCCGACGCAAGACTCACGGTTGCAGCACGGCCACCCGCAGTTGCTCGTCGAGCACGCGCTCATGCACATCCAGGCTTCTGCTCGCCCACAACGCATGCGCCGGACTGATATCGCCGGTAAATGCCGCCGACAACTGACGCAGATCGGCAACACTGCGCACCCGCGGACAAAATGGTTGCCCGTCACAGTCCTGACTGGCGTGGCGATAGGTCGCGAGCAAGCGATCCCACAGATTGTCGCGCACTTGCCGGATTGACTTGAGCTGAACGTGCGAGACGCCCAAACGTTGCTCAAGCCCGGACTCGTCCAGCGCTTCGCTTGCCAGCAAGGCTTTGCCGAACATCAACACTTCAGCGCGAGAGGCGGTGTCGAGATTCGTCTGGCTGGCGAGCGTTTCTGGCCAACCGGTGCGGTCGAGATGATTGAGCACCAGCACGTTGCCGGCTTCGGCCGCTAACGTCATGCGGCAACCACTGACCCACAGCAACACAATCGAGGCCATTCGTAGCCATTGCATACCTAATTCCCTTTAAGCGTGTATCGGACGTTTGGAAACGTCCCACAGATTCTGGCGCGCACCATACAGAGGTTTACTGCGAAGCGCCTGACAAACCCGTAGGAAATTTTTCGCGTAGGGGTTTTGCCTGAAAAAACCCCTGAATACGCGTAGGGCAAATGCCCGCACCACGGAAAAACCCCTACGAATTCTGTCCACTTCGGCGGTCTTGTTCGGCTGCGTAACGCTCTCCTATAGTGGCCGGCGCGGCTGAAATACCCTGTCGGCCCGAACGAGCGCCTTTGCAAAGGACCCGCCTCACCATGATCAACCGCTATCGCCCTCTCAAGACTTGCTACAGCGAAAACCCTGTATTGGTCATCGACACGCACGCCAGCCACGGCGACTTGCTCGATGCTGCAGACCAGCGTCTGCGCGCCGCCAGTGATTTGCTGGAAACGCTCTATTGTTTGTGTTTCAAACAATCTGACGTAAAAGACATACCCAACATCGTCAACGCACTTTATTTATTGATCAAAGATGGCTGCGACTTGCTCGAAGTTGCCAAACAAACACCATCCTGAGCGAGACAAACTTCAAAACTACAAACCTGGAAACAACACATCGCTTTATTTATTAACCTTATCAACACTAAGTTGCTGCTCTTACATTAACCAAGGGCAACACCATGACAGTTTTAACCATCTTTTTTTGTGGCACCGGCTCCAACAAGTTCGATAATAATCATGAGAACTTCTGGGATGGCGAGATCGTTTCGACCCTCGCTTCGAATCATACCGGCCACGAGTTTGCGGAGTTTATCGTGGTCGACGGCCCTGGCAGCGGCAACTTGCAAGCCGACGACCTGTTTACCAAAACCAAGGAATACGGCCTGACCGGCACCCTGTTTGGCACAGGCTGGGAGGAAAACGTAATGCACGCCATGAACATCATCAAAGGCAAGTGCGACTGGCAGCGCCAGCAACTGACCGAGGCGGAATACAACCGCCTGAAGGCTGCCGGTATTCCTATTGAAGATGTAGAGATCAAAGGTTCCTGGTTCTGGCGTAAATATAACTACGGCGACCGTAGCGTTACCCAGCAGAAGTTACAGGAACAAATCATCAAGACTTTCCGTAAAGACGGCATCATTCCGACAAAGGTTAATCTGGTCGGCTGGAGCCGCGGCGGCATTAGTTGCCATATGTTGGCCAACGCAATGTTCAAGGACAGCGCACTGAAAAACATCCCGGTAAACATTTTTGCCATTGATCCGGTACCGGGAATTGGCAACTTTCAGGATGAGCGGGTCAAGCTGGCCAGCAACGTCAAGGAATACGTCGGTTTCTACGCCCGCGACGAGCGCTCCAAAGGCTTCAGTTGCGTGATCCCGCAAACCGCCACGGGCACCAAAACCTCTGTCTATCCAATGGCCGGCCGTCACGCCACCCTGGCCGGCAATGCTACCGCCGGCGGCGGCGTACCGACCAACAGCAGCGACATGAAAGCGCTCGTCGATCCTGGCCGGATCGTCCGCCATCTCGCCGAAACATGTCTCAAGCGTTGGGGCGTGTCTCTGACGAAAACGCTTAACCTGAGCGATGCCGACCTGAAAACGCTCACCGCCAACGTCGTTCGCGACGAAGCGAAATACAAACTGATGCACAAACTTTCCTACACCTACTTTACCGAACTGGACAAAGGTGAGCGCTATGTTTCTCTGGGCAGTAAAGGCGTGCCGTTCTCGACGGTGAAAGGTGCGATTTACTCGCCGGCGACCGGGCTGGCGACGAGTGTGCTGGATATTTCGGCGTATGCGCATTTGCGTTGAAAGGTGATGATCAGACGATAGCGACGTCCGGCAAAATCTTCGTCCGGTTCCTACAGGATTAGAGTCTTTGTCGCCTATCGAGGCTTGAGGGTGTGAGCCTATAGTCGTGACTGTCGCTGACCAATCAGTGGCTCGGGCTTGGTCACCCGATTGGATCGTATATACGCATGCGCTGTATGCTGCGGGCACTTAATTGCCTGCAGTTTTAGAGCAAGACATGATTCGATTGGGTGCAACAGATGAACCGGGTTATCGCCAGCAAGACGCAAGTCTTCTCTATTCAAAGAATCCCGCTAGCAAAGGTCCGGCGAGTAAACCAACGCACGGGGTACCAAAAGCAGGAAAAATTCCGACGTCACAAACAAATGTTGTCGAAGCCGCAAATGTTAGTGAAGAGCGTCTCAAGAACTTCCCACTGTACTCACTCACTGTCTTCGTTACTGAAGAAAACGCTAAAACAAGACGCATAACAGGAAAAACGCCCACAAAAAAGCCGCCCCAAAGGGCGGCTTTTTCATTCACCCCAAACCAATCTTATAACTTCGGCCCAGCAGCCTTGATCGCGTCGCTCACTTCGAACTTCTTGAAGTTCTCGATGAACAGACCGGCCAATGCTTTGGCAGCCTCGTCGTACGCAGCCTTGTCAGCCCAGGTGTTGCGTGGGTTGAGCAGGTTGGTTTCAACGCCCGGTACGGCCAGGGGCACGTCGAGGTTGATGGTGTCGAGGTGCTCGGTGGCAGCACCGATCAGCGCGCCGCTCTGGATCGCTGCGATCACCGCACGGGTGGTCGGGATGTTGAAGCGTTTGCCAACGCCGTAGCCGCCGCCAGTCCAGCCTGTGTTGACCAGGTAAACCTTGGAGCCGAAACCGCGGATGCGCTTGATCAGCAGCTCTGCGTATTCGCCGGCCGGGCGCGGGAAGAACGGTGCGCCGAAGCAGGTGGAGAAGGTCGACTTGATGCCGCTGCCCGAACCCATTTCAGTCGAGCCCACCAGAGCGGTGTAACCGGACAGGAAGTGGTAGGCCGCTTGTTCTTCATTGAGGATCGACACTGGCGGCAGGACGCCGGTCAGGTCGCAGGTCAGGAAGATCACCGCGTTTGGCTCGCCACCGAGGTTGTGCTCGGAACGCTTGGCAACGTGCTCCAGCGGGTAAGCGGCGCGGCTGTTCTGGGTAAGGCTGACATCGGCGTAGTCGGCGTGCTTGGCATCGTCGATAACGACGTTTTCCAGTACTGCGCCGTGCTTGATGGCTTTCCAGATAACCGGCTCGTTCTTCTCGGACAGATCGATGCACTTGGCATAGCAACCGCCTTCGATGTTGAACACCACGCCTTCGCCCCAGCCGTGTTCGTCGTCACCGATCAGGTAACGGCTTTCGTCGGCCGACAGGGTGGTTTTACCGGTGCCAGACAGACCGAAGAACAGGGTCACGTCGCCTTCTTCGCCGATGTTGGCAGCGCAGTGCATTGGCAGCACGTCAGCAGCCGGCAGCAGGAAGTTCTGCACGGAGAACATGGCTTTCTTCATTTCACCGGCGTAACGCATGCCAGCGATCAGCACTTTCTTCTGCGCGAAGTTGAGGATCACGCAACCGTCGGAGTTGGTGCCGTCACGCTCAGGCACGCACTCGAAGTTGGCGACATTGAGCACTTGCCACTCTTCACGGCCAGCCGGGTTGTACTGGGCCGGATTGATGAACAGGCAACGACCGAACAGATTCTGCCAGGCAGTCTGGGTGGTCATTTTCACGGCCAGGTAGTGATCTTCGGCCGCGCCTACATGCACGTGGGAAACGAAGTGCTCTTGCGCGTTGTTGAATGCTTCTACGCGGTCCCACAGGGCATCGAACTTGTCGGCCGGGAACTTGCGGTTGATCGGGCCCCAGGCGATAGCAGCCTGAGTGGAAGGCTCTTCAACGATGAAACGATCGACTGGCGAACGGCCGGTGCGATGACCGGTGCGGACTACCAGAGCGCCGGTATCGGCAAGCTCGCCCTCACCGCGATTCAGGGCTTCTTTTACCAGATCATCAACACTCAGATCGGTGTACACGGCGTTATTGGCTTGCGTCATGAGGTTCCCCGTCGGCCAGTGGCCGAGTGTGCTCCAAACGTTTTGTAGTAGAAAGTCGTGCACTACTACCGCGAAAAAAGTGGGCCGGATTATGCCAGAAAAGCCCAAAAAGAGTAGGGCCCTCCCGTCGTAACGGCGTAATTGCGCGTTTGAGCAGTGAATTTACCTGCGCTGAACCGTTTTAGTGCCGGGTATCGGATGGCGTGTCGACACCTGCACCGGCGAATAATTGAGCGATATCGGCTGCATCGAACAGGTATCGCTCGTTGCAGAACTGGCAATCGATCTCGACGGTGCCACCCTGTTCGGCAACCAAGGCTTGCGCATCTTCCAGACCCAGACTGACCAGCGCATTGCCCGAGCGTTCCCGCGAGCAACTGCAACGGAAGCGCAGATTCTGCACATCGAACAGACGCACCTGCTCTTCGTGGTAAAGGCGATGCAGGACGGTTTCGTTGTCCAGGCTGAGCAGTTCATCGGCAGTCAGCGTGCTGGCCAGTGCGGTGATGTGCTGCCAGCTGGCGGCGCGATCTTCTTCGTCCTTCAAACGGTCCGCCGGCAATTGCTGGAGCAGCAGACCACGGGCGCGACGGCCATCGGCGTAGAGCTTGAAGCGCGTGCCGACCTGCTGCGACATGACGAAATAATTGGTGAAACAGTCGGACAACGTTTCGCCGTCGAGATCGACAATGCCCTGGTAGCGCTGGCCAACCGTGGGGTCGATGGTCAAGGCCAGAACGCCGTTCGGCATAAGGTCGGCGAGGGTCGCGTCCGGCGCGATCTGATCCGCGTGATAACGCGCCAGACCACGGATGTCGCGCTCGCTGGAGCACTCGATCATCAGCATCGGGATCGGTCCTTCGGAACGCGCCTGCAGAATCAGCAGTCCGTCGAACTTCAGGGTGCCAACCAGCAAAGAGGCAGCCGCCATCAACTCGCCCAGCAATTGCGCAACCGGCTCCGGGTACGGGTGCTTGGCAAGAACCTCGGCGTAGCTGCGCTCAAGCGCCACCAGTTCGCCGCGAGTGTCGCTGTCATCGAAGATGAAGCGTTGAGTGAAATCGGTATCCGGTAGGTCGGTCATAGGTCTGGGTATCTGAATGTGGTGACAAAATGGTTACAAGACGTGAAAATTTGCGCTTCTCGGCACACTTTTTGGTGCTGACTGTTCAGCCATTGGAGGCATTTTATGAACAATCCGGGTTTGTTCCAATCAAGGTGGAACCTCGGCCGGCTGGTTCTGTGCAACGTAGTGCCATTAGCGCTACTGGCTTTCTGGTTATGGCCTACGGGCAACTCGCTGTGTGTGATTTTCGACGAGTGGCTGTTCCGCTCGCTCAATGCACCACTGGCCAGCAACCCCATATGGCTCCACATCTGGGCAATTGCAAGTCTGCGTCCGTTCGACATCGTCGTCGGCTTGATTCTGCTGACGCTGCTGATCAAGGGCGACTGGGTGTTCAAGGCGATTGATGTGCGCCGGGCTTTTTTCGGGTTTCTGTCGATTCTGTTGTTGATGGTGGTGATTCGCGCACTGTTTTCCAAATTCGCCGACTACATGGATTGGCAGCACAGCAGTCCGTCGATGGTGCTGGAAGGCGCCGTGCACATCAGCGATTACTTCCCGAATCTGGAAAAAACCTGGGAGCTGAAGGACCGTTCCGGCCAGAGCTTTCCCGGTGACCATGCTTCGGTGCTGCTGATCTGGGCACTGTTCATGGGCGTGTTCAGCCGCACAGTCGGACAGTTTTTGACCGTGTGGGGCCTGGCAGTGTTGTTCATGTTGCCGCGGCTGGTAGCGGGGGCGCACTGGGGTCAGGACGATTACATCGGTGGCGTGTTGCTGGCGGTGTGGGCGTTGGGCTGGGGTTATTACACGCCGTTTGCTTATCACGCCTCGAACTTCTGGCTGAAGGTGACGGCGCCGATCTTTGCGTTACTGGGCAAGTTGCCGCTGGTTGCGCGGATGAGTGTGGTGCGTAGCGCCTGATACCGAGCTGTCTTCGGCGAGGGCTGCGCCCTCGATTCGCGAGCAGGCTCGCTCCCACATTGGAATGCAATCTCCTGTGGGAGCGAGCTTGCTCGCGAAGAGGCCAGCACCAACAACGCGATTATTCGTCGTTACTGCCGCCTCGAAACTTGAACAAATCCCGCCGCTGTTTTTTGCTCGGTTTGCCATCCGTGGTAACGCCCAGCGCGCCCGCCTTGCGCATTGCCGCAGCCGCTTCACGTTTGGCAATACTCGCCTCGGTCTCCGCGTACAACGTCTGCGCCTCCGGTGCGCCGCGGCGCACGATCGACAACGCCTCGACCTTCACCGTACGCACTTCGAACCCCATACGAATTTCGAACTCATCGCCAATACGTGGCTCTTTACCAGGCTTGCAGCGCTCGCCTCGACAATGCACCTTGCCACTCTCGATCGCCGCTTTGGCCAACGCGCGGGTTTTGTAAAAACGCGCAGCCCATAGCCACTTGTCGAGACGGACCTTGTCGTCCTCGTCGCTTTTTTGTGCCATTTGAATTCCTCGTTCGGCCAGTAGTCGGAACTGTACTACCGATTCTGTCGGGCGCAAGAACTCGGTCGTCCAGATAAACTGTGATCTTGGCCGGTTCATCGGCATGGAGTGATCGAGTGACAAAATTCCCATCTTCATTAACTTCACCCAAGGCCGGTTGCCAGGGCTGCCAGCAAAGCGAGCCGCTGGGCTTCGAGTTTTCCTTCGCCTACCAACCGATCGTCGATCTGCGCGATCAGTCGGTTTTTGCCCACGAGGCGCTCGTCCGTGGTGTGGCCGGTGAAGGCGCGTTCACCGTGTTGGATCAGGTTACAGAAGATAATCGCTACCGTTTCGACCAGCTCTGCCGGACCCGCGCCATCGAAGGCGCGGCTAATCTAAATATGCCGACACATTTGTCGATCAACTTCATGCCCAATGCCGTCTATCGTCCAGAGTTATGCATTCGCAGTACGTTGGAGGCGGCAAAAAAATACAATTTCCCGATCAATCGACTGATTTTCGAAACGCTGGAAAGCGAGCACGTAGATAACTATCGCCATTTGACCAATATTCTGCGTGAATACCGCGAATTCGGCTTCAAGACCGCCATCGACGATTTCGGTGCCGGTTATTCGGGGCTCAATCTGCTGGCTGATTTCCAACCGGACCTGATCAAACTCGACATGGCGCTGATCCGCAATGTCGATCAAGACCGTGTTCGTCAGGCGATCGTCCGGGGGATTGTCACAATCTGTGCGGAGTTGGACGTTACAGTCATTGCCGAAGGCATCGAGAGCGCCGGTGAACGGGACTTCCTGGCGGACTGTGGAATATTTCTGATGCAAGGCTACTGGTTCGCCAGACCTGCATTCAAAGCGTTGGCCCAGGTTTCACCTGAAGCCTGGAAGCGTTAATCGTTGGTTTTTTCCATTGAAGACATTTGACCATTTGACCGTTGTCGGTCTGCGCGAGTGGGTGGCGCTTCCGGATTTGGGAGTCGCGGGCCTGCGGGCGAAAATCGACACCGGTGCCAGCACCTCGAGCCTGCATGCCACCGACATCGAACCGTTCGAACGCGACGGCGAGAAGTGGGTGCGCTTCACCGCGCACCTGGGCACGGTGGTGCAGTTGCGTCATCGGCGTTGTGAAGCACCGCTGGTGACGCGCAAAACCATTAAAAGCTCCAACGGTCATGCGCAGGTGCGCTACGTGATCAGCACCACCCTGGCCCTCGGTGATCGGGTCTGGCCGGTCGAGTTCACCCTCGCCTGCCGCAAGTCCATGCGTTATCGCCTGTTGCTCGGTTCCAAAGCCCTGATCGATGGCCAGTTGGTGGTCAATCCGGGCATCAAATATGTACAAGACAAGCCGGTGTTCCCGGTATCTACCTCCTCCACAGGTGTTGCATGAAGATCGCTGTGCTGTCGCGGAACCCGCGTCTGTATTCCACCCGCCGTCTGGTCGAAGCCGGAACCGAGCGCGGGCATGAAATGGTAGTGATCGACACTTTGCGCGCCTACATGAACATCGCCAGCCACAAGCCGCAGATTCACTATCGCGGCAAACCGCTGGAAGGCTTTGATGCGGTGATTCCGCGGATCGGCGCGTCGGTGACGTTCTACGGCTGCGCGGTGTTGCGCCAGTTCGAAATGATGGGGGTGTTCCCGCTCAACGAATCGGTGGCGATTGCCCGTTCGCGAGACAAATTGCGCTCGCTGCAACTGCTGTCGCGTCGAGGCATTGGTCTGCCGGTGACCGGGTTTGCCCACTCGCCCGACGACATTCCCGACCTGATCGACATGGTCAACGGCGCACCGCTGGTGATCAAAGTGCTGGAAGGCACCCAAGGCATCGGTGTGGTGTTGTGCGAAACCGCGACGGCAGCCGAATCGGTGATCGAGGCGTTCATGGGCCTGAAGCAGAACATCATGGTTCAGGAATACATCAAGGAAGCGGGCGGCGCGGATATTCGCTGCTTCGTGGTCGGCGACAAAGTCATCGCCGCCATGAAACGTCAGGCCAAACCGGGCGAGTTCCGTTCAAATCTGCATCGCGGCGGCAGCGCCAGCCTGATCAAGATCACCCCGGAAGAACGCATGACCGCATTGCGCGCCGCCAAAGTCATGGGCTTGGCGGTGGCGGGTGTGGATATCCTGCGCTCCAATCACGGGCCGTTGGTGATGGAAGTGAACTCGTCGCCGGGGCTGGAAGGGATCGAGACCACCACAGGGAAGAACGTGGCGGGGATCATCATTGAGCATCTTGAGAAGAATGGCGGGCCGAATATGACCCGCACCAAAGGCAAGGGCTAGAGCGAAGAGCAAGAAACCCCTCACCCTAACCCTCTCCCAAAGGGAGAGGGGACTGATTGGGGGATGCAGAAGAGATACGCCGACCTGATCCTGCTGTGCCGAATCCACAATCGCCCCAGTCTTTCAGGTCGACGTATGACCCCAGACACCTCGGTCAGCTCCCTCTCCCTCCGGGAGAGGGCTGGGCGGGCGGCGTTCCGATGAGGGGCTTTAGGGGGTTAGACGGCGTCTCTTGGTAACATCAACCCCAGCGGCAATCTCACCCGCGCCTCCAGCCCTCCCCCGGACCGGTTACGCAATTCAACATTGCCGCCGTGCATCGAAGCAATCCGCTTCACGATCGCCAAACCCAAGCCAGTACCCTTCCCGCCCCGCGCACGATCGCCTCGGGTAAACGGGTTGAAAATCGCCTCAAGCTCCGAAGGATCAATCCCCGCCCCCCGGTCCATCACGCTCAACACCACATATGGCGCGCTGACGTCACCGGACACATACGCCGCGACTTCAACGTTACCGCCGGCATGGTTCAAGGCGTTGCCAATCAGGTTGTTGAGCAGGCGTTTCATCGATACCCGACGCAGCGGAAACGGCTGGATCGGCTCAAGGCGCAAGCGCACTTTCTCTTCGTTCTGGTTGTACGGCGCGGCGACTTCACGCACCAGATCGCTGAGATCGACCTCTTCCACCGACTCGTCACGACCATCACGAATGAACGCGAGGAACTGGTCGAGAATCGCGTCCATGTCCTCGATGTCACGCACCATGTCGTCAGTCAGATCGGTGTGGTCGCCCATCAGCTCCAGCGATAATCGCAAGCGCGTCAACGGTGTGCGCAAGTCATGGGACACGCCGGCCAGCATCAACTCACGCTCGCGTCCGGCCTGCTCGACGTCTTCGGCCATCTGGTTGAAGGCACGGTAAACCTCGGTCATCTCGCTCGGCGTATCGCTGATCGGCAGACGCACACTGCGGCCCTGGCCGAGTTGCCGGGCGGCATAGACCAGACGCTTCAATGGCTGGTTTAGCTGACTGACGAAAATCCACGCCGACGCGGTCGAGAGCAAACCGATGGCGAGGAACCAACCCAGTACGTTCCAGATTTTCTGGCCACGCAACGGATGCGGATACAGCGGCACTTTCAGCCAGCCATCACCCAGGCTCGGCGCACGAACCCACAACGCCGGCGGTGAGTGCATGCGCAAACGCACTTCGGTGTCGGCGCCAAGCTCCGCCTGCATCTGGCGCTGGTAGATTTCGCTGTACGGCCAATGCTGTTCGCCTTCCGGCACACCGGCACCGACCACCCGGATCAGGGTCGCAGCATCGGCGATCTTCGCGCGGTTTTCTTCGTCGGCCGCCCAATAGGCACGCAGCGTCAGGGCGACGCCGTGGCTGTATTGGCGGTCCACCAGCACGTCTTCGTTCATCAACAGATAAACCAGGGTCAGCGCCTTGGAAAACAGCACGACGATGAGCACCAGCCAGAGGGTGCGAGAGAAAAAGCTTTGGGGGAACCAGACGGGGGTTTTCATCTTTAACCGCTACACACTTGCAGGAGCGAGCAATGCTCGCATATTGCGGATTGCGAGTCTGCGGGCATGGCCATTCGACCAAAACCTGCAGACCCGCTCCTACAAATCACCGATCACTTGGTGGCGGCACCATCGGGTACGAACACGTAGCCCACGCCCCAGACGGTCTGGATATAGCGCGGTTTTGACGGATCCGGCTCGATCATGCGGCGCAGACGGGAAATCTGCACATCGATGGAACGCTCGAGGGCATCCCACTCGCGGCCACGGGCCAGGTTCATCAGTTTGTCGCGGGTCAGCGGCTGACGCGCGTTCATCACCAGGGCCTTGAGTACCGCAAACTCACCGGTGGTGAGCATGTGCACTTCGTCGCCGCGTTTCAGTTCGCGAGTGGCCAGCGACAACACGTAATCACCAAAGGTGACGTTTTCGTCTTCGCTGCCCGGCGCGCCCGGCACCGGTGCAGCCTGACGACGCAGGACGGCTTTGACCCGGGCCATCAGCTCGTCCGGGTTGAACGGCTTGGCCAGATAGTCGTCGGCGCCCAGTTCCAGGCCCTTGATACGGCTCAACTCATCGCCTTTGGCGGTGAGCATGATGATCGGGATCTGATTGTTCGCGCCACGCAAGCGGCGGCAAGCGGTCAGACCGTCTTCGCCGGGCAGCATCAGGTCGAGGACGACCAGATTGAAAACTTCACGCGACAGCAGACGATCCATCTGTTCGGTGTTCGGTACGGTACGGGCGCGGTAGCCCTTGCTGACGAAAAAACGTTCCAGCAGGCTGCTAAGGCCCGGATCGTCGTCAACGATGAGAATTTTTTCGCCTTCAGCAGTTTGTGCAGTGCTGCTCATTGGATGCTCCTTTTAGCTCGGCGCGCATTATGGCGTAGCTGCCGTTATACGCACCGTGTGCATTGTTAGCAGATTTTTCCTTCACTGCCAGAAAACCGGGGTTTATGCCTACAGACTGCAACGCCCCCGAATGACAGAACGCTGGTTATAATGCGCGGCGTTTTGTGCCAGGCAACGTCTGAATCGTTACCGTAAATGGCCGGCACTTTTTCCCGGAATTTTGCAGTAATTGTTCGATTTCACGGGTCAATGGGCTGCCTTTTGACCCAGGCAGCGGCAATTTTCTAGCCGCCCAACCAGACTCCGGGCCTTTATTTGCGTGCCTGAGAGCCTGCTTTCACAATATGTCAGGTGGTTTTATGGACAGCATCAACAGCCGCATTGCCGAGGAACTCGGTGTACGCCCACAACAGGTCGAAGCGGCCGTCGCGCTACTCGATGAAGGCTCTACCGTTCCCTTCATCGCCCGTTACCGGAAAGAAGTCACCGGCAGCCTCGATGACACCCAGTTGCGTCATCTGGAAGAACGTCTGCGCTACCTGCGAGAACTCGACGAACGGCGCATCAGCATCCTCGCCAGCATCGAAGAGCAAGGCAAACTCACCCCGGCTCTCGAGCGCGACATCAAGCTTGCCGATACCAAGACCCGCCTCGAAGACTTGTACCTGCCGTACAAGCAGAAGCGCCGCACCAAGGGCCAGATCGCCCTGGAAGCCGGCCTCGGCGACTTGGCCGACGGCCTGTTCAACGACCCGAACCTGGCCCCGGAAACCGAAGCCGCACGCTTCGTTGACGCCGAAAAAGGCGTGGCCGATGTGAAAGCTGCGCTGGAAGGCGCGAAATACATCCTCATGGAACGTTTCGCCGAAGACGCCAGCCTGCTGGAAAAACTGCGCAACTACCTGAAGCAGGAAGCGACCCTCAGTGCTCGCGTCATCGCTGGCAAGGAAGAAGAAGGCGCCAAGTTCCGCGACTACTTCGAACACGACGAACCGCTCAAAAGCATGCCGTCGCACCGCGCGCTTGCCATTTTCCGTGGCCGCAACGAAGGCATTCTCAGCTCCGCGCTGAAAGTCGGCGACGAGCTGCCGGGCACCATGCACCCATGCGAAGGCATGATCGGCCAGCAATTCAACATCCAGAACCAGAACCGCCCGGCCGACAAATGGCTCGGCGAAGTGGTGCGCTGGACGTGGAAGGTCAAGCTCTACACGCACCTGGAAACCGACCTGCTCGGCGAACTGCGCGACGGCGCCGAAACCGAAGCAATCAACGTGTTCGCCCACAACCTGCACGACTTGCTGCTGGCCGCCCCGGCTGGCCCGCGCGCAACCCTGGGTCTCGACCCGGGCCTGCGTACTGGCTGCAAGGTTGCTGTGGTCGACTCGACCGGCAAACTGCTCGATCACGCCACGGTTTACCCGCACGTGCCGCACAACAAGTGGGATCAGACCATCGCCATTCTGGCCGCCCTGTGCGCCAAGCATTCGGTTGACCTGATCGCCATCGGCAACGGCACCGCCAGCCGCGAGACCGACAAACTGGCAATCGAACTGATCAAAAAATATCCAGCGATGAAGATGACCAAAGTCATGGTCTCTGAAGCCGGCGCTTCGGTGTACTCGGCGTCGGAACTGGCGGCCAAGGAATTCCCGGATCTGGATGTGTCGATCCGGGGCGCGGTGTCCATCGCTCGCCGCTTGCAGGATCCCCTGGCTGAACTGGTGAAAATCGATCCGAAATCCATCGGTGTCGGCCAGTACCAGCACGACGTTTCGCAGCTGAAACTGGCGCGTGGTCTGGATGCTGTGGTCGAGGACTGCGTGAACGCCGTTGGCGTTGATGTGAACACAGCATCCGTAGCGCTGCTGGCCCGCATCTCCGGCCTCAACGCGACCCTGGCGCAAAACATCGTTACTCACCGCGACGAGCATGGCGCGTTCAAAACCCGTGCAGCACTGAAGAAAGTCGCACGTCTGGGCGAAAAAACCTTCGAACAGGCTGCCGGTTTCTTGCGCGTGATGAACGGCGACAACCCGCTGGATTCGTCGGCCGTTCACCCGGAAGCCTATCCGCTGGTACAGCGCATTGCCGCTGAAACCGACCGCGACATCCGCTCGCTGATCGGCGATGCCGGGTTCCTCAAGCGTCTGGATCCGAAGAAATTCACCGACGAGACCTTCGGTCTGCCGACCGTGACCGACATCATCCAGGAACTGGAAAAACCGGGCCGCGACCCGCGTCCGGAGTTCAAGACCGCCGAGTTCCAGGAAGGCGTCGAAGATCTGAAAGACCTGCAACTGGGGATGATCCTCGAAGGCGTCGTCACCAACGTGACTGCGTTCGGTGCCTTCGTCGACATCGGTGTGCATCAGGACGGTCTGGTGCACATCTCGGCGCTCTCGGAGAAATTCATCAAGGATCCACGTGAAGCGGTGAAGGCCGGCGACGTGGTGAAAGTGAAGGTCATGGAAGTCGATATTCCGCGCAAACGCGTTGGCCTGTCGATGCGCATGGGCGACACCCCGGGCGAGAAAATCGACGGTGCCCGTGGCTCGCGTCCGGGCTCGGCCCAACGCCAGCCTTCGAACAACGCGCCACGCAAGGAAACCGCCACCGCCGCGCCAGTGAACAACGCGATGGCCTCGCTGTTCGCCAACGCCAAGCAGTTGAAGAAACGCTGATGGAGATTCCGGCCGGGCTCGTCGAGAGCGCGTTTTTCAAGCTGTTGGGCTGCCGCCTGCACAGCCTGGAAACCGGGGTGGCGCAAGTCGCCCTGGTGCTGGAACCGGAACTGCGCAACCGCGGCGGCAAATTGCACGGTGGCGCGCTGTTCAGTCTGGTCGACATCGCCATGGGGCTGGCCTGTTCCAGCACCCACGGTTTCGATCAGCAGAGCGCGACCATCGAGTGCAAGATCAACTATATCCGCGCCGTTTCCGACGGCGAGGTCATGTGCACGGCGCGGGTCATCCACCCGGGCCGCCGCACGTTGGTGGTTGAAGCCGACGTGATGCAGGGCGACAAACTGGTCGCAAAAGCACAAGGCACGTTCGCTGTCCTGTAGCTACCGGTCATCATTTTGAGTTAATTTCGGCGCAATGAATCCTGTAGGAGCTGCCGAAGGCTGCGATCTTTTGATCTTGCTATTGAAAAACAAAATCAAAAGATCGCAGCCTTCGGCAGCTCCTACAGGGTATGTGTGTGGATGACCGGCTAGAAAAACCAGGCGAAAACGCCAGTTTCAACTTCACCCTTGTAGACCGTCCTGCCCACCCCCATATTGGGGCGACTGACGCGTGAAGGAATCCAAATTGAGCGAACTTCTCAACCGCCGCCTGGCTCTGCTCGGCGAGCGCGCTAACCTCTCTCTGCTCGAGCAGTGCCTGCACGGTATCGAACGTGAATGCCTGCGCGTGACCAGTGAAGGTCGCCTGGCGCAAACGCCGCACCCCGAAGCCTTGGGTTCCGCGCTGACCAACGAACAAATCACCACCGACTACTCCGAGTCGCTGCTGGAATTCATCACGCCCGCCCTGCCGGATCCGGCCGATACGCTGGCGAGCCTGGACAAGATTCATCGTTTTGCCTACAGCAAACTCGGCAACGAGTACCTGTGGAGTCCATCAATGCCGTGCCCGTTGCCGGCCGAGGAAGACATCCCGATCGCCTATTACGGCACCTCCAACATCGGTCAGCTCAAGTACGTCTATCGCAAGGGCCTGGCCCTGCGTTACGGCAAAACCATGCAGTGCATTGCCGGAATTCACTACAACTTCTCCCTGCCGGAACAGCTCTGGCCGTTGCTGCGCGAAACCGAAGGCTTTGTCGGCACTGATCGCGATTTTCAGTCGTTTTCCTACATCGCGCTGATCCGCAATTTCCGTCGCTACAGCTGGCTGCTGATGTACCTGTTCGGTGCCTCGCCAGCGCTCGACGCCGGATTCCTGCGTGGTCGTTCGCATCAGCTGGAACAGCTCGACCCGGACACCTTGTATCTGCCGTACGCCACCAGCCTGCGCATGAGCGACCTCGGTTACCAGAGCAACGCCCAGGCCGGTCTGACGCCGTGCTACAACGATCTGGCGAGCTACACCGACAGCCTGCGCAAAGCCGTGGCCACGCCGTACGCGCCGTACGTCGAAGTCGGCACGCACAAGGATGGTGAGTGGGTGCAGCTCAACACCAACATCCTGCAGATCGAAAACGAGTACTACTCCAACATCCGCCCGAAACGCGTGACCTACACCGGCGAACGGCCGATTCAGGCGCTGGTGGCGCGTGGCATTCAGTACGTTGAAGTGCGTTGCCTGGACATCAACCCGTTCCTGCCGATGGGCATTGACCTGACCGAGTCGCGCTTCCTCGACGCGTTCCTGCTGTATTGCGCGTTGAACGACAGCCCGTTGCTGACCAACACCTCGTGCGGCAATGCGACGTCGAACTTCCTCAGCGTGGTCAAGGAAGGTCGTCGTCCGGGCCTGCAATTGCAGCGTGACGGTGAATCGGTGGAGATGAAGACCTGGGCTGCCGAGTTGCTGGAGCAAATCGCGCCACTGGCAGCGCTGCTCGATCAGAGCCATGGCGGCGATGCCCACAGCAAGGCGCTGGATGCGCAACTGGCCAAGGTCAGCGACCCGTCCCTGACGCCGTCTGCGCAAGTTTTGGCGGCGATGGCCGAGCACAAGGAAAGCTTTGCGCAGTTCTCCCTGCGTCAGAGCCAGGCGCATGCCGAGTTTTTCCGTAGCGAGCCTTTGGCGGCGGATGAGCAGGCGAAGTTTGAGGAGTTGGCGCGTACTTCTTTGGCAGCGCAGGCTGAGCTGGAGCAGAACGAGGTGGGGGATTTTGATGTGTTTGTCGGGTCGTATCAGGCGAGCATTCTCGCGATCAGCAACTAAAAGCCCCCTCACCCTAGCCCTCCCGAAACGTCGGACCGCCCAGAGGGAGAGGGGACTGACCGCGGTGTTGATGCGAAGTACACCGACCTGAAATACCCAGCCGAACTCAAGTCTGAAGCATCCCCCGATCG